>JAYKIM010000173.1:0-11185 GCA_035286245.1 Cyanobacteriota bacterium | reverse complement strand
CCGAACCAATTGAAATCCCCTCAGCTTGGTAGTAGCTGTAGTTGACGATGCGGTGGCGATGCTTAGCCAGATAGCCAATGAACTGTTCTACCTGATCATGGGGCCAGTCATCAAGTATCCTGACCGCGCCATCTACATCGCCTTGCCATAGGCAGGCTTCAACCGCATCAAGACGCTGTTGAGACCCGCCAACGTTGCCCAGATTTTCCATGAGTATGGTACCAGTCTAAGATCTCCAAGCGCTCGCTTGAATGCCCAATCTGAGCAAACAGATTCCAGATACCGTCGTGGCCATCTCCGAGGCAGCTGAGTCGTCCGACGATGCTTTGCAGTTGTGGTGGGCGACCCCGGTTCGTGCCGCTGCTTGTTACGTTTACGCAGCTCCATCACCTCAGCAATCTGTTGAGCCAGGCGGGGGGACTGATCGAGAAGTTCCTGCAGATCCTGCCGTTTGATCACAAACACCTGGACGTCGGTCACAGCCATAACCTTAAGGACGCTCAGCTGTTGGGTCGGTAGGCAGGCTTGTTCAGCAAAGAATTCCCCCTCGCCCAATTGCCCCAGGACCAGGTCCCCCTCAGGTCCGTGGCCTTGGCCGCAGGACCCGGGGTTCTCAGTTCCACATGACCCGTGATGATGAAGTATAGACCGGAGAGGGGGCTACCCAGGTTGATGATGGTTTCCTCGCCACAGTAGTCAAGTACTTGCCCGGTTGTAACCACCCGATCTCACCCTGACCCCTGCTCAGGGCTTTGATACCGAAGCCGCATCCCTCACGTACCAACGCCAGGGCCGGTCGGCCCCCTGGGTGAGGCCGATGCGGGTGGTTTTGACGATCGCCGCCGAGCCCTGCAGGCGGGCCTGCCAGTCGGGGCTGGGGGCCTCTAGCCAGAGGCCGGTACTGGGGTGGAGGGGGCGATCGCTGAGCTGGCGATCGATCCCTAATAGTTGACATAGTTTGCCGGGTCCTGCTCCCCACCGCCAGGCTTTTTCCTGACGATAGCCCACTAACCAATCAGGGATGGCCACCAGATCCACCGCCCGCACCAAAACGGCGCTGGGCACCCCTTCGAGATCGGTGACCACGTTAAAGCAATGGTACATACCGTAGATTAGATAGACGTAACTATAGCCCGCCGGACCAAACATCACCCGATTGCGAGGGGTTTGGCGACGATAGGCGTGGCAGGCGGGGTCACCAGCGGTGTAGGCTTCGGTTTCAACGATAACGGCGGTAAGCTGGCGACCATCGGGCCAACGACGCACCAACCGGCAGCCCAATAACTCCGGGGCCACCGCCAGGGCGCAACGACTCAACCAGGGGGAGGAAATCAACACCGATAGCAACACTATGGAAAAAAGTCCTAGGCAGAAGGGGCGACCCGACCCCCAGAAACCACCCTGGTCTGAGCCGGATCAGCCTGTTGAGCGATCTGTGGTCACCCTGACCGGGGGTTAGCCGATAACCAACTTCTGCCACTGGGGGAGTTCTGTAGCCAGACCCGCACCTGTTGTTGCTCATGTTCGGCCAAATCAGCCAGGCTATCTAGGGCTCGTCCGGCAAAGTCGGCATTGCCAAAGTAATGTTTACCAATCCGATAGGCTTCCTCCAACAGGCGCTCCAGGTGGTGTTCCTGCCAGGGGGGGAGCTGAGTCGACTGTAAGGGATCTACCCGCAGTAGATGTTTGAGCACCTGGGGATGGGCCCCCAGGGGAAAGTGCCAGTCCACCAGGACCTTATGTAAATCCGCCTCAAACCGTTTAGTCTGTTTGGGCCCTAGTAAATCCTCCACATCCATGTGTAGCCCTTGCAATAAAAGCAAACAGGCCTGGATATAGAGGTCCTGACCCTTGGGGCTAGCCACCGGTACAGCTCCATCATATTTCCCCGGTGGATTAGCCCCTAGTCGTCCCCAGACGCTAAAGCGATCCGGTTCCTCCAGTAGAACACAGACCTTGCCCTGGTTATCGGTCAAATTTCGCCACAGCAACCGAGCTTTGTCTTCCTGGGTGGCGGCAAAAAGCCCCAATAACTTAAAGCCTTGACCCCGGTAGAACAAAATTAAGGCGGGCTCCTCCTGATCTGGGAGGCTTACCTTCCTAATCTCAACATCCTGACGTTTCAAAATAAACATGGGGGTGGCCTGCCAATGGCTGCTGGTGAAGAACTACTCCGCATCGCCCTAGCCGTAGTTCTGACCTGAACACGTTCTCTAAATCCTAGATCGGTACTCTGCACTCTGCATACTACATTGCCCCTCACCAAAAGTTAAGGGTTAATAGATTCTCGATACCTCTAACTCCCCCCAATCTTGGCGGGCCGGGGGGTGATTTGAACGAGATCTGCGTAAAGAATAGCCTTACAATGGGAGAGGCTATCGCTTTGGCCAAAATATTAGGATCGGGTGTAACGGGCAAAGCCTGTTCAGGATAAGCCTTCTGGCTGACCCCTACCCCCCTATAGGTGGCTAGGGTAGCTGGGGGCCATTAGCTCAGCGGATAGAGCACCCGCCTTCTAAGCGGTCGGTCGCTGGTTCGAGTCCAGCATGGCCCGTTTTGATTAAGGTTCACCGCCCCTAAAGTTTACAGGTGAGCAGCCGCACCAAAAAGTAATTTACCATTTTGGCCCCGTAGGGGGAGTCCCACCAGATCACCGGATAACAACCCACCGGGTCCTCCAGGCTATGGGTGGCCTCGTCCAGGGTTTTCCATTGGTTGTCCTGGCGCCAACCCACTCGATCGCCCAGCTTCTTCAACAGTTCGCCATCCTGGGCAATGGCGGTTTCTAAACTGCCCCCCACCTCCTGGTAAAGTTGCCGCTGCACACTAAAGCCAAAGCGGCCACCGGTGTAGGTAACCCAGAGTCGATCAATAACTCGCAGCACACTACAGGGGAATCGCTTGACCCCCTCCGGGGTCAACTCTTCCCGGTTAGAGGCGGCGGCCTGCTGCAAAATCACCGCCAGGGTCTCCTGATCGGCTTCCCGTAATTTACCGGTTTTGAGGAGGTTTTGTAAGCGTTGGTAGCGATCCACGTCGGTAATCAAGGTCAGGGCATCCTCTAAACGGGTAATCCGCTCCGCTAGCCCCTGCTGAATGAAGGCCTCAAGTTTGGCCTCCATCTCCTCCAGCCGGGTGATCAAATCCAGGTATTGTTGGCTATCCATAGGGGTTCCAGTGGAGAAGGGGCGAGGGGGTAGGGTTTAGGGGTGAGGCTAATCAGGGGTGCCCCGATCGCTGGGCAACTCGGCTGCGGGGGGTGGGGTTTTGTCTGAGAACAGCCAATCCGCCAGCCCCTTTAACACCACATACAACACCGGCACCACCAACAAACTCAAAACCGTGGCCACCAGTAGTCCACCAAACACGGTGTAACCGACAGACCACCGACTGGAGCTGCCGGCCCCCGTGGCCACCAGCAGGGGGAAGAACCCGGCCAGGGAGGAAATACTGGTCATGACAATGGGTCGGAACCGTTGCTGGGCCGCATTAATGGCGGCGGGCACCAGACCCAGGCCCTGGGCCCTGGCCTGGTTGGCAAACTCGACAATCAGGATGGCGTTTTTACTGGCCAGGCCAATTAACATCACCAGGCCAACCTGGGCGTAGACATTGAGGGCCAACCCCCGCAGCCAGAGAAAGATCAGGGCCCCTAAAATCGCCAGGGGCACCGTCAGGAGAATAATAATCGGGTCGACGTAGTTTTCGTACTGGGCCGCCAATACTAAAAATACGACCGCCAGCCCCAGGCCAAAGATAATCGCTGCCGCTCCCCCCGCCGCCAGTTCCTCCTTGGCGGTACCCTGCCAGGCCTGGCCTACGGAGGGTAGGGCGGCCTGGGTATGGGCTTGGGTCATGGCCTGGATCAACTGACCGGTGCTGGCCCTGGGGGCGGGTTGGCCCTCTAATTTAATCGATCGAAACAGGTTGAAATGGTTGATGGTGGCCGGCCCCACCACCTCCTGCCGGTTCACCACCTCCGCCAGGGACACCATGGTACCGGTCTTACTGCGGACGTAGATGGCGTCGATATCGGCGGGGTTGTCCCGGAAGGGGGCATCCGCCTGGATAAACACCCGGTAGTTACGGCCGCCGAAACTAAAGTCGTTAACGTAGCGAGACCCCAGGTAGGTGCCCAGGGCTGACTGGGCCTCCGCCAGATCCACATCCATGGCCTTGAGGCGATCGCGATCCAGCTCCACCTGAATTTGCGGCGCACTGGCGGTAAATTGGGTAAACACCCCGGCCGCCGCCGGCGACTGATTGGCGGCGGCAATCACCTCCTGGCTGTTGGCGAGGAAATCATCGATGGTGAGCTGGCCGCCACTGCGGTCCAACAGCTGCATTTCCAGCGCCCCGGTGGGGCTAAAGCCGGGCACCGCCGCCGCATTAAAGGCAATCACCCGGGCCTCCTGAATCTGCTGGAGCGCCTGGTTGACCCGGGGCAGCAGACCAAACACCGAGGCCTTCACCCCCTGTCGTTGATCCCAGGGGGTGAGGGTGGCGAAGAAGACGCCCCGGTTGGGGGCGGCCCCATCAAAACCAAAGCCGGCGATCAAGAAGGTACTTTTAATCTCGGGAAACTCCGACAGTAGGGTGTTGGTTTTAGCCATCACCGCCTGGGTATAGGGCAGGGAAACCCCATCGGGGGCCTGGACAATACCAATAAAGTAGCCCTGATCCTCGGGGGGCACAAAGCCGGTGGGAATTAGGCGAAACATCCCCACCAGCAGCACCAGGCCCGCCACGAATAGGGTCAGCACCAGGTAACGGGCCCGGATTAACCCACCCACCAGGCGGCGATAGCCCTCAATCACCCTGGCGAGCAAATCATTGAACCGCTGGAAAAACCAATCCAACCTCCCCCCCCGGTCCGATCCGCTGGAGCGCAGCAGCAAGGCAGCCATGGCTGGGGAAAAGCTCAGGGCATTCAGGGTGGACACCAGCACCGTAAAGGCAATGGTCAGGGCAAACTGCTGGTAAATCTTGCCGGTGGTGCCGGGGAAAAAGGCGACGGGAATAAACACCGCCATCAGTACCAGGGAGGTGGAGATGACGGCACCGGAGAGCTCTCCCATGGCATCCAGGGCGGCCAGGCGGGGGCGCATACCCTGGTCAATTTTGGCGGTGATGGCCTCCACAATCACGATGGCATCATCCACCACCAGGCCCGTGGCCAGGATGCAGCCAAACAGGGTCAAACTATTAATGGAAAAGCCAAACAACAGCAGAAAGGCCATCGCCCCCACCAGGGAGACCGGGATCGCAATGGCCGGAATCACCGTAGCTCGCCAACTTTGTAGAAAGACAAAGAGAATCAGCAACACCAGGGCGATCGCCTGGAGGAGGGTGACCAGCACCTCCCGCAGGGAGACCTGAACAAACTCCGTGGTGTCAAACACGATCTCAGCCTTGAGACCGGGGGGGAAACTGAGCTGCAGCTCCGCCATCCGTTCTCGAATGGCGTTGGCCACATCCAGGGCATTGCTGCCGGGGAGTTGGTACACCAGTAGCCCCGCCGCCAGGTGATCATCGGCCTTAACGTCAAAGCCATAGTTCTCCGAACCCAGTTCTGCCCGGCCCACATCCCTGAGCCGCACCAGGTTCCCCCCAGCCCCCACCTTAAGGATCAGGTTTTCAAACTGCCGCGCTTCCGATAGGCGACCCGGCAGACGCACGGTAAACTGATAGCCTTGCTCCGACGGGGTGGGGGGGGCCCCAATCGCCCCGCCGCCAATTTGAATGTTCTGCTCCTGCAAGGCCTTGACCACATCCCCTGGGGTCAACCCCTGCTTGGCCAGGGCCGCCGGATCGAGCCAGAGCCGCATGGCATAGCGCCCTGCCCCAAAAATCTGGGCGTTACCCACCCCGTTGATGCGTTTCACTTCATCGAGGATAAATAAATCCACGTAGTTATTCAGGAATAGCCCATCGTAGCGATCGTCTTCGGTGTAAAACCGGTAGACCAGCAGGGTGCTGGGGGATTGGGCCCGCACCGTCACCCCCAGATCGTTGACTTCGCCGGGCAACTGGGGTTGGGCCACCGCCACCCGATTTTGAACGTTCACCTGGGCCAGATCCTTATCTTGACCGGGACGAAAGACAATGTTGATGGTGCTTTGACCGGTGTTAGTACTGCTGGAGGTGAGATAGTCCATCCCCTCCACCCCATTGATTTCTCGCTCCAGCACGTTGGTCACGGTATTTTCCACGGTGGCGGCATCTGCGCCCGTATAGGAGGCCGTCACCTGTACCTGCACCGGGGCCAGCTCTGGTAATTGCTCGATGGGCAGCAAGGGAACCGCTATGCCACCCACTAGTAAAATCAAAACGGTGACCACCGTGGCCAAAACCGGTCGTCGAATAAAGGTATCGGCTATGGACAACAGGGCCATGGGGGCAACCTAAACAAACAACTCGGGCGAAACATCGCTTAGGGCCCCAAGGATAGGACGGCGCTGGCGGGCTGGGGGGTGATGGGCAACCCATCCCGAAGTTTAAGAATGTTGGTCACCACCACCCGATCCCCCACCTGCAGCCCCTCTAAGACCCGGTAATTGCTCCCCTGGATCGCTCCCAATTGCACCGGACGCTGATCGGCAACCTGAAGGGGTTGGCCCTGGTTATTGGTTTGCTCAGTAGCGACAAACACAAAACTCTGGTTACCCAACCGGGTTACTGCCACCGTGGGCACCAATAGGGCGGTGGTCGTACTCCAGATGATCCGAGCCTGGACCAGTTGCCCATCCCTGAGCATCCGGGCTTCGTTGGGGAATCGGGCCTTTACCAAAATTGACTGGGCCCCGGCATCCACATCGGGGGAAATAAAGCCCAGGGCCCCAGTGGCCAGAGACTCTCCCGTATCGGGGTTAAGCAATTCCACCGGCAGGCCAAGGCTCAACTGGGCGGCTCGATTGCTGGGCACCTGTAGTCGGAGAAAGAGATCCTGATTTTGCACAATGGTGATCAGGGTTTGTCCCGCCGTGACCACATCCCCCAGGCGCAGAGCCATGTCTCCCACCCGACCCGCCACCGGAGCGACAACTCGGGTAAACCCCAGGTCCTCCTGCTTGACATTGACCTGGGCCTGGGCCTGGCGCAGGCTGGCGGTGGCTTGCTGTAAAGTAGCCTGGGCTGCTCGCCAATTATCCTGTCCACTCTTTTCCGCCGCGCGAGCCGCCTCCAGTCGGTTTTGAGCCCCATCTAATTCCTGCCGACTGATGGCTCCCCGACTGGCTAGACTCTGGCTACGATTAAAGTCGGTCTGGGCCAGTTGCAGATCGGATTGGGCCCGCGCCAGGTTAGCCTGGGCCCCATCTACCTGGGCCTGGGCCGCCTGTTGGGCAAACCCAGCCGCCTCAGCCGCCGCCTGGGCGCTGGTAACCTCCGCCCCTACCCGATCAGGGCGCAGTTGTAGGATCGGCTGCCCCTGCCGCACCCCATCACCGGAGGTCACAAAAATCTGAACGATCCGACCGTTCACCTCAGACTTTAGATCTATGCGTTGCTGAGCCTCCAGTGCGCCAATAAACTCAGAACTATCCTCCACGGTGCCAGGTTCTAGGGTCTTCGTCTGGACAGATAGGGCTTTGGCCGCATCAACCGGAGGCGAGGAGCGACCACAACCACTCACCAACAGACCTACAGCCAGGGCTAACTCTAGGACTCTAAAGCCGATTCGCAAGGGGATAGCAGACATAGGCTGAAAAATCCAATGCGCTTCTTATATTAGGCCATCGTCCTTATTAGGATAATCCTGTTCAGAGGATTAAAAGCCAGACTGGGAAAAAAAGGATGGTGAGCGCCAACCCTGGGCAAAGATAGGGCCCTAGCCTTGGGGTTAGATACCCTGGCGGGAACGGCCAACCGACGGGGAAGCCCGGTGGGGGTTAGTTAGAAAAACCAGCCATAGCTGTGTAATCCCTTGCCCAGAATATTAACCCCGAGATAGCAGATCCAAACCACGGCAAAACCGGTGGCGGCCAAAAGGGCCGGCCGCCGTCCCTGCCACCCCTTGGTAATGCGGGCGTGGAGATAGGCGGCAAACACCAGCCAGGTAATTAGGGCCCAGGTTTCCTTAGGGTCCCAACTCCAGTAGGAGCCCCAGGCCTCGTTGGCCCACACCGCCCCGGCAATAATGCCAATGGTGAGCAAGGGGAAGCCCAGGCCAATCATCCGATAGCTAATGTTATCCAGGCTATCCGCCAGGGTCAGCCGTTGCAGAGAGAGGGGTTGGGCCTGGGTGGCTAGTTGGCTGACTGAGGGTTTCTCCATCACCAGGGTATCTCCCTGGGCAAGACTGAGGCTAGGGAGTTTGGTTTCCAGTAGAACGGAGGGTAAGGGGGCTGAGGACTGACGGCTACGAAAACTGCCAGTGCCCACGGAACTGCCCCTCAACTCTACGGCCTGCCCCCGGGTGACAAACAGGAAGGCGATCGCCAGCAGGGCGCCCACCAGCAGGGCGGCATAGCTGAGCAGCATGACGCTGACGTGCATCATCAGCCAATTGGATTTTAGGGCGGGCACCAGGGGTTCGGAGCCCTGCATGTTGGTGGGCAGAGAAAGGGTGGCAAAGGCGGTAATGGCCATGGCGATCGGTGCGGTGACCACCCCCACCAGGGAGCGGCGACCCATGGCCTCCGCTAGCAGGTGCATGGCCGTCACCCCCCAAGCCAGGGCAAAGAGGGACTCATAGAGATTGCTCATGGGGAAATAGCCCCCCTCAATCCAGCGGGCCAACAGCAGGGCCGCGATGGTCAAGTTGCCGGTGGCCATACCGGCGGTGCCCAGGCTGGGTAGCAGGGTCACCTGGGGGAAGGCGGCCCCGGTCCAGTACAGCAGCATGGTCGCGAACAGCACCGCAAAGGCGGCGTTATCGAGCCAACTTTGGAGAGCAATCAAATCCATAGGAACCTTAGGGGGTACAGGCTAGCTTTATGGTAACGACTTTTGGTACTGAAATTTGCGTAGGAGTCGGTAATCTGGTAGTCCCCTGGGTGCCCTAGGGCCTATTGCGGCTGGGGCGGCAAGGGGGCTGGGGGGCTAGGGGAACGATCGCCCCGCTTCAGATTCAAGCTAATGTCATAGCGGACCTGGCGATCGCTCAATACCGTCGCCGTCACCCCCATGGCCTCTAAACCGGCCACGCTGAATAGCCCCTCCTGGGGTAGGGGGGGGAGCAGCAGTTGATTGTCCGCCTTGGCCAGGTCCGCCAGGTCAATAAAGAAATGGCCATTATTAGGCCGGGGTGCATCACCGGTGGTGGATTGAAAGGCGGAGGTTTGGGCCAGACTACGGCCCGGTTGGGGGGCCACCAACTCCGGGATGCCCTGGCCAGCGGTGAAAAACAAGACATCCCCCGCCAGCCAGCCATGGGCCAGGGTGAGGGAGTCAAAGGGGGCGGTCCAGCGGGTGACCGCAACCCCCCCCAGATCAACCGCATCAATGGCAAACCGGTAACGATTGGCGATCACCTCATCCAGGCGGGTCAAGGTGCTGGTGGCGGCGGTGCGATCGCTGGCTTTCACCATCAGCACCAGGGCCGGGTTTGGCAAAGCCTGTTCACCCGGCTGGGGGTTTTGACGGGGTGGGGCTAACACCGCCAGGCCAAACTCGCCGGCCATCCAGGGTAGAAAATCCTCCTCCAGGCTAAGGCCGGTGGCGGACTGCAGGGTCAGGTTTAGATCCTCTGGGCGAAAGGGGAAGAGGGCGGAAAGCTGCTGCCCCGCCTTAAAGTCCTGCCAGAATTGTTGAAAATCTCCCATTGACAGCATCAGCAGGCTACTGGCGGGCAACCGCTGGGGCATCTGGTCCGCTCGATTACCTGTGGTGAACCCCGCCGGCCCCTGATCGAGCCAGCTGATGGCCTGGAGATGGAGTTTTTGATTTTTGAGGCTGAGGGTACCGGCCAGACTTCGGGGGGACTGCAGGGCCTGTAGCCGGTTAGGGGCCAGGGGTGGCTCCACCGACTGGGAAAGGGCGGTGACAGCCCTTGGCACATCCAGATAGATCCGCACCAGGGGGTCAGGCTCGGGTAATTGTTCAAAGGCCTTGGCGAAGCCTGGTCGCTCCCCCAGGGATTGCCCCCCTTTCCAGCTATCAATCCCCCGCTTCACCAGGTCCGCCTGGGCACTAACCAGGGCCAGGTCGGGGCTGAGCACGGCTACGTAGAGAAGTTTCTCGGGATCGGTGCCCAGTTGTTGCAGGGTGATGCCCCGGTAGGGATTATCCGCCAGAGACGGGGCTGCTACCAGGCGATCGGCTAACTCCCCCTGGGTGCCAGCCCCATCCCGAATGGGAATTAGGGCTATCCAGGGGGAACGGGTCAGCTGCTCCGGCGGCCCTAGGGCGGTGGAGGGATCCCCTGGGGGTGCGGTGCTATCCCCGGGTAAGAGAGCCAGGGTAATCTCCTCCCCCAGCCAGGGTTGTACATCCTTCGTAAAGTCTAGTCCTGTCTGGGTGATCAGGCGATCTCGCCACTGCCCCACCAGCTGATCAAACTGATCCCGTCGGCTGGCGTTACCCAACTGCCGTAACCGCTGCCACTGGCCCCGATCACTGGACAGGGCCACCACCGCCAGGGCATCCGCCGGAATCGCCCTGGCGCCTAAAGGCAGGGCCTGGTTATCCCAATGCCGTCGGGAGGTTAGCCAGAAGGTCAGGCCGCTGGTCCCCAGCAGCACAGCGGAGGCCAGGGCCAAGATTAGCGATGGTTTCCGGTTAAGACCCATAGTTTAGAACGGTCGATGGCGTGTTTTGCCCTGCCACTTTAGCAAACAACCTCTCCCCAGGGATAGGCCAAGGGGTGACCCATTCTCCCCTTCACAGGGGGGCTAGGGCGTGGGATCGGTGGCCCCCACCGGCAGAACTTCCGCCTCACTGGTGGACTCCAGGTGGGGCTCTAACTCCACCAGCAGAGATAGATCGGGGATCTCCGTCGGAACCGTAGCAGCGGATTCTGGGACTAATTCCTCCTCAGTGGCCAGGCTACGGCGGGAGAAGCCCCAGGCAAATACGGCCCCAATCAGGGCCACCATCAGCCACTCCGGCGGTACCAGATTGGGCTCCACCACCCGGAGGAGCAACCGCAGCCCCACAAAGGCCACCGTAATAAATCCCGCATCCTCCAGGTGGTCAAATTCTTCCAGCCAGCGAATAAATAGCCCCGCCATAAACCGCAGGGTCA
>JAYKIM010000172.1:0-24847 GCA_035286245.1 Cyanobacteriota bacterium | reverse complement strand
TCGATGTGCGACCGGGGCCCCTACCCAATCGTTCGCAGGCTAATCCCAGGAACCGTTAATCAGGGTCTACCCTGGCGGCCGGCCGCCGTGGGAGAATACAGTTATCTCTGTTTGTCGAGTTGTATGGGTAAGTCTAAATCCACCGATCGCCCCACCGACCGCGCCGTCTATCGAGAGTTTGGCCCCGCCGACCCCCTGGCTCGGGCGGTGCCTGAGCTCCCCCCCAGCCAGCAGACCCTGCGGCTCCAGGTGAGTCGTAAGGGGCGGGGGGGCAAGACCGTCACCGTGGTTAGCGGCTTTCGCCACCGCCCCGAAACCCTGGCCACCCTGGCCCGCCAGTTGAAGGCCCAGTGTGGCACGGGGGGGACGGCTAAGGAGGATTGCATTGAAATTCAGGGGGATCACCGGGAAACCCTGCGATCTCAGCTGGTGGCCAGGGGCTATCAGGTCACCGGTGGCTAAGCCATGATCCCCTCCTTTCCTGCCCTGGGCCGATGGTTGACTACTCTGGCGGGCTTTGCCCTGGCCCTATTGTTAGTGATCACCCTGCAGCGCCCCGCCCCCGCCACCCTGCCGGGCCCATCCTCCGCCATTCTCAGTGACGCTGGCTTGACCAGCCTACCCCTCGACATTAGCCAACACTGGGCCGCTAATTGTTTGACCGGCCTAGCCCAGCGGGGGTGGATCGGAGCCGATGCCCAGGGGCGGTTTTACCCCGATGATCCTATGGTCTGGGGGGACTACGTCGCCCTGCTCAATCAGGTGATCCCCCCCGGATCGGCAGCCGCGGGCGCCAACCCATTGGAGCAGGCCCTGGGGCTGGCCACCAGCCCAACGGTGGTGGCCCACCTGCCCGATCACCTCTACCAGGGCGATCGCCTTCTGGGGCGGGCGGAGGCGGTGATGGCCCTGGCGGCGAAACGGGGTAGTAACCATCAGTTAACCGCCCATAGCCTGATCCTGGCCAGTTTGGTGGATGGGGCCCAGGTGCCGGCCTACACCCGCGAGGGGGTGGGGGCGGCCCTGGCCCAGGGGCTGGTGGTCAACTATCCCGAGGCGAACCGTCTGCGACCCACCCAACTGCTCACCCGGGGGGAGGGGGCGGCCCTCGCCTGTCGGTTAGCACCGGATCTGGGCGCCACCCTCGACTCTGCCTGGATCCCTACGGTGCCCCCCCAGGTCACCCCACCGGTGGCCCGCAGTGAGCTACGGGGGGTATGGCTGACCAACATCGATAGCCAGGTGCTGTTCTCCACTGCGGCCCTGACCAGCGCCGTTGATCGACTGGCGGAGCTGAATTTCAACACTCTCTACCCCACGGTGTGGAACTGGGGCTATACCCTCTACCCCAGCCCCACCGCCGAGCGAGAGTTGGGGGCCCGGCAACGACTCTACGCTGACCTCAGCACTCCCCAACTAGAGGCCAGCCAGGGCGATCGGGATATGCTGCAAGAGGCGATCGATCTAGGCCATGGTCGGGGGATGGCGGTGATTCCCTGGTTTGAGTTTGGCTTCATGGCCCCCGCCGATTACCCCCTCTACTACCGCCACCCCGACTGGTTTACCCAGCGTCAGGCGGCCCCCCAGGCCCGTCGCCCCGCTGGGCTGGCCCGCCTGGCTAGACAAAAACAGGCCGGGGGACAACCCCCCACCGACCCCGCCATCTGGATGGAGGGCAACGTCATCCCCCGGCGCTGGCTGAATCCCTTCCATCCCCAGGTGCAGAAGTTTTTACTGGAGCTGATCGATGATCTGGTTTCCCACTATGCGGTGGATGGGTTCCAATTTGATGATCACCTGGGGTTGCCGATTGATTTTGGCTACGATCCCTACACGGTGAACCTCTATCGGACGGAGCACAACGGTCAAGCCCCGCCGACTAACCCTAAGGATCCGGAGTGGGTGGGCTGGCGAGCCCGAAAAATTTCCGACTTTCTGATCCTGGTTAACAAGCTGGTCAAGGCCCGCCGCCCCCAGGCGGTGCTCTCCATCTCCCCCAACCCCTACCCCTGGTCTTACCAAAACTACCTCCAGGACTGGCCCACCTGGGTTGATCTGGGCCTGGTGGATGAGCTGGTGGTGCAGGTCTACCGCAGTGATCAAAATCGGTTTATCTGGGAAATGACTAAACCCTCCCTGCAGGCGTCCCTGGCTAAGGTGCCCACCAGCGTTGGCCTGCTCAGTGGGCTACGGGCCAGCCCGGTGAGGGTGGACCATCTGCGGGATCAGATCTATGCCCTGCGCGATCGCCGCCTGGCGGGCATGTCCTTCTTCTTCTACGAATCCCTCTGGCTGCCCCCAGCCCGAGAAAGTCGAGCCCAGCGCCTGGCCACCCTGGAGCAGGTGCTTTCCCCACCCCTGCCCCGGCCTGGATAGGCTAGTACTGGGTGATCTAAATTAGCCGATCCGTCGAGGGAGGAGTCAGGGGTCAGCCCTCAGGGGTTGGGGAGCCAGGCTGGGCAAAGCAGCTTAACCCTGGCTCCGTGGGGAATGCCCTCGATCTGGCCCAGCTTAGAGAGGCAAGGAAAGGGGACCTCTTACCGGTCCCTAACCTTAGGTAAAGGGGCGGTAGACCGTTGACTGCCAGGTCATCGACCTCGCCCATAGACCCTTTCCACAGATCATCTGACCCTACTCAATCCCTGCGAGAACCGCTATATAACTCACACCAGTGATTATGGATCTGGTTGGTCGGGCCCCTCTGTCCCGTCCTTAGCACCGCGATCGCACCAGACTCTGAACCAGGGCGGCGAGTTTTGCTGAACTATCTCTGACCGCTAACTGGGCGGCGGCTTTGCCCATCTCCTTTAACCGTTGGGGGTGGTTAAGGAGATCCATAACCTGCTGGGCTAACTGGTCGGCGGTCAACTCTGCTTGAGACAATAGCAGTGCGGCCCCGGCCTGACTGAATACCTGGGCATTGACGGTTTGGTGATCTTCAGCGGCAAAGGGATAGGGAATCAAAATGGCGGGGGTGTGACTGACGGCGAGTTCCGTCAGGGTACCGGCCCCCGCCCGGCTGATCACCAGATTCGCCCGCTGCAGCAGGGCGGCCATGTTATCGAAAAACGGGCGTTGGATATAGTGGGGGTGGCTGAGGCGATCGCCCTCAGTATCCTGACTACCGGTTTGGTGCACCACCCAGGCACCGGCCTCGAGCCAGGTAAGGGCGGCCTCCCGTACCCGCTGGTTGATCGCCACCGCCCCCTGGCTGCCCCCCACCACCACAATCAGTGGAGCTCCCTGGGGAATCTCTAAATCTTCCAGGGAGAGGGGCGACGGTTCTAGAAAGTCGGCCCGCACCGGGGTGCCAGTCACCAGGGTGCGAGCCCGGGGCAGGTAGGCCTGACTGGCGGCAAACCCCAGGGCCACCGCGCTACACCAGGGGGATAACCAGCGCGTTACCTTGCCGGGTAGGGCATTGGACTCATGCAAAATTACCGGTAGGCCCAGCGATCTGGCCGCCAAAATGGCAGGGGCCGCAATATAGCCCCCGGTGGTAAATACCCCATCATAGTGGCCCTGCCTCAGCAATTTACGGGTTTGCCAGGTGGCCCGCAGAAACTGTATCAGCACCGGCAAGAGGCGTTTCCAACCGCCTTGCAAGCCGGTCATCGGCACCGTGTGCAGCGGAAAATCCCTGGGCACCAGGGTGGTTTCTAGCCGATTGGGAACCCCCAGCCACTCAATCCGGTAGTGGAGTTGATCCAGAGCGGCGGCTGTGGCCAGGGCCGGAAACAGATGACCGCCGGTGCCACTGGCGGCGACTAGGAGGTGGAGAGCACTGGGGGCCACGGTCACGCCTTTCTCGACAAAACGACTCCCACTATACCAATTCTGTAGACATTGCTATAAGCTTAAGCTAACAATTTCCTTAACGCTGTAATATCCATGGAGCGACGCCCCTGGCCATTCCTATCGTTCCTGACTAGTTTAGCCCTTGGCAGTGCCCTGGGTCTTCCCTCGACGGCGATGGCCGATCCGATCGGCAACCCACCGCTGGAGGTACGGCAGACCCTAGAGAATATCGAAGCGGCCGCCAACGATCGCGATCTCGATCGGGTGATGGGCTACTACAGCTCAGACTTTGGTAGTGACACCGGCTTTGACTATGCTGGTTTGAGGCAAACCTTGACCACCCTCTGGCAAACCTATCGGACCCTGACCTACGACATTGAGCTGCTCTCTTGGGATACCACGGGTGCTGGCGTTTACACCGTAGAAACCCGTACCCGGGTCAACGGAGTGGAGCTGCGATCTAATCGGGAACTCACCCTCAGTGCCGAGGTTACCTCCCGACAACGGTTACAAAATGGCCAAGTAGCCTACCAACAGGTGTTGTCAGAAACTAGTCGCCTCTCCTCTGGAGCCAATCCTCCCCAGATCCAAATCCAACTGCCCACCACCCTGACCCCAGGACAGTCCTTTAGTTTTGATACGGTGGTGACGGACCCACTCGACGGGCGGTCCCTAATGGGGGCGGCTGTGGATGAGAGAGTCACGGCGACCGACTTTTTCGTGCCCCGGTCCATAGCGTTGGATGTGCTCACTGCTGGTGGACTTTACAAACTGGGCACCGCCCCGCCCACCGCTGATCAGCGGTGGGTTTCGGCGGTGGTTGTTCGGGAGGATGGCCTGGTGGTCGATACCCGCCGGGTGCAGATCCAACCCTAGTGCAATGCTAGTATGACCAAGTCCTTGTCCAGCCAGGGTTTAACTCGATACTGGCCCCTCTGGTTGGCGGGGGGTTTGGTGGCTCTGGTTACCCTAGCGGTGGGGTCGGCGGTTAATTTACTTCGCCTTCCCAATTTGCCTAACTGTCGAGCTATCTTCTGGCCCACGGCGACGGCGGTTACCCGCCTCCAGTGCGCTGAAGCCTACGCGGCCCAGGGTAAGGTGGAGGATTATCTGGAGGCGATTAACCTGGTGCAGGCCCTGCCCGATAACCATCCCCTCCGTCAGGAAATTGACCAGCGTGTGGAAGGTTGGTCACGGCGGATTCTCGACCTGGCGGAGGAAAGTTTTCAATCCGGCCAGCTAGAGGCGGCGATCGCCACCGCCGGCCGCATTCCCCCCAACACGGCCGCTGCTACCCTGGTGAAGGAACGGATCCAGAGCTGGCAAGGAGTCTGGAAACAGGGGGAAAGCCTCTACCAAGAGGCGGAAACCCAGCTGAGCCAACTTAAATTTCAGGAGGCCTTTAGCCTGGCAACCCAGTTACTGAGCCTGAATAATACCTACTGGAAAACCACCCGCTACGAGGAATTAACCACCAAGATCGCCGCCGCTCGCCAGGATTTAAATAATTTAGGACGGGCTAAGGGCCTGGCCCGCCAGCGCACCCTGACGGCCCTGAAGGAAGCCATCACCATTGCCCAGGCTATCCCCAAGGACAGCCCAGTGCAGGCGGAGGCCCAGCGAGTGTTGGCCAGTTTCGGTCAGGATTTGCTAGCGATGGCGAGTGCCGCCCTGGAACGGCGCCAGGCGGATGAAGCGCGGCAAATGGTTGACGCCATTCCCCCCCAGCTTAACCTGGTGGCGGAAATTACCGATATGAATACCTTGATTGAGGCCAGTCAACTGGCCTGGCAGGACACGGTGGTGGGCTTGGAGGCGGCCATCACCCGGTTACAAAGCTTAGGATCCGATCGCCCTCTCTATGGCCAGGCCCAGGCCCTGATTCAGGATTGGCAGGCGGCGGTGCAGGGGCGATCTCGTCTAGATTGGTCTCGGCAACTAGCCTTGGGGGGCACTCCCAGCGACCTCTACGGGGCCATTACCGAAGCCCAGCAAATTTCCCGAAGTAATCCTGTCTGGCCGGAGGCCAAACAAGCCATTGCTGATTGGCGCCGACAGGTTGAAACTCTGGAGGACCAACCCATCCTGAATCAGGCCCAACAGTTGGCGGCCGCTGGCAATCTCACCGGGGCGATCACCACAACCCAACAAATTGCCCCCGGTCGAGCCCTCTCCGCCGAGGCAGAAAGTCTCCGTCAACAGTGGCGTCAACAACAACAACGGGCGGAGGATAGCCCCCGCCTTAGTCAGGCCCAGCAGCTAGCGGCGGCGGGCCGACTGACCGAGGCGATCTCCCTGGCGGAGAGCATCGGCCCGGGACATGCCCTCTCCGACCAGGCCCAGGTCCAGGCGACTAGCTGGCGGCAACAACTCCAGGATCAGCAGAACCTGGCGGCCGCAGATCGGATCGGTCAGCGTCAGGCGGTTAACCCCCTTCTGGAGGCCATTGCCCTGGCCCAGCAGGTGCCGCAGACCAGCCCCCGCCGGGCCGAGGCCCGTGAGCGAATTGATCGATGGAGCCTGGATCTGCTCCGCCTGGCGGACCAGCAAGCCGCCCTTAACCTGGAACAGGCGATCGCCATTGCCCGTCAGGTGCCCCCCCAAACCGAAGCCTATGCCCTAGCTCAGTTGCGCCTGCGCCAGTGGCAAACCGCTCCTTAACCAGGCACCGAGGCATTCTAATGGGCCGGTTGATTGATCCGGGGCGGCATGCGTTGAGCCAGGGGTACCACCGGATCGGTGACCCTAAAGCTGGACAGATTAGCCTTCAAGAGGGCCCTTTGATAGGCCGTCAAGTCCGGGATAGACAGCAACTCGTCTACCCGCTGGTAGGGGGAATGGCTGAGAATAATTGAAGCTAGGTTGGGGTAGAAGCCAGGACAATCCGTGAAGGCCATCAGATTAGCATTGTTGAGATCAATAGCCCCATCAGCCGAGGAACAGATTGGGATCGGCTCGCTGATCGGGTTGGGGTTGGTTAAGTTGGGGGTCTTGCCCTGGTTAGCGGCGATCGCGCTAAGGGGCGCCACCGCTATTAGCAGCACCAACAGGCCAATCAGTAGAAGTTGGGTTAAAACCTTTTTCATGGTTCCCTCCTGGGGATAGTTGGGTGAACTGAAACTGTCATCACCACTCGCCTCTACAGGCTGTTGTAGATCCCTAAACTTGGGTTGGGTAGAATCCTTAACTAAGCGTTAGTTTTTTAAACTGACGTTATAACCCTCGACCCCTGAAAAGGGACAGGGGCGAGCCAAACCACCTACCCAGGCCAACTTAATTCTGTGTCGTAACTGACCTGATTATTCGGTGTGATGCGATTGGAAGCCCTCTTTGGCCTTTCAAACAACCTTTAAAATGAAATTAGATCTTCACCCCGGTTAAACTGGCGGTCAAGCACAGTCCCAGGGCAATAACTACCATGGGAAACCCCGATCCTCCGATTCCTCTAGCCCCAACTCCCTGGCATAGTCAGCCCCTGGGGGAACTGATCGACAGACTACAAACCTCTGTCAATCAGGGGTTGACAGCCGAGGTGGCGGCCCAGCGACTGCACCACTACGGACCTAATCAGCTGGTGGCGATGCCGCCCCGATCGCCGATCCTGCTTCTACTCGATCAATTTAGGACCGCCCCCGTAGCCCTGCTCAGTTTAGCCGCTGCCATTTCCCTCTATACCAATGGGCTGGCGGATGCCCTGGTCATCCTGGTAGTGGTGGTGGTGAATGGCCTGATTGGCTACGTCACGGAGGCCCACTCTAACCGGCTGATTGCTTCCCTGGAGCCCCCTAGCCAGCCCCAGGCCTGGGTGCTGCGCCAGGGTCGGGCTGAGGCAGTGGCAGTACCCACAGTGGTACCGGGGGATCTGCTGATCCTGCGTCCAGGTACATCGGTGGTGGCCGATGCGCGCCTGGTGCAGGCGGATGGCCTGGCGGTGGATCAGGCGGCCCTGACGGGGGAAAGTCTACCGGTGAGTAAAACCGTCACATCCGGGGTTGATCCTCAGCTACCCCTGGGCGATCGCCGCAACATGGTCTATCGAGGCACCCTGGTGACCGGCGGCCAGGGGTTGGGGGTGGTGGTGGCCACCGGGTCCACTACCGCCATGGGAGAAATCCAGACCCTGGTGGGACAGACCCGCCCCCCCCTCACCCCGATGGAACAGCAACTGGCCCAGGTGAGCGGTCAGTTGGTCTGGATCTGCCTGGCGGTGTGCGGAGTAGTGTTTGGCCTTGGTCTGGGGCGCGGCTACCCAGGGCTGGAGATGCTCAAAACCGCCATTGCCCTGGCGGTGGCGGCGGTGCCCGAGGGCTTGCCAGCAGTGGCCACCACCACCCTGGCCCTGGGCATTCAGACCATGGCTAAACACCAGGTGCTGATCCGCCGACTGGCGGCGGTGGAGACCCTGGGCTGCCTGCAAACCCTCTGTTTTGATAAAACCGGTACCCTCACCACTAATCAGATGACGGTGGTGGCCCTGCACACCGATCCGGATCAGCCCCCCCAATCAGCGATGGACTGGCATCCAGGGCTAGATTTGTCAGGGCCGGTGGATCGGTTGCTGCAGGCGATCGTGCTGTGTAATGAAAGTGACATGGCGGTGCCGGAAAACCTCGCCACCCCCTCGTCGGGATCACCGGCGGGGAGCGGATCGGCTACGGAAACCGCCCTCCTCGCCCTGGCGGAACAGGCAGGCTTGGAGGTGGCCCAGGTCCGGGCCAGGTTCCCCCGAATGGCCCTTCACCATCGGGCTGCCGATCGCAACTGGATGGCCACCCTGCACCGCTGCCCAGAGGGGGGCTATAGCCTGGTGGTGAAGGGCAATCCGCTGGAGGTGTTGGACCAGTGTCCCTACCACTGGCGGGAGGATCGGATCGTGCCCCTGGACAGTCAGCCGCGCCAGGCCATTAGGGAGGCCAACCAGACCATGGCGGCCCAGGGTTTACGGGTGTTGGGGGTGGCGGCGGGGCAGGGCCCCGAGACCACCGCTATTCCGCTGGTGTGGCTAGGGCTGGTGGGGTTGGCGGACCCCCTACGGCCTGGGGTGGGGTCCGTGGTGGCCCAGTTTCACCAGGCCGGTATTACCACGGTCATGATTACCGGTGATCAGAGCGCCACCGCCTATGCCATTGGGGAGAGTCTCAACCTCAGCCAGGGAGCCCCCCTACGCCTGGTGGATGGGGGACAGCTGGAGGAGCAGGGGTGGACGGCCCTGGGCAATCGGGTGGCTATTTTCTCCCGGATTAGCCCCGCCCAGAAGCTCAAGGTGGTACAGGCCTTGCAACGGGATGGCCGGGTGGTGGGTATGACCGGAGATGGCATTAATGATACCCCCGCCCTGCGGGCAGCCCAGGTCGGTATCGCCATGGGCCAGGGCGGCAGCGCCGCCGCTCGGGAGGTGGCGGATGTGGTGCTACAGGATGATAACCTGGCCACCATGGTCACCGCCATCCGCCAGGGTCGCACCATCTACCGCAACATTCGCCAGACCGTGCACTTTTTGCTGGCCACCAACCTGAGTGAAATTATGGTGATGCTAATGGGGGTGAGCCTGGGCCTGGGCGCTCCTCTGAACGCCATGCAACTACTGTGGCTAAACCTGGTAACGGATATTTTTCCCGGTCTAGCCCTGGCCCTGGAGCCGCCCGCCGCCGATGTATTATCCGACCCTCCTCGGGATCCGGCAGAGCCAATTATTCCCCCGGCTAAATTCTGGCGCCTCAGCCTGGAGGCGGCGGTGCTGGCAACTAGTGCCCTGTTGGCCTACGGCTATGGCCTGCACCAGTACGGTCAGGGATGGCGGGCCACCACCCTTGGCTTCATGGGTCTGACCCTGGCCCAGGTTTTGCATGCCCTCAGTTGTCGATCGCCCCAGTCTGTCCTGTTTAGATCTATGCCGTTACCAGTCAACCCCTACCTGGGCCTGGCCCTATCCCTGGCCCTGGGCTTACAACTCTGCTCGGCCCTGGTACCGGGCCTGCACCAACGGCTGCAGATCGCTCCCCTGAATGGGGTGGATGCCGCCGTGATTGGGGTGGCGGCCCTGTTACCGTTATTCCTGAATGAGTTAAGTAAGGGCCCCTAGCGTCCCCGGTCCCCATAGCAAACCCCCTTAGCCGCCCAACCCGCCGTACCTACGACAGCCGAGCCCGACTCCCCTTAAACACCAGGGAAAGATTATTCGCGGGCATCGCCACGGTTTCCACCAACTCCAGACCCTGATGGCGGGCGGCCATTACCACCGCCTCCCGATCTCGAACCCCCCAGTCGGGGTTCTCGGCCCGCAACTGCTGGTCAAAGGCCTGATTGCTAGGGGCGGTATGGTCGCCGTTTAGGCGGTAGGGGCCGTAGAGGTAGAGAATGCCCCCCGGGGGTAACAGCTGGGAAGCCCCCTCCAGTAGCCCTAGACAGGCGCTCCAGGGAGCGATGTGAATCAGGTTGATGGCGACGATCGCCCCCAGGGAGGCGGCGTCCAGGGGAGGCACCTGCCCCCACCAATGGGGTTGGGTCACATCCAGGGGTAGGGGAGGGGCCAGGTTAGGGGCGGGCTGAGCCTGACGCCAGGCGGCAATACTCTGGCGCGCCTGGGGGTCAGGGTCAGAGGGAATCCAGGGGCGGGGGGCCAGGGCGGGGGCGAAGAACACGGCGTGTTCCCCCGTGCCGCTGGCGATTTCCAGAACAGGGGCCGTTGCGGGCAGCACCCGGTTGAGAACCGCCAGAATCGGTTCCCGGTTACGCTGGGTGGCTGGGGCATGGCGGCGACCATCCGCCAGAGAGTTACTCATGGGGGCTAGGGGGCTGAGCTAGCCGATTTGATGGCAAAAATCCGCTCGATCACCTCCTCCACCGAGCGATCGGGGGTGGAGGCTCCGGAGGTAACCCCAACGGTAATGGGGCCATCCGGTAGCCAGTTGGGGGTGACTATCAGGTCTCCGTGCAGGGGTTTATGCTCAATTTGGTTACCGGGGCCCAGGCGATCGGCGCTATCCACGTGGTAGGAAGGGATTTGGCGCTCCACGGCAATTTCCTGCAGGTGGGTGGTGTTGGAGGAGTTGTAGCCACCGATCACCACCATTAAATCCAGAGGTTCTTCCACCAGGGTAAACATGGCATCCTGCCGTTCCTGGGTGGCGTCACAGATGGTATTGAAGCTGAGGAAGTGATCGTTGAGGGCTTGGGGACCATACTTTTGCAGCATGGTGTGCTCAAAAAGTTTACCGATCTGCTCGGTTTCTCCCTTCAGCATAGTGGTCTGATTAGCAATGCCAATCCGCTCCAGGTCGATGTCAGGGTCAAAGCCCGGCGAGCAGGCTCGACTGAAACGGTCCATAAAGTCCTGGCGATCTCCCCCCCCCAAGATATAGTCCGCCACATAGCGGGCCTGATCAAGGTTGAGGACGATCAGGTACTTACCGGCAAAGGAACTGGTGGCAATGGTTTCCTCGTGGTTGTACTTACCATGGATGATGGAGGTGTGGTCCTTTTTCTTATGCTTTTCTACGGTATTCCACACCTTGGATACCCAGGGACAGGTGGTATCCACAATGGTGCAACCCTTATCGTTGAGTAGCTGCATCTCCTGCACACTGGCCCCAAAGGCGGGTAAAATCACCACATCCCCCTGACCAACCACGGAAAAGTCCTTTTCCCCCTTGTCCACCTCAATAAAGGCCACCTGCATATCTCGCAGCCGCTGATTGACCCCAGGGTTGTGGATGATCTCGTTGGTAATCCAGATTTGTTCCGTCGGAAAGTGTTTGCGAGTTTCGTAGGCCATGGCCACCGCCCGCTCCACCCCCCAACAGAAGCCAAAGGCCTCCGCCAGCTTGATGGTCACCTCTCCCCGGGTGAGGCTGTAGTGGCGATCGCGGATCTCCTGAATTAGGCCACTGTTGTATTCGGATTGCATCTGGGTGGCCACCACTTCACCGTGGCCAAACCCTCGCCGGAAGTAGTTGTCGGCATGATGCAGAGAACGCTTAAAGGCTTTAGTATCCATCGGCGCTGCCAGGTATAGGGGTGCATGTTCAGGATAACGGGTTTTTGGCTCAGCCAGGAAGGTCTGCCGTGGCTACTCCCAAGCTGGCTAGGCATCGGAGCTAGATAGGGTGCAATGAAACGGGCTTTGCACCACAGAAAGCTGAACCAGAGTCAGCATACTAGCCAAACCATAGACATTGATTTAAGTAAATTCGACACAAAAAAGAGTTTATTTAGGTCAATGAGCTGCCGCAACCCTTCCAGATTGACCATCTTGGCCCTTGGGTCAGGGATCTTTCATGATTTTTAGGGGAAAATACCTATCAAAACTGTTGTTAAGTTTCCTATACTAAGGGCAGGCAGGTCGGTAAGTATTTATTACTATCCATCTCGCCGTCCGGTTTGATCTTCAGGTTTCCCAGCTCAGGTTTATCTCCCTCGGCAACGAAACCCTCCGACCTGCTCCCTCCAGGATAGGCCGCCGCTGCATCATCACCCTGGGTTGAGTCACTTGGCGGAGCTCAACTCCCAAGACCGGAAGTCCTCATCCGCTAGCTGTTTGATTCTAACTACCCGAGAATGATCATGCTAACCGAGCAATTTCCGTGGCTAACTACCCTGGTGCTCTTGCCCCTGGTGGGGATTATCCCGATTCCCCTGATTCCTGATCGCAATGGCCAAACCCTCCGTTGGTACGTCCTGGGGATTGGCTGCATCGAGTTTTCCCTGATGCTCTATAGCTTTACCCACTTTTACCAGATGGATCAGGTGGGGCTGCAATTGGTGGAACGCTACAACTGGGTACCCCAGCTCGGTCTCACCTGGTCCCTGGGGGTCGACGGTTTGGCCATGCCCCTGGTGCTCCTGAGTGGTTTAGTGACTACCCTGGCGATCGTGGCCTCCTGGAATATTACCCGTCGGCCTCGCCTCTATTTCAGTTTGTTGTTAATGATGTACAGCGCCCAGGTCGGGGTTTTCCTAGCCCAGGATCTGATTCTATTCTTCCTGATGTGGGAACTCGAGCTGGTGCCAGTTTACCTGCTGATTTCCATCTGGGGGGGTCAGAAGCGGTTGTATGCCGCTACTAAGTTTATTCTATACACCGCTATTGGTTCTATCTTTATTTTGGTTGCCGGATTGGCCATGGCCTTCTACGGCGATACCGTTACCTTTAATCTGGCTGATTTAGCCCAGAAGCACTATTCTTTGCCTTTTCAGTTATTTGTCTATGCGGCTTTCTTAATTGCCTTTGCCGTCAAATTGCCAGTGTTTCCCCTACATACCTGGCTGCCCGATGCCCACAGCGAAGCCCCCGCTGCTGTATCAATGATTTTGGCCGGGGTTTTACTGAAGATGGCGGGCTACGGGCTGATCCGCATGAACATTGAAATGTTGCCCGATGCGCACCTTTATTTTGCACCGGTGTTGGTTGGTCTGGGCGTAGTGAACATTATTTATGCTTCCCTAACGGCCTTTGCCCAAGATAATCTGAAGCGCCGCATGGCCTATTCTTCCGTTGCCCATATGGGGTTTGTGCTGATTGGCTGTGGCGCCTTTACTCCCCTGGGCATGAGTGGCGCCATGCTTCAGATGATTTCCCACGGTTTAATTGCGTCGGTTATGTTCTTTCTATCTGGGGTTACCTACGAGCGTACCCACACCCTGGATATGGGGGTAATGGGGGGCATGGCTCGGAAAATGCCCACCACCTTTGCCTTCTTCACCGCGGCATCCATGGCCTCCCTGGCCTTACCCGGTATGAGTGGGTTCGTGAGTGAAATTGCGGTTTTCCTGGGCATGGCCACCAGCGATGTTTACAGTACTGTTTTCAAGACAGCTGTCATTGTGTTGGCGGCGGTTGGTGTGGTGTTATCCCCCATCTACTTATTATCTATGCTGCGTCGGATTTTCTACGGTGATGCCGGCGAAGTGGTGGCTAAGACCGCTGGTATCCTTGACATCCGTCCTCGGGAAGCCTTTGTGGCCCTCTGTTTGCTGGTGCCTATTATTGGTATCGGTCTCTATCCCAAGCTAGCCACCCAGGTTTACGATTCCAAGACTGTCCAGGTTGCCGGTCGGATAGAAAGCACCGTGCTGCTGGCGGAGCCCCCGGCGACCCTCTATACCCATATTTTGCGCCTCCCCCAAACAGCCTTGGCCAATGCTCCGGCCTTGCCCGTTAGCTAGGTTCTGACCTGAACCTCCTTAGCAAAACCAGCCATGGCGGAGTAGCTCTAAGCAGTTACTCCGCCATCGTTCTTTGTAGGGGTTTGAGCATCCAATTCAGGCCTACCCGAACCTGGTGTTCCAGGGTGGGCATGCGATAAAGGTAGGCCAAGCGACGCGCAACATGGGCGAGGGGGCCCTCCAGTTGTAGCCCTAATCCTGTCAGGGTCGCTCGTTGGCGACCCAGGGTGAGCATTTCCCCAAGGTGACGGTAGCGGAAGGGAAGTTGGGGGCGATCGCAGAGAGAAGCCCAAATATTCCAGGCCACAAAGTCCGCCTGTTGGATCGCCACCTGGGCCGTGGCTGCCATTTGCTGCCCCTCGGCATCACGACAGTCCGCCAGATCCCCGAGGGCATAAACCTCGGGGCGATCGGGGAGGGCCAGGGTCGGTTCCACCACCAGTTGTTGGCGAGGGTTGTGGGCCACCGGGAGTTGGGCCACCAGAGGGTGTACCTGGCTGCCCACGGTCCACAGCACCAGATCCACCGGCAGAATGTCGGTTTGATCCCGAAAGGTGAGGCTGATGGTGGTGGCGGTCACCTCCGCCACCGAGGTTTCCAAGTCTATCCAAACCCCCAGGTCAGAAAGGGCCCGCTGGGCCGTCTGACGGTTATACTCCGAGGAGGTCCGTAGCAGGGTGTCGGTGCGTTCCACCAACCGGACCCGGCCCCGCTCCCCTAGATGGTCCGCCAGCTTACAGGCCAGCTCCACCCCACTGTAGCCGCCGCCCACCACCACCACCCGAATTTTATCGGCATCGGAGGCCAATAATAGGCGCAGGCGTTCCTTTAACCGGTAGGCATCCTCCAGATTGTGGAAGGTGAGGGCATAATCGGTGACCCCAGGGGCGGTGATGGCGGGGGTAGTGCTGCCCAGGGCCAGCACCAGGCGATCGTAGGTCAGACCAGGGCCCCCACCCAGGTTAACCCGGTGTTGCTCAAGATCAATGCCAGTCACCTGGGCCTGCCGAAACTGGATTTGGGTACCACTCAACAGGTCTTCGTAGGGCGGGGCAATTTCCCAGGTTTCTAGTTCGCCGCTGACCAACTCGTAGAGGAGGGGCAAAAATAAAAAGCGATCGCGGTGATCCACCAGGGTGATGGCCGGGGGGCTATCCTCCCAGGTCATCTGGCTGAGCCGGAGAGCGGTGTAGAGACCGCCGAAACCACCGCCGAGGATACAAATAGACTGGGGATTATCTGCCATGACTGACTACTGGGATAGTGCGGTTATCGTCTCACTCAACGTTAAGCTAGAGTGCAGGGTTTTGGGGTGTTGATATTCCCTATTTAGAGCCCTATTAGAATTAGGAGACCATGCAGCATGGATTGGGTCTACCTGGCGATCTCTATTTTAGCCGAGGTTGCGGCCACCTCCGCCCTCAAGGCCACCCAGGGGTTTACCCGTCCCCAGGCCCTTCTACTGGTGGTGGCGGGCTACAGCCTGGCGTTTTTCTGTCTTTCCTTAACCCTGCGCACCATCCCCTTGAGTGTCGCCTATGCCCTCTGGTCGGGGGTTGGCCTGGTGTTGCTTGCCCTGGTGGGTCGATTTGTCTACGATCAACGGTTAGATAGGCCCGCCATGCTCGGCCTCAGCCTCATCCTGGCTGGGATAGTCATCCTCAATCTGTTTTCCAACAGCCTTGACCATTAGGAAGTTAGGGTAACAGCGCAAGGCGGAACATTTTATGGCTATAGGAGTATTCAAAAGTCATAACGCCGCCAAACTCCTGACGGCTGACTCCTAGATTCCTGAGCGATCAGCATCTCCCGGCTTAAGGGGATACCCGGGAGTTATCCCTAAGACCGGCCAGATTCTTAGCAACCTTAGCGGTCCTGATCCCGTTGGAGGGCGTGGCGCATTAACATCACATGGGTGCCCTGTTCCGCTTCCCCTGGGCCGGGTTGGCGCTGGATAAAGGTACCGTCTGGGGCCATATCCCAGGCCTGGCGATTATCCGCCAGCAGGGTGGCTAAAATCCCCTGTAGCTCCGCCGCCAGAGCTGGTTCCTCTACGGGGGTGACCGCCTCCACCCGCCGGTCCAGGTTGCGGGTCATCCAATCGGCGCTACCGATGTAGTATTCCGGTTGTCCGTTGTTATGAAAGCAGAAAATGCGGGAGTGTTCGAGGAAGCGGCCAATCACGCTAATCACTCGAATATTGTCACTGGCCCCGGCAATGCCGGGTCGCAGGCAGCAAATCCCCCGCACGATCAGATCAATGCTGACTCCCGCCTGGGAGGCCTGGTAGAGCAGTTTTATAATTTTCGGATCCACCAGGGAATTCATTTTGGCCACGATCTTGCCCGGTCGACCCTGCCTGGCATGATCAATTTCCCTGCGGATCAGAGCCTCCATGCGATCGCGGAGGGTCAACGGCGCCACCAGGATTTTCCGGTAGGCCTTCTGGCGGGAATAGCCGGTCAAAAAGTTAAAGAGGTCGGTGAGATCGGCGGCCAGGTCCTCCCGACAGCTAAATAACCCCAGGTCGGTATAGAGGGCGGAGGTCTTGGGGTTATAGTTGCCAGTGCCAATGTGAACATAGCGACGGATGCCGTCTCCCTCCTCCCGCACCACTAAGGTGGTTTTAGTGTGGGTCTTGAGTCCTACAATGCCGTAGACCACGTGCACCCCAGCATCCTCGAGCTTTTTAGCCCAGATGATGTTGTTGGCTTCGTCAAAGCGAGCCTTGAGTTCCACCAGGGCCACCACCTGCTTGCGGTTTTCCGCCGCCGTAATCAGCGCCTTGACAATGGGGGAATCCCCCGAGGTGCGGTACAGGGTCATCTTAATGGCCAATACCTGGGGGTCGGTGGCCGCCTGGGTAATAAACTCCTGCACCGAGGCCTTAAATGACTCGTAGGGATGGTGCACCATGATATCCCCCTGGCGAATGGCGGCAAAGATGTCTGGGGCCTGCTCACTATAGCCCTCATCGTCAACATCAATGACCGGTTTCAACCGTAGGGGGGTAAGGGCGGTCCAGGGGGGATCCTTCAGAGCGGGTAGGGGTAGGGAACCAAAAAAGAACAGGTCCTTCAGGTTGATCAGCCCCTCAATGGCATAAACCCGGTCTTCATCCACCTTCAGTTCCCGCATGATCGACTGTTGCAGATCGATGGGCATAGAGCGCTCTAGTTCCAGACGGCAGACAAACCCCTCCAACCGTCGCTTACTAATCTCCTGCTCAATGGCAATCAGCAGGTCATCGGCCTCGTCTTCCAAAACTGGGAAGTCGGCATCTCGGGTGATACGAAAAACGTGGTGACCGGCGATCACCATGCCCGGGAATAAATCCTCCAGGTGTTCGGCAATCACCTGCTCTAGGGGCACCCCCACCCACCCACAGGGATTTCCCCCATAGTTACAGAGGGCCTCGGGCATGGCGATGAAGCGGGGTAGGCTGCTGGGCACCTTCACCCGGGCAAACTTCTCGTTGTTGTTTTCAGGGTTGACCACCCTGACCGCCAGGTTCAAACTCAGGTTAGACATGCGGGGAAAGGGGTGAGAGGGGTCCACACTGAGGGGGGTCAACACCGGGAAGATCCGCTTCTCGAAATAGTCCTTTAAGAAAGCCCGTTGCTCCGGAGCCAGTTCTCCGTAGTTGAGCAGATAGACGCCATGCTGCCTGAGGGCCGGTCGTAGCTGCTGTTCAAAGGCTTGGTGCTGAACTTCCACATCTTGCAGCAGCAGCGATCGCACCGACACCAATTGCTGAATCGGAGACAGACCATCGGGGGTGACGGGATGGACCGCCGCATCCACCTGTTCAATCACCCCAGAAATCCGCACCATAAAAAATTCGTCCAGGTTGGAGCTATAGATGGCCAGGAACTTCAGCCGCTCCAACAGGGGGGTGCGCTCATCCAAAGCTTCATGCAGGACTCGCTGGTTAAAGCCTAGCCAACTGAGCTCCCGGTTAAGATAGTACTGAGGATGATCTAAGTTAAGCGATTGAGCCTGGGAAGGGGCCGATTCGGGCTGGGTCATGGCACTATACAATTTTTCTGAAGGTTCATCCTAGCGTTTCAACTTAATGCTTTGGTTAAGGAGCTAACACCAGGTTAGTAAACCCCCATGGTTGCTTCGGGCGTGGGCTATGGCAGGATAGGTGGTCAAAGACATTCCAGAAAATCCTAAGAAATTAGCTGAATTACCGGTAATTCAGGTGAATAAATTGCCAAAGTCAGCTACCCTTGTGCATAGATTGCTATGGGGCAGTATCCTATAGGCAACCGTAAGGGTGGAAACCCTGCAACACCGATAGTGACAATAGTGGCAAGGCTATGACTGATACTAACGCGGCCCACCCCTCTCCAGAGCCTGGTGATCAGGTTTTTCTTGGTGCGGTCAACCCTGATCACCAGGATGGCGTTTCCGTTAGCTGGGAAAGGGTGAGCTTCCCCGATCAGTTGGCGATTTCCGAAATCAGTGCCCCTCAAGCCACAACCGAGTCCCTACCCCTTCGCCAAGGTTCCCAACTGCCGCTTCCCCCCTCGGAACCGACCAACCCAGAGGATCTGGTGACCCTGGTGCAAGACCTGAACCACTGCAATGATGCTCTTCTGCAACGGGTGGGTGAACTGGAAGACGCGCTGGAGCGATCGCAGACCGCCCTCCAAGCTGAGTTAGAGCGTTACCAAAGCCAGGCTAGCCCTGGAATCGCTACTCCGCCCCAAGTGGCCCAATTGCTCAGTGAATTAGACATTGCTAACGACGGGCTGCGGCGCACCACCATCCATAACCAAACTTTGCAGAGCGAACTGAAAATGGGTCACCAGCGTATTGCCCAATTAGAGCGGGAATGTACCCTCTTGCAGCAACGCCTAGGTGAAAAAAGCGCCGCCCTGGTCAAGGCTGAGGCTACCTGTCAAGACTTCAAATCTAGACTGCATCGTCAACAGCAGTATACCCTTCAGTTTAAAGCAGCCCTGGAAAAGTGCCTGAATACCCCTCCCGTCTCAACCCTGGACAGTGGGGTTAACCCTGGGGTGGCCATGCCTAAGGCCGATCAGATCAGGCCCTGGTCCGCTATGCCTGGAGTAAGTGCACAGCAGTCTTCCCTGGCCCAGTTGTGGCATAGTCTCAGGTCTACCGAGAAAACCGTCCCCCAGGCCCCTGAGGGCCATCGGCCTCAGGCTTCAGCTGATTCTGTCCCTCCCCAGCCTAGCGCTACCCCCCTGCCTCCCTCCCCCCCATTGGTGACCTCTCCATCCCCAGTGGCTAGCCCTTCTCCTGAGCCTGGCCCCTCAGCCGCCGATCCAGTGTTAACTCAAGACCCGTGGCAAACCACTCCCTCCCTTTCCACACCGGTAGTTGAGCCCGTAGCTGCCCAGGTAGCCTTCACCGAGCCCTCTCCCTGGGGAGCCCCCTTGCCTGTCGAACAGCCCATCTCCGATCCAGAACCCGAGCTGGTACCAGCGGCAGAGGTTAGGGAAGATGGAGACCACAGGATTGATGCCCTGAGTAGCCCGGCCTTAGACTTACCATCCCAGTCCTTTAAACCTGGCCCAGCAGCAGGAGCTAACACCCTACCCAAACAGCCTTCTAGCCACCACAGATCTTCCCCGTCGCCCCTAGTCTATCCGTTGCGATCGCCCCAGAAAATCACCTCTCTGGCAGCGGTACAACTACCCAGTTTTGGCCGACGACGCCAACCCTGAGATGATGAGCAGGTTTTGCCTTGCCCATTCTATCCGGCTGATACAAAACTCTAGATAAATCCTACTTAACCTGATGACCCACCACCATTTGCAGGAGGGTGGGTTCTCCTCCTGGCTGATGGTACTTATCGGCCCAAATCCGTAGCACCTCATCCAGCTCTTGAAAGGCTGCCTGACGCTGTTCGCTGGCAATATCCAACTCTTCTAACACCCGCATGGTGCCGGAAACATGGCTGGCCCATTCCCGCATCATGCGAAAGTATTGGGCCGTGTCGTCTACCATGGCATACATGCGTTCTTCAGAGTCGACCGGCGAGTAGGAGGAGCGGACCAGACCATAGTAGGAGGCCCCCCAGGAGGCATCTATGCGGACTACGGTGCCTGAATAGATCAGGCGCCGTCGAATATGCTCCGCCAGGGCATCACTCAAGGGGGCACGACGTTCTTCGGGTAAACCGTCCTGGGACTTGTCGTGTAGGGTTTCGATCAGCTCTAAGAATTGGAAGGAATTAATAATCTTGGCATCAGGGCTGGCCTCAGGCAGTTTATTTTCCAGGTAGTTCTTCTCCGACACTGAAAGACAGGTGCCAGAGACCCGGGATTCCCCTGGTTGCCAGGGATATTGCCGTAGCCACAGGTAGGGAAACTGAATCAGATACCGGGGTTCCTGAGCCCCCAGTAGGTTCAACAGCTTTCCCTCAGTTAGGGCCTGGCGCATTTCCTCAACGATCGCCTTGACTCGCTTGGGTTCAATATGGTGGAGATGGCCAGTCATGCGCAGGTTTTCTCCCTGCTCAATATAGGTCATGTAGATGGCGCACTTCGCTGCGGTTGCCGCCGCATCTAAAAAAGCACCATGGCGATGACCACCGGTACGCATGGCACTGAAGGCGATATAAATTAAAATTTGGTCAATGGCACTGGGGCTGAGACGACGAATGATCTGATCATCCTCAGCTAGTGTTGATAATGGAGAACTGGGCACCAAAGAATTAGTCATGGCAGATAGCAAAATAAATAAGTAACTAACTCGTGAAAAACCCACTTAACTGCGGTCGCCGCTTCTCTTTGTGGGTCGATATGTAGACACAGGGAAGCAGACCGCCTGACTTTGTGCCTAGACTGTCCCATGCCCCAGTCAAGTTGACGGACATTGATCAATTGATCCGTGGCAGAGGTGAGCAATACCCAACCAGCCACAGTTCTGGGAAGAGTCTTGATTGAGTGTTCTCCACAAAACATTGCTGAGGGTTAGAAAACCCCCAGCAAAACTACCTATAGGAGATCACGGGGTTTAGCTAGGGCGTTAGCTGACACCTTCGGAATCGGCGCCAATCCGGCCACTACCACGCCAGCCCACCAAGGCGGCATGGACACTGGAGCCTTGAGCAGCCATCCGGCCACTGCCCCGATCTTGCTCACTGGAAGCAGGGCATTGTACCCGAGCGTTGGCCTGTAGCAATGAAGATTGAACTGCCAAAGGGGTAGCGGCCAGTAGACCTAGGCCAGCAATGGTAGCGAAAACAGTGTTCATGGAAAAAGTGGAAAGAAGTTTCATGGGTTTTAGAGTTCTCAGCGCATCTAGTCCTAATTACAGAAGTGACGGGCCTTAATCAGGAAGATATTTCTCCGTAGATCTACGGATCTTTTCAACCCACCCAGGGCTCAACTCCGGCTTAACCAGGGTGAAGCTCTCTATTGATGGGTGAAGGTGCCGATTTCTCAGGGGTTTCACGGGTTCCAAAGAATCCGTGCCCAACCTGGGCATGGTAGCGAAGTCGCTGTTAGACCCAGGCCAAAAGCCTTTGGGGAACAATAAGTTTTGTGACAATTGCCCGATGCCCGCCCTGCTAAAAGTAGCAGGACATGACTTAACCAAACTTTCGAGCGCAGTTGGCTGGACATTTCGCCAGTAGCAATTTGCCGGCCAGGGCGCGATAGTTTTTGCAAATCTCATCGATGAACTCACCAGAGTTATGGGCACGATCTACCTTAAAAGGGATTTACCTTTATGGGATCTGTGGTCACGCCCCCTTTTTAGGGGATGTCATGAACAAACAGGGTGAACGTTCAGGAATAACTTACCTTAAAAGAAATCTTCAGTTTTGGGATATGTGGTGATGCCCCTCTTTGCCATTTCTTTTCCGGAAAGGTGGGCTATGGGTAGTTCATTGCACCATGGTGGGTAGGTGTTATGGCCAAAGCTATGCTTGTTTCATCTTGGCAATAGCGGTGGCTAAAACTTCGGGGGGGTGGACCAGAGCCAGTCGTACATAGCCTTCCCCTGCTGGGCCGAAGCCTATCCCTGGGGCAAGGGCCACGCCGGTGGTGGCTACCAGGTGGGTGCAAAAGTCCATGGATCGATGCTCCCAGGCCTCCGGCAGCTTCACCCAGAGGTAGAGGGTAGCCTCGGGTACTGCTACGGGCCAGCCAATGGCTTGGAAGGCCGCTACCGCTGCATCCCGGCGTTGTCGGTAGGTGTGGATGGTATGCTGCACGCTGTCTTGGGGGCCGGTGAGGGCGGCGATCGCCCCCCGTTGAATACCGGCGTATTGGTTGAAGTCCACGGCGGCCTTTACCTGGCGCAGGGCCCGAATAATTTCCCGATTACCGATGGCGTAGCCAATTCGGAAGCCCCCCATGTTGTAGGACTTGGAAAAGGAGAAAAACTCCACCGATAGGCTTTTCTGGCGATCGGCCTGGAACACCGATGGGGCGGGCTGGCCCGTAAAGGTCAGATCCGCGTAGGGGAAATCGTGGGCCAGCAGGATCTGATGACGGTGACAGAATGCCACGGCTTCCTGCCAAAACTCCAGGGAAGCGGTGGCGGCGGTGGGATTGTGGGGATAGCTCAACACCAAAAGCCGGGACCGTTCTAGCACCGCCGGGGGGATGGCGCCAAACTCAGGCAGAAATTGGCGCTCGGGACGTAGGGGCAGGGTATACACCTCCCCACTGGCCAGGTATACGCCCCCGGCGTGGGAGGGGTAGCCCGGGTCGGTGAGTAGGGCAATGTCGCCGGGGTTCAGCACCGCCAGGGGCAGGTGGGCGGTCCCCTCCTGGGAACCAATCAGCAAGAGCACCTCGGTCTCTGGATCGACGGCAAGGCCAAACTTAGCCTCGTACCACTGGGCCACCGCCAGGCGAAAGGCGGCGGTTCCAGAAAATAGGCAGTAGCCATGGGTGGCGGGATCGGGAATGGCAGCGGCGATCACCGCCAGCACGTGGGGAGCCACGGGCAGATCGGAGGACCCTAGGGAAAGATCCACCACCCCATGGCCAGCTGCCCTGGCCCTGGCCTTAGCCCGATCCATATCGGCAAAGACATTGGCTTGCAGAGGTTCAAGGCGCTGGGCAAATTCCATGGGGACTGGCCACCTCCCATCGGCACCAGGGATTGCTAAAGTTGATCAATTTCCGCCTTCAGGGCCTCTAGTTCCGCATCCACCTCGGTGACCTTGGTAGGGGCACCGCCCTCGGGCAAGGATTTGGGTGCCTCACCGGGCTCCAGTAGCTGGGCTTTCAGGGCCGCCAGCTCCAGATCCACATCGCCCCCCGCTTCCAGGGCCGCAAACTGGCCCTCCAGGGTGGATCCCGCCAATTCTGCCGCCGCCTGGGATCGGGCTTCCATCTGCAGAACTTTCTCCTCCATCCGCTCAAAGGCGGCGCTGGCGCTACTGGTATTCAGACGACTGGTGGTGTTTTGCAGTTGTTCGTTGGCTTTAGCGGCGCTGGCCCGGGCCTTGAGCATGTCTTTTTTGGTCTTGGCCTCGGAGAGCTTACTTTCCAGGCCAATCAAATCGCGCTTCAACTGGTCGACGGTGGTGCTTTGGGTATCCAGTTGGGTTTTCAGGGCCAGGGCGGTTTCTGCTTGACTTTTCTTCCGCACCAGGGCCTGTCGGGCCAGGTCTTCGTCCCCCTTTTGCAGGGCCAGTTGGGCCCGCTGTTGCCAGGTGTTGGCCTCGTTTTGGGCCCGCTCGTACTGCTGTTGAACCCGCTTCTGGCTGGCGATCGCCCCGGCTACGGCCTGGCGCATCTGCACCAGGTCTTCCTGCATATCAATAATGGCTTGCTCGAGAATCTTTTCTGGATCCTCCGCAGAGCTGACTGCCGCATTCAGGTTGGATCGAACCACCCGGCTCACTCGATCTAGTAGGCCCATGATCTGCTGTTTCCTTTGCTTGCTGGTAATTGCTCGTATGCCATGATTCTTTCTAGTGTACAGAAACAACCTCTGGATAGACCAGGGGACTGTTTCTAGGGCAGGGGGCGACGACGGGGCCAGGATCGGGCTACTACGGTTAACAGGGTAATGACGGTGAGGGGAATCACAAATAACAGCATGATCTGACTGTAAATCCCCAGGTAGGCATGCTCGGCCGCCCTGAGAATCAGGTAGGTGGCGTAGGCGATGTAGTAACCCGCAAATAAGGTGCCTTCCCAGCGGCGAATGATATTGCCGGTGGCGAAAATCGGCAGGCAGGCCACCGCCACCGCCACCATTACCGGTAGGTCAAAATTTAAGACGGCGTTGGGTACAGGAATGCCCTCTTTCCCGGCCATTGCGGTTAACCCCAACACCGCCAGAATGTTGAAAATATTGCTGCCGACCACGTTGCCCACCGCAATGTCCCGCTCTCCCCGTAGGGTAGCCACCAGGGAGGTGGCTAGTTCTGGCAAGGAGGTGCCGGCGGCAACAATGGTGAGGCCAATTACCAATTGGCTGACGCCGATCCTTTCGGCAATGTCAATGGCACCGGACACAAATAATCGGGATCCGAGCACCAGGGCGACCAGTCCCAGGCCCATCACCCCCACATCCAGTAACCACCCCCAGGCGGGGCGGCTGTTGTTGCCGTATTCGCGATCGTACTCCGCCTTCACCTCGGGGTCGGTTTCTCGGCGACTCAGGTAGATCAAGAATAGGGTGTAGATGATTCCCCCCAGCAGGAGTACCACTCCATCCGAGGGTTGCAGACGACCATCCAGGGAAAAGAGCACCAGCAGACCCGATACCCCGATCATGATCGGCACGTCCAGCCGAACCAGTTGTTGAGCCACCACCAGGGGGGCCACCAGGGCCGACAACCCCAGAATCACCAACACGTTGAAGATGTTACTACCCACCACATTGCCCAGGGCGATGTCGGCCTGTCCTGCCATGGCCGACTGCACACTGACCG
>JAYKIM010000171.1:0-4052 GCA_035286245.1 Cyanobacteriota bacterium | reverse complement strand
TCCCAACCCCTGGCGGTGGCGGTCATGGCCCGGGCCCTGTTTGGGGAGCAAATCGGTGGCCTGGGTTGGATTGGCTTGCTATGGGGCATCCTGGGCATTAGCTTGCTGGGGCTGCCCCCGGACTGGTGGCTATCCCTATTCCAGGGTCAGGGTCTGCCCCTGGTGGAACTGGGGCAAAATGGGCAAGGCTGGATGCTGCTGGCGGCCCTATCCATGGCCCTGGGCACCATTTTAATTCGCTATGTGGCCCGCCACGTGGATCCGGTGGTGGCCACGGGCTGGCACATGGTGCTGGGGGGACTGCCCCTCTATGGTTTGTCCCTCTGGTGGGAACCCCATCCCTGGCAAGGGCTGACCTGGACGGACTGGGGGGCGATCGCCTACTCCACCCTACTGGGTAGTGCCCTGGCCTACGGTATTTTCTTTTTTCTGGCGGCCCAGGGCAACCTCACCAGCCTCAGTGCCCTCACCTTTCTCACTCCGGTATTTGCCCTGTTGTTTGGCAACCTGTTTTTAGCGGAACGGTTGACCGACTTGCAGTGGTTTGGGGTGGGGCTGACCCTGGTGAGTATTTATCTGATTAACCAGCGCCAAGCCCTGGCCCAACGTTGGCGGCGGTGGCTCCAGGGTGGCCTGGCCGCCCAGCCGCCGACCCCCTCCGAAGATACCGGTGCTTAGGCAGAGGCCTAATCCCTAGGCCACCGTCAAGGTGGCCAGGGTAATCGGTGTTAGGGGTTGCCAGCGGTGCAAACTCCCCACCTCTACGCTATGGCTGATCTGCAGCTGCCGCAGCGCCAGCCGCCAGGGGGAGGATTGGCCCGGGTCGCTGACCCAGGTCATCAAGCCTTGCAGATGTTCCAGGGTAGCCAGGGCCAGGACAATCTGGCCCTGGGGCAGGAGAACCTGACCACAGTGATCAAGGATGGGGCCGAGATTGCCACCGCTACCGCCGATGAAGACCCGGTGGGGGGCGGGCAACGGGGCCAGGGCCTCGGGGGCAGCGCCGTGGATGATGTGTAGATGGCCATTACCCAGGCGCTGGCGGTTGCGATCGATGAGGGTGACCCCCGCCAGGGTCTTTTCGATCGCGTAAACCTTCGCCTCGGGGCAAAGCCGGTTAATCTCAATGCTGACGGAGCCGGTCCCCGCCCCAATATCCCAGATTACCTGGTGGGGCTGCAGGGCTAAATCCGCCAGAATTTGAATGCGAATATCCCGCTTTGTGATCAGTCCGGGGCGATCGCTAAAGCTCTCAAAGGCCCGATCCGGCAGCCCAAACCAGGGTAGGAGCTCTTCCCCGGGGGGTTGGGGTAGGCGTTGTAATACCACCACATTCAGCCCTGGGAAATCCTGTCTCTGGACCGTTGCCGGAGTCAGGTCATGGATCTGTTCCTGATCATCCCCGAGGTTTTCACAGACCCACAACCGGTAGCTGCAGGGTAGGGCTAGATCAAGGATCAGCCGCCCCAGGCAGGCCGGGCTGTGGCTGGGGTCCGTCAGCACCGCCAATAGCTGATCTCCCCGCCGCAGGGCGGTCACCAGGGCCTCCACCGACCGACCATGGGCACTGATCAGGGTAGCGCCCTGCCAGGGCAGCTTCAGGCGGCTAAAGGCCAACTGCATGGCACTCACCTGGGGGTGAAAGGTGAGGCCATGGGCGGGGAGGTGGGCCAGTAACAGGCGACCCAAGCCAAAAAATAGGGGGTCTCCGGAGGCCAGGATCACTACCAACCCCGGATCGGGTTGGGCCAGCCTGCGCTGTAATTCCACCATGGCCGCCCCCAAATCCCCGAGGGGCCAGGTTTGGGCGGTGACCTCGGGAAAGTAGCTGAGGTGGCGGGGGCTACCCATCAGCAGGCTGGCCTGATCGATCAGGTTGAGCAGGCGCTGGGGTAGGCCCGATCGCCCCTCCAGCCCCACCCCCACCACCTGAATTGGGGTCATGGCTGCTGCTCCCAGGCCAGCACCACCAGGGCATTGAGGATAGCCGCCGCCACCGCTGACCCCCCCTTGCGCCCCTCCACCCGAATTTGGGGCACCGCCAATTGGGCCAGGCGCTGTTTAGCGGCCTCCACCGCCACAAACCCCACCGGTGCCCCGATCACCAGGGCGGGCTGGGCATGGCCGGCGGCGATCTGATCCGCCAGGGCCAGCAGGGCGGTGGGGGCGTTGCCAATCACCACAATCGCCCCAGGAGCCTCCGCCAGACCCCGCAGCAACCCCACCTGGGTGAGGGTTTGCCCCGGCCCTGGGGCCTCCCCCAGGGTCACCGCCGTCAGGATGGGGTTGGCGAAGGTCCGCCCCACCAGACCAACAATCCCCTGGCGCACCATGGTGACATCCACCAAAATTGTCGTACCGGCCCGCAGGGCCACCACGCCCTGGGCGATCACCCCAGGGCTAAAACGCACCAGATCCTTGAACTCAAAATCAGCGGTACTGTGGATGACTCGCCGCACCACGGCGTACTCCGCTGGGCTCAGCTGGTGCGGCCCCACCTCCTGATCGATCAGGGCAAAACTCTCCGCCACAATGGGGCTTTCTGTCAACTGGGCCATAGTCACCTGGGTAGACGGCTTGCTCTCCATAGCCGCCACGGCCCCACTCCCGCCGCGCCGACCCCTGGGGCCAAGATCCTGGCATCTGGATACGGATAGGACCGGAACCGCTTACCATGGAGGCAGGTTCTATCCTAGCAGGGTATAGCGTTGGCCCCACCCCTGGGGCCAGAGTTGATTGACCGACCCCTAACCTGGGCGATCGCCTGCAGCGCCGGATGGCCCCCCTGCCCCTGCCCCCGCCCTACCATGCTCATTCGTCAGTTACAGGATTGTCCGGAATTTGTTGCTGGAGATGGTACCCAGCTGCGGGAGTTACTCCACCCCGACAAGCAGGATCTGGCCCTGGGCTACAGCCTGGCCCACGCCATTTTGCCCGTCGGCCAGGTGTCTACCCCCCACGCCTTAACCACCTCGGAGGTCTACTACATCCTCTCCGGCACCGGGGAAATGTACATCGATGCAGACATCAGCGTCGTTGGCCCCGGGGATGCCATTTACATTCCCCCCAACGCTCGCCAGTACTTGCGCAACAATGGTTCTGAACCGATTGTCTTTATTTGCATCGTCGATCCGGCCTGGCGGGCGGAGGACGAAACAGTTTTTGATCCTGTTTGAACCTGGCTGGATCGCCTCCAGATCTGAAGTTTAGGTCAAAAAAAACTGGTTGACTGACCAATCTTTTTTGCCTCATCCCTAAGTCCCTTCTCCCCTTGTGGGCTACTAGATACACCCATCTTCTATTGAGGCTCAAAATGCCCCATTGCCCCCCCGGCCGCCACCTCGCGTAGCGGCCCGGAGGGTATATACTGGGGGGAGTTAGCGGTGTCGAGAATCCTAATTACGGCGCAAAGTCCCCCAGAATTGTGGGATTTAGGGGGTCTTTGAGAGCAGGCCTACCAGGCAAATACTTGTATGTATCTAGCAGGGGGGTATCCACTTCAGCCAGGACGGCCTGATTGTCAGGAGCCAGAAATCAGGAGCCAGGAGGGGACTGTGCAGGGAACCGGGCTAAAACCATTGATTGCTCCTTGCCAAGACCAGGATTGCCAGAAAATTCCCATCCCTCCCGCCGGGAGCCTGCTTACCTCCTGACCACTGACTCCCCTGCCCTACCCCCGAATCACCGTGGTACGCTCCTCCAGGGGGGGCTGGTCGGGGCGTTGGTCGAAGATCACCAGCCAGCCCTGGTCTAACCCCAGGCCCGCCAGGTAGCGGTCCAGTTGCTCCAGGCCCTGGGCCAGGGGGTCGGGGCGACCGGGCTTCCACACCTTCAGCTCCATCCCCAGAGTGACCTGGCCGTAGCGCAGGCAGATATCCATGCGACCGCTGCCGATGGCGTACTCCCGTTCCAGGCTGCCGCCGCCGTTCACCACCCGATGCAAAAAGGCCATCAACACCAGGTGGGGGGCGATCTCCGGGTAGGGGGTGCTTTTTAGCAGGGGTTGGCCGTGCTGCCGCCAGAAATGCAGAAAGGCCTGCAGCAGGGCCTCC
>JAYKIM010000170.1:0-8959 GCA_035286245.1 Cyanobacteriota bacterium | reverse complement strand
AGAGTCGTGGTCATGATGTAAAAATGCAGGTTTAGGTTTACAAGGGAGTCATCGAGGGTCAAAAACCCATAGACGACCGGGTATGTATATCCCTACCTTAACCGAACTGTTACGGTTTGTAAAGAGGATGACCTGGGGTTCTGAGTCACCTGGCTAGGGCTAGAGGAGGCGATCCCATCCCATCCGGGGCTCAGGGCCAGAGGCGATGGCTATCCCGTTCGTAGAAACTCAAGCGGGCGTAACCGATGAAGCTAGGCTGGGGGTTTTCTCCGATCGGATAGGCCTGTACACCAAACAGATAGACGCCCGCATAGCGGGGGTTACGGTGGGGAGCTAGCGCCACGGTGATAGTCTGACCTGGAGGCAGTGGCGGGTTGAATTGCAGGGTTAGAGTTTGGCTAGCCCGATCCTCCTTCACTTCTCCCAGGGAGAGTGGTTGTCGCCCCTCCGAAGTATTTACAAAGGCAGTGGTGGCCTCCGGACGATAGCTAAAGGTCGGATCGTGCCCCTCCGTCAAGCTGATCACCAGCCGATCTAGTGGTTCTACTGCTGCCACTGGAAAATCGATGGTTAGGTAGTAGGTGGGGTGACTCTCCCCTGCTAAGTTACGAGTGCTGTAGCTGTCGGTGAGGCGGAGTGGATAGGAAAACTCCACCCGACCTTCACGGTATTGGATGCTAGCGACGGGGGAGGTGCTGAGGGGAATCACACCGATAACACTGGGGATAAGGGCGATCGCTAGAATCACGGCAGGGATTAAAGGTCTGGCATTTGTTGGGGTTCGAATCATGGTTACCCTCTGCTTCGTTGCGATCCACTAGACAGCTTATGGAGGTAGCTTTACCCCCGTCGAGCCCTGGCCAAGGGCTGCCCTAGCCATAGCTGGCGACGGCGTTTTCTCAAGAGTGATCTAAAGTTCATGGGCTCAGACCAATCCCTGGCAGGGATAGGCCAAACTTAGCCATAGTAAGGTGGCCAGGATGCTGGTCAACACTAAAATAGCGGCACCATGGAGCCAGTCTTGATTCCTAACTAACGAGGTGTGACCCATAATCGAACCTCCTTAGGAGTGTTGGGGTTCTTCTCGACATAGTGGGAAGAACATAGTGGGAAAAAGTCTCTTTACTCTATTTTAGAACTTTCGCTAGAACCTTGAGGACCTCCTTAGAGCCCGGCTATCAGAGCCCATTACCTTCTGCCCATTCCAGGAGCGAAGGCTAGCCAATCTCGCGCTGGGCAGATTGGGTGAGGTGCTCCAGCTGCATCAGGTTGGGGGCCGGGAAGCTCTCGCTGGGGAACCTTTGACTGAGCCAGAGCAGATACTCCAGATTGCCCGCCGGCCCCACCAGGGGGGACCAGGTCAAACCGCCGTATTGCCAACCCAGGGAGCTAGCACTGGCCAGCACCCTGGAGATCGCCGTAGCCTGGTCCTGTGGATCCCGCACTACCCCCTTTTTACCCACCCGATCGCGACCCACCTCAAACTGGGGCTTTACCAGCAGCACCAGTTCCCGAGGAGGGACCAGCAGGCCACCCACAGCCGGTAAAACCTTAGTCAGGGAAATAAAGGAAACATCCACCACCCCCAGATCGGCCCAGGGATCCTCAGGCCCGTAGAGATCGGCAGCGGTCAGGTGTCGTAGGTTAGTACGCTCCCGCAGGATGACCCGAGGGTCCTGGCGCAAACGCCAGGCCACCTGGCCGTAGCCCACGTCAATGCCGTAGATCCGCGCCGCCCCCGCCTGCAGCAGACAATCCGTGAATCCACCGGTGGAAATACCCCCATCCAGAGCGATCCGTCCGGCCACCGGTAGATTAAAGGTGGTGAGGGCCTTGGCCAGCTTTTCCCCTCCTCGGGAAACGAAGCGGGGGGCCTGCTGTACTTCTAGATAGGCCTCGGTGCCAATCGGGGTACCGGGCTTGTCCACCACCACCTGATCGACCCGCACTGCCCCGGCTTGAATTAATCGCTGGGCCTGGTGGCGAGACTCACACAGACCGCGGGCCACCAGAAGACAATCGAGGCGCTGTTTAACCATGGGTTAGGGCTAGGAGACTGGCGACGGGAGATTGGAACCCATAGCCGGTGTTTGGCAAGCTGATCAAAATCATCATAGCGAGAAAGGCCCCAGCCAGTATGTCGGAAAGGCTTTCCCCAGCCCCCTTGCCACGGTGCTCTGGAACTGCAATGATTCAATTCAATGTAGTCCTGAATAGGGTGATCAACCCTAACGGGCATTAATACCGAGGTACAACCATGACAGCCTTCCCTAATCTCCTCAACCGCGGCACCATGGGACGCCTCGAGGTAAAAAATCGGGTATTTATGGCCATTTATGGCCCCCCTTACCCGCAACCGGGCCCAGGCTAACGGTATTCCCAAGCCCATGGCGGCCACCTATTATGCCCAGCGTGCCTCGGCGGGGTTGATTGTGACCGAGGCCACCCAAATTGACCCGGTGGGTAAGGGCTATCTGGATACGCCGGGTATCCACACCGATGACCAGGCGGCGGCCTGGGCTCAGGTGGTAGAAGCGGTGCATCAACTCGGTGGTCTGATGGTAATGCAACTCTGGCATGTCGGTCGCATTAGCCACCTTTCCCTGTTGCCGCCGGGGACATCACCGGTGGCTCCTTCAGCTATCCCTGCCAATACCCAAACCTTTACTGAAAAGGGGTTTGAGCCGGTTTCTCCACCCCGGGCCCTAACCCTGGCAGAGGTTGAGGCGATGGTTGGTAAATATGCTGCTGCTGCCAAGCTTGCCATTCAGACCGGGATGGATGGCGTGGAAATCCATGGAGCTAATGGCTACTTAATCAATCAATTCATTGCCACTAATACTAACCAACGCACCGATCAGTACGGCGGTACTGTGGAAAATCGGTCCCGCTTGCTTCTGCAGGTGATTGATGCTGTGGCGGAGGCGATTGGCGGTGATCGTGTGGGGGTTCGCCTTTCCCCCACAGGTAAGTTCAATGATATTGACGATCAGGCGGTTCGAGAAAACTACACCTATCTCTACGATCAGATCGGTGATCGTAATCTGGCCTACCTACATGTCGTGGAGCGCTTTCCCGGTATTCCCTCTAGTGCTGAGGACGAGGCCTTAATTCAGGATTTGAGGCAACGCTTTAGGGGCAATTACATCGCTAATGGGGGTTACGATCCCTTCACTGCTGAGGCCGTTATTGCTGATTGCGCCTTTGCCGTGGCCTTTGGGCGACCCTTCATTGCTAATCCCGATCTACCGGAACGGATAGCCAGAGATATGGATCTGGCCGAACCCGATGGCTCTACCTTCTACGGCGGTGACGAAAAAGGTTATATCGACTACCCCCGGGCCACCTAAGCTGAGCAGCGGTGTAAGTGTTCCGGTTGGACTTCCGTTGTTGACCTGGCCTAAGGCCGTAATTCAAGTAGAACCTCTAGATTTGAGGTGCTTACCTCCCCTGCGACTACCTAGCAAGTGGGCGTATACATAGGTAAATTCGCCACCAAGAAAGAAAATCTGGCTACTCAGGTAGATCCACAGCATCAACACCATAAACCCACTAAAAACCCCGTAGGAACGAAACCGACTGCCAAGGCTAATAACGCTGTTACTGATTAACTGCTGCAAAATGAGCCACAGACTAGCGGTAAAAAGAGCGCCAATCCAGATGTCTCGCCAGGCCACCCGTGTGCGGGGCAGCACCTTGTATAGCACCATGACCACCAGGGTTAGCATCAGGTAAGAACTGAGTAACCGCAGCCAGGGTAACAGCTGGACTTGATCAACGCGGATTAACAATCCGAGGCTATTCAAAATCTCAATCCAGGGTAAGAGGGTATCAATGGCGATCGTTGACAGCAGGGACAGGAACACTAGCCCGGCTGAGCCAATCACCAGAAGAAAGGCTAGAAACCGTCGCCATAGGAAGGTGAACGCGATCGCGCCAAAGCCCTGGCTGAAATAGCCCTGGTTGAAGTAAGGGTGGGAATGGACCTGCCAAATCTTGTCAAAAGCACGGCTGAGGGCGCCAAAAAAGCCACTAGCGGTAAATAACAAAATAGTGAAGCCGATAAGACCCGCTCCAGTGCTGGCGGTATGGAATTGGGTTAGGGTGCTTTTGACAATAGCAAAGGCATCAGGGGGTAAGGCTTGGTGAGCAATGTCTAAAACCGTACTAAAGGCAACGGTGTTTGGGCCGGTAAAAAAACCTACAACACTAAGTACCACTAGAATCGTGGGAAAAAGGGAAAATACCCCATAGTAAGCCAGGGCAGCGCCCATTTCCAAACAGTCATCCTGCTGCCATTTCAAAAAAGTCCGCCCAATTAATCTCGCCCAGATAGCATTTTCCAGGCTATATCTGAGGCTACTCAGTGTGTAACGGTTATTAATCCAGGCGTGACTCAGGGTCCAAGCTCGCCACTTGTGTTGTAGTCGTGCCAGTTGTCTCCTCATGCCATCGTTTTTTTCTAAAGGGAAGGGGGTTATGGTGTATTGGGTAGATAGGATAAGGGCCGGCGATCAGGACCATAGTTGCAAATTTTACCTCTAGGGGGCCGCTCTAACCTGATCGCGGCCGCCATGTTTGGCCGCATAAAGAGCAGCATCGGCTTGCTTTAAAAGGCTGGCAGGGTTTCCCTTAGAAGAAGGAATACAACTGGCTACCCCCAGGCTCATGGTAACGATACGGTCAATATTAGACCCCTGATGGGCGACTCGGCGATCGCGGATAGAACGCCGCAGATCCTCTGCTATAGTTTCTGCTCCCTGCAGATCAGCCCCTGGCAAAATTACTGCAAACTCCTCACCGCCGTAACGAGCGACTAAATCACCGGGACGACGGGCTGCCCGACTGAGGGTACGGGCGACCAGACGTAGACAGTTATCCCCCGCTTGATGACCGTAGAGATCATTAAACCCCTTAAAGTAATCAATATCTGCCAAAATAATGGCTAAAAAAGTTTGCTGACGAGCCATCCGTCGCCATTCACTTTCTAGGTGTTGCTCAAAGCGACGACGGTTAGCCACCTGGGTTAGCCCATCCAGGTAGGCAATTCGCTTTAACTTTTGGTTAGCCAGGGTGAGACGTTGATGCAATTTTGCCTGGTGAATCGCAATACCCACCTGCACCGCCAGGCTTTGGAGTAACCTAACATCAGCCGTGCGCCACTGGCGAGGGGCATCGCATTGGTGAGCAATCAAGAGGCCCCAAAGCGATTCCTCCTGTAAGATCGGCACCACAATTTCCGCTTGAATCTGAAAGTATTCTAAAAATAGGAGTTGACTTTCCGCCAACCCCTGGTCGTAAATATTAGCCACCGCCAGACCTCGACCCCGACGGTAATGGGCCAAAAATTTTTCCTCCACGGTCCAGGGATCCCGTAGAGACCACCCCATCATGGTAGGATAACCGGCGTTACAGGCCTCCTGGGTGACCTGACCACTCATATCCGGGGTGCATTGCAGAATAATCACCCGATCGGCTTCGATAAACTGCTTAACCAAAATAACCGTTTGTTCCAGGATATGATCTAAATCCAGCAAAGCCCTAATTCGTTGGGCAATTTGAGCCACCAAGCGCTCTCGTTGAGCTTGTAACCTCAGCTCCGTTTCCGTTTGCTTTTGTTCGGAAATATCCAGGTTTACCCCTACCAGGCGGGTTATCCCAGAGCCGTGGCACAACCCTTGCCCTTGGGATAGTAGCCAGCGAACTTTACCATCCGGTTGTACCACTCGAAAATCAACATCGTAGCGTTCTCCGTGATGGATGGCCTGCTGTAGGGTTTGGTCAACCAGCGATCGATCGTCCGGGTGAATGTGGTGGAAAAGAGTCTCATAGCGACCATCAAATTCCCCCGGTGCCATTTCCAGTAGTTGTTCTGACTCTGGGGACAGCACTAGAGTATGGCTCGGTAGGTGCCATTCCCAGGTACCCATTTGGGCCCCTTTAAGAGCCAGGGTAAAATGCTCCTGATCTAACCTACCCTGGCGGGGAGCAGGTGGGATGGGCTGCGTTTCCATGCCTGTCGGTTGCAGAGCCGCTGAACAAACTTTATATTCCCCCGTAGGCGTTAAAAACCCAATCCAGTGTTGGCCTGAGTTAACCACCGGCCAATAGTCATAGTCGGGGTTAGGGTTGATCTGACCACCAGATTCCTCGGTTAGCTCTGGATAGGTTTCCAGAGTGTCCAGGCAGGTCAACCAGGCCCTCAGGGTATCCCGCTGGAAATCAGCACCATTCACACTTGCCTGGGCAGCGTTGACATAGGTGAAAACCCCTAGGAGTCCTTGTTCATCGTAGACCATGGCATAGGTTTTAGCGGCCCTGGCCATAGCGGCTAAACCTTGCTGCAAAATCAGCTGAGCAGAAAGTTTTAGGGGTAACTGATCGATCACCAGGCTGGCATCATCGCTACCGGGCGATAACGGGGGAGAATGGGGTAGATCCATAGCCTCGAGGAGTGCTGGAAAGGCATAACGAAGGGATTACAGGGCTACTAAAGCGTAACCTAATTAACCACGGGTTCGCCCCCTCTACTTTGACTCTTGTTTGGATCCATTAGCAAGGGTCCAATTTTTGATTTTCCAGGTACTGGCATCCCAGGGGCTGAACTCTACCCCCGTTAACCGATCACTCACCGCGTTAACCATGGCCCGATGCACCAGTGGAATGACCGCTACATCCTTTGTCAACAGTTGATTCATCTGTTGAAACAGTTGTCGCCGTTTCTCAGGATTTAGTTCTACCCGAGCTTGGGCCCACAGTCGATCGTAGTCAGGGTTGCAATAGCGAGCGTTGTTCGGTTCTTGCCACTGATTAGCCTGGGAAGCCACCTTGTCGCAGGTCCACCAGCCCATATAGGTAATTGGATCAGGGCTTTCATTGCCGGTGGAATAGATTTGTAAATCCGCATAGAAATGGTTGAGGGTATTACTGTCCTTAGGATTGGCAGAAAAAAATTCATCTACCCGGATCCGGGAAATTTCTACGGAGATACCTAACTCCTCCAGTCGATCCGCAACTATAGTCTGGGTGCGCTGGCGGACTGGATTTACCGCTGATTGAAACAATATCTTCATGGGCATACCCTCCTTATCGCGGACACCATCGCCATCCGTATCGACCCAACCGGACTGATCCAAGAGGATCTTAGCCTTATCCAAATTATATTCGTAGGTTAGTTTGGGGGTCTGGTAGGCTGATGGATCCACCAATAGCTGGGCTGTGGGTTGCCCCGTATCACCGTAGAGTTCCTCCACAATCGCCTCACGGTCAACAGCCAGGTTAATAGCCTCACGGACTCGCCAATCCTTGAAATAGGGATGGGGAATTTTAGGGCTAGACCGCTCCCCCTCCTCAGTACGAGCAAAGGGATGGGCAAAATTAACCATAATTCGCTCCACCTGGGCTCCAAACAAATTAACCACATGGCCCTGGGCCTGGTTGCTAGCCAACCCGTTTAGGGCGGCAGCCTCCACCTGTAGGTTAGGTGCCATATCCGCCGTACCCACCTGGAGAACCTCTCGAGCTGCAGCGTAGGGAGCCAATCCCCCCAGTAATTCAACCTGCTTAAAGGCCGGTGCACCTGCCCAGTAGGTAGGGTTGGCCGTAAAAATAATCGTACCCGGCTTAAACCCTACAACCTGATAGGGACCGGTACCCACCGGCTGAAGATTGGCGGTTGCCTGCCTGGCCTGGCCGTTATTGTACTGATCAAAAATATGGTGGGGTAAGATCATTCCGGTTTGACCGGTGAAGGGGACTGACCAGGCGGGGTTGGGTTCAGTAAAGGTAATTTTCACCGTCAGGTCATCAATGGCCTCCACCGATTTGATGGTTTCGTAGTACTGCGCCGTGGCAGTGGCGATCGTCGGGTTACGAATAAACTCAAAGGTAAACACCACATCGGCGGCGGTGAAGGGTTGGCCATCTGACCAGGTCACCCCCTGCCGAAGCGTCCAGGTAACGCTACCGCCATCGGGGCTAACCCCACCATTATCCTGGGTTGGTATGGTTGCGGCTAAAAAGGGTATCAATTCCCCCGCCTCGTTATAGCTAGCCAGAGGCTCGTAAACTAATCGGGCAGCTTCAAAATCCTGATAGCCGGTGGCTAAATGGGGGTTGAGGGTAACGGCGGAACGGCTGTAGAGCAGTCGTAAGGTGTTAGCGTCCCGGGAAGCTTGGGGGGCAGCATAACTGTCCTCAGGATTGGATGGGGTTGGTGCCGATGAAACTAGCCGATGCAGGGTAGTTGCTGCAAATAAGGTTAACCCAGTGGCAGCCAAGCCTAGGGCGATCTGAGCTCGTGAGAGTTTCATTAGGAGGATTGATAGATGATATTCAATAGAAATTAGATGGGTACTTGACCTCAGGCTTGTAGTCCGTGGATTGAACCAGAGCCCACCCAAAGGTGATCTGTAGCCGGCAATTAGTATAGTTTATTAAAATTAATCAGACACAGTAAGAGGTGCGGCGATCACTGCACCTCTTAGAGAGTTTTAGCCCAAATCAAAATAGGGATCGAGCTATGCGGCTTCCATCCAGTCATAAATCTGCTCAAGTTGCTCTAGGGTAACTAAACCATACTGCCAGAGAATCATGGGTAGGGGACCTGGATCTTGCTCGCTGTGCTTCAGGGCCACCTGTAGTGAAGCGGCGGAGATGGCTAATTCCTCTTGTAAGAACTTAATCAAATTGGGCTTAGGACTCAAGGCCATTGATCATCACCTCCCTTAAATAGCACTATATAACGGCAATAATAACGATGATTGCACTAGATTTTACCCAAGGATTTGCCAACGGCAACACTTTTCCCTGCGATTAATCCAGTCTTAATAACCTGGTTGACTGACAAAAGTTGATGCGAATGGCTAGAATGCTTCTGACATAATGATTTCAGCCATTTTGAGTACAAGGGGGACACAGCATTCTAAGGTTAGATACCACTCAAAACCGAGAACCCTGT
>JAYKIM010000169.1:0-6570 GCA_035286245.1 Cyanobacteriota bacterium | reverse complement strand
ACCCCTAGCCCTGCCCCCCTGGAGCAAATGGTTACCTCCCTACGGCATTGGCGCCCTGGCGGCCTGCTGGTGTCTGCAGCGGGTAGTCGGGTTTTGGGCAAGGAGCTGAGGGGCGCCGGCACCTAATCCTATCTGACCGTTTATCCGTGTCCCTGTTTTATTCCTCTGTCAGCCGATGAAACGTCTTCTACGATTTGCCCTAATTACCCTGGCGGCGGTGGCCCTGGCCCTGGGGTTTTGGCTTGGGGCCAGGGCTCCGGTCCCCATGGGTGGGGCAACCCCTTCTCCCCAACGACGGGCCCTGTTTGGTGACCTGCACACCCACACCATCTACTCCCTGGATGCTTACATGGGATTTATTCAAAATGATCCCAACGATGCCTACGAATTTGCCCAGGGGCAACCCAAACCGGTGCCCGGTGGCACCACCCAACGACGGGTTCCCCTGGACTTTGCCGCCGTCACCGACCACGCGGAATTTCTGGGGGAAATAGGGGTAGCCCTGTACCCCACCAATCCCCTCTACACCGACCCAGTGGCCACCGCTATTCGCAACGAGGAGCAGTCCCAGGAAAATTCGGCTCAGGTGTTTGTGGATGTGGTACAGACCACCAACCGCAGCAATCAGCCCTCGGCCCTGGGATCTACTCCGGAGGCTCAGCAGGCCAGGAAAACAGTCTGGCAGAAGATTCAACGGGCGGCGGAGGACAACTATAAACCAGGGGAATTTACCACCTTCCATGCCTTTGAATGGTCCTCCGCCCCAGGGGGAGCCAACCTGCATCGCAACGTCATTTTCCGTGATGCCGTGGTACCGGAGGTGCCCTTCAGCGCCCTTGATTCCACGGAGCCGGAGGAACTCTGGCGCACCCTGGCGCAGTACGAGCAGGAGGGCTCTACCCTGCTGGCCATTCCCCACAATGGCAATGCTAGCGCTAACCAGATGTTTATGCCCCAGCAGTTCAACGGTAAGGCTATTGACCCAACCTGGGCGGAACTGCGGGCTCGCTATGAGCCCCTGTTTGAAATTATGCAGATTAAAGGGGCCTCGGAAACCTTGCCTGCCTACGCCCCAGAGGATGAGTTTGCCGACTTTGAGCTGTTTCCGGCCAGCGAGCGGACTCGAGGCCGCTATGGCTACATTCGCGAAGCCCTCAAAAATGGCCTGCGGCACCAGCAAAGCCTGGGCACCAATCCCTTTAAGTACGGGTTGATTGGTGCCACCGATAACCACAATGGGGTGGCCGGAGACACGGAGGAGGACGATTATATCGGTTCCCATGGGTTTGCCGATGCTAAACCAGAATTGCGGTTGTTTAGCGAGATTCCCGGCTGGGAGGACTTGCCCTACCTGAACCCTGGTGCCCTGACCGGGGTGTGGGCGGAGGACAATACTCGGGAGGCCATCTTTGATGCCTTTAAGCGTAAGGAAACCTTTGCCACCAGCGGGACCCGAGCCCAGGTACGGGTGTTTGCCGGCTGGGATTTTCCCAAGAATTTGCATCGCCAGCGGGATGGAGTGGCTCAGGCCTATGCCCAGGGGGTGCCAATGGGGGGTGACCTACCGCCGGACTCCCAGGGTAGGGCGCCACGGTTAGCGATCTGGGCCATGAAGGATCCAGACAGCGCTAACCTCGACCGGGTACAGGTGGTGAAGGGCTGGACCCACCATGGTCTTACCTACGAACGAATCTATGATGTGGCCTGGGCGGGCGATCGCTCGCCCCACCCAGAGACGGGCCGAGTGGGCCCCATTGGTAGCACCGTTGACCCCCTCAAGGCCACCTATACCAACCACATTGGCAGTGCCGACCTATCCACGGTGTGGGAAGATCCGGACTTTGATCCGACGGTGCGGGCTTTTTACTACGTGCGGGCTCTGGAAATTCCCACTCCCCGCTATTCCACCCGGGATGCCGCTAGCCTGGGTATTCGCCCCAACCCCGTATCGGCGGTGGAAATTCAAGAACGGGTGTGGAGCTCTCCGATCTGGTATACCCCCAGCCCGGAGCAGTTACAGCGCGGCGACAGGAATGCCCTGACCGTGGCCAAACTTCAACAGGCCGGGGCCCAGGTCCTGACCACCACCGACATCACCCGGTTAGTGACGGGCCAGACCCTGCGCATTACCAACCGCACCACCGGTACCCAGTTCCTCGGTTTTTACCAGCCTGACGGCACCTGGTTCCTGGGGGAGTCCGCCCACTATGCCCCCCTGCACAGCGGTGAGCTGGAGTCCGTGGCCCCCACCCGCTATAGCGTGGCGGATAACCAACTGCGGTTTAACCTCAAGGATGGCAGCGACTTCAACGCCACCCTCTATCGCCAGGGCGATCGCCTGTGGGCGGCCCGTAGTGATGAAATCGGCTACGTCAATTACGAATTGGAGGCACTGTAAATGAAGCTAACCCTACCCCGCTGGTTACTACCCCTGCTGGTGCTGCTGGCTATCCTGGGAACGACGGCTTTGATCGGCCAAAGGGCAATTTCCCAGGGAATTGTGCTAGCCCAGACACCCCCCGGCGAGTACGATCGCCCCGATCTGCTGGAGCAGGGGGCCACCCTGGTACCCAACTACGGCTATTCCCCCTACGCTGGCGGCCGTACCTTTCCCCAGCGGGTGTTTTGGGGCGATACCCACCTGCATACGGTCTATTCCTTTGATGCCGGCACCGCTGGCACCCGCCTCACCCCCGCTGATGCCTACCGTTTTGCCCGGGGCGAGGAGGTGACCACCAACACCGGACAGCGCATCCGACTGTCCCGCCCCATGGATTTTCTGGTGGTTACCGACCATAGCGACGGCCTGGGGGCCTTTAATAAACTGCTCCAGGGCACCCCGGAAATCCTTGCCGATCCCCAGGCTCGGGCCTGGCATGAAGCGGTGAATACTGGGGGAGAGGCAGCGGCCCGGGCCCAGGTGGAACTGGTGCAAGCCTTTGGTGAGGGAACCATTTCCCCGGTGCTGTTGCCCACCCCGGCGGACTTTAAGACTGCCTGGGAGGACGAAATCGACACGGCGGAGACCTTTAACGTCCCCGGTCTATTTACCGCCCTGATCGGCTACGAGTGGACCTCGGTGCCAGGGGGTGACAATCTGCATCGCAACGTCATCTATCGGGACAACGGCGATCTGGCCCGCCAGCTGCTGCCCCAGACCACCGCCCAAAGCACCGATCCAGAAACCCTATGGGACTGGATGCAAACCTACGAAGAGAAAACCGGCGGTGATGTGTTGGCCATTCCCCATAATGGCAACCTCAGCAGCGGTTTGATGTTTGCCGATACCACCTATAGCGGTGCCCCCCTAACAGCAAACTACGCCAAACGGCGCCAGCTGTGGGAGCCCCTCTACGAAATCATCCAAATGAAGGGGACGAGTGAAACCCATCCCCTCCTGTCCACGGTGGATGAATTTGCCAACTTTGAAATTGCCGGATGGGATAACGGCAACCTGGACCTGAGCGTGGCTAACCAGCCCGCCATGCTGGAACATGAGTACATTCGCAGCGCCTTAAAGAACGGTCTGAAGTTTGAGCAGAGCTTGGGCATTAATCCCTTCAAGTATGGGTTTGCCGCCGGCAGCGATACCCATACCGGGCTCTCCTCCATCGAGGAAAATAACTACTCTGGCAAATTCCCTGCCTACGAGCCCAATCCGGAGCGGTCTGGCCATATCTCTAAGGACAATCCCGCCCTTAACCTGGTGCGCTACGGATGGCAGTACGGCGCCGCCGGGTGGGTCGGGGTGTGGGCTCGGGAAAATACTCGGGAGGCCCTCTTTGACGCCATGGAACGGCGGGAGGTGTACGCCACCTCCGGCCCCCGCATGACGGTGCGGCTGTTTGGCGGTTGGGACTTTCGCCCCGAGGACATTCGCCGTAATCCGGGGGATGTGGGCTACGCCAAGGGAGTGCCGATGGGGAGTGACCTGCATCAGGCCCCCCGGGGTAAGGCCCCCAGCTTTTTAGTGGCGGCCCTCAAGGATCCAATCAGTGCAAATCGTCAAGGGGTGGCTAGATGACCGGGGTGAAACCCAGGAAAAAATCTATGACGTGGCCTGGTCAGGAGCACGCAAACCCGGGGCCGACGGCAAACTACCGCCCGTGGGCAATACGGTCAACCCTGACACCGCCGAGTGGACCAACGCCATCGGCGCCGTCGAACTGGCCACGGTTTGGACTGACCCCGACTTCGAACCCTCCCAGCGAGCCTTCTATTACGCCCGGGTGTTAGAGATTCCCACCCCTCGCTGGACCACCTACGACCAGGTACGGTTTCAGCAAACCCTACCGGCAGAGGTGCCCCTGATGATTCAGGAGCGCTGCTATACCTCACCGATCTGGTATAGCCCCGTCTAATTCTGGTCCAGCCCTGGGTAAGGCTCAGGGCTACTTGAGCCTTACCCAGGCCCTGCGGTGTTTCCCCAAGGCCTAACCCCATCTCCCCGGGGAGAAGAAGTAGGGCGAGGCCTCAAGGTTTGGAGGAGGTCTATATGTCTATTTACCAGGAGGAGTGTGTATCCATGGCTCATACCTATCCAGGGTCATCGCTAGTGGTGGGGCTGGGGATGGCGATCGCAGTGCTGTCGGCCGATCCAGCTCCAGCCCAACAATACGGTCCACGGATTTTCTGGCCCGCCCCCGCCGGCGTTAATGCGGTCACCCTGCAAATTCTGAATACCGGTGCCAACACCACCTTCAACACCGATATTGTCTACCCCAACCTGGCGATTGACTCCGACGCCTTCGTCTTTGGCTATACCCGCAACTTTGAACTAGGGAATACCTCCGGCCAAGTGTCTGTAAGTTTGCCCTATGCCCTGGCGGACATCGATGCCCAGGCCGGCCAATTTGAACTGAATCGCAATATCTCTGGCCTGGCGGATGCCTACCTTCACCTGCGGGTAGGGATTCTCGGTTCCCCCGCCGCCGATCTGCAGGAATACGGTACCTATCTGGCCACCCAGAACCTGGATGTGGTGATGCATGGCTTGGTGGCGGTGACCTCCATCCCCATCGGTCAGTACGATGCTGACCGGGTGGTAAATATTGGTAGTAATCGTTGGGGGTTTCGAGCCGCCCTGCCCACGGTGATTAACCTGGGTCCCAACTGGGCCCCCGGCAACCGCACTACCCTGGAGCTGGTACCCACGGTGGATCTGTTTACCCGCAATGGTAGCCCCGCTGGTCAGGGCCTACCGGGGGCGGCAGAGGTTACCGCCCAGGATCCCCTATTTAAACTGGAGGGACACCTGACCACCGATCTAGGCCCGAAGTACTTTGCCTCCCTGGATGCCTACTACGTCACCGGTGGAGCCACCTCCACCAATGGTGTAGGCAATAATAATCCCATGCCCTGGTTAGGGTTGGGGGCGACCCTGGGGGGCTATCTGTGGCCGGGGGGCACTCTAGAGTTAACCTATGGAGGGGTAGTCGCTGGCAACGATAACAGCCCCAATGGTGAGCAGGTGCGTCTGTGGCTGCTCCAGGCCTTTTAGCGGTGTATCCCGTCCTCCTGCCTCTAATCACTCCTGTATATAGATTTGTCATGGCCCCTACCCCTCTGATTGCTCTCCCGGCGGCCCAGGTCCATCCTCCCCTTGCCCACCTTCATGATCACCACCACGGTCACCACGGCCATAGCCATGGTGCCATTGATCCCACCATTGCCAGTTCGGAGCGGGGGCTATGGGCGGTGAAGTGGTCCTTTGTCGGACTGGTGATTACGGCGATCGCCCAGCTGATCGTGTTCCTGCTCTCCGGTAGTGTGGCCCTGATGGCGGATCTAATCCACAACGTGGGGGATGCCATGACCGCCCTTCCCCTGGGGGTGGCCTTCTTAATCGGTCGGCGCCCCCCCAGCGATCGCTTCGCCTACGGCTACGGTCGCCTGGAGGACCTGGCGGGGGTCGCCGTGGTGGGGGTAATTTTCCTCAGTGCCCTGGTCACCGCCTACGAGTCGGTTGATCGGGTGATCCACCCCCAACCCCTCACCCATCTAGGGGCCCTGGCCGCCGCCGCCATCATCGGTTTTGTTGGTAATGAGCTGGTGGCCCTATTTCGCATCCGGGTGGGCCGGGAGATCAACAGCGGCGCCCTGATAGCCGATGGGTTGCACGCCCGGGCCGATGGCCTGGTCAGTCTAGCGGTGTTGGTCAGTGCCCTGGGGGTGGGCCTGGGCTACGGCTGGGTGGACCCGCTGATGGGTTTGGTGATTACCCTAATTCTGTTGAAGATTGTCTGGCAGTCTGCCACCACGGTGTTTGGCCGCCTGCTAGATGGGGTTGACGCCGATGTGCTGGAGGCCCTGGATCACGCCCTTAGCCATCGGCCGGAAGGGGTGGTGGTTCAGGGGGTACGGGCCCGCTGGTTGGGCCATCGCCTCTACGCCGAGGTGGAACTGGGGGCAGCGGCGGACCTGACCCTGCAGCAGGGAGATGAGATCGCCGCCACCCTACGGCAGCAGTTACAGACCCACCTGCCCTACCTGGGGGAGGCCAGTATTCGGCTGGTGGCCCTCGACCCGATTCCCTAGCCTGGCCTATCGCCATGATCCCTACTGTGCTTC
>JAYKIM010000168.1:0-11046 GCA_035286245.1 Cyanobacteriota bacterium | reverse complement strand
GTCGGCAAATTGATCGGACAAATCCGGGCGATTGCGTTGGAAGTAACGCCACAGCACCCGAGGCACCACGGAGCCCCCCAGGTGGCGGTGCAGTTCAGCGTATAGGCTCATGGTCACCTCATCTTTGGGGGTCATTATAGCCCACCCCGCCAGGGCCGGGGCGGTGCTGGAGCATACCTGAGGGGAAGGATGACGGTTAGCGGCCCCTAACCCAAAGCAGCTTTCTGCCCTGTCTATTAAATTAGGAAAGGACCGACCTGCATTGCCTCCATGGCCTTAGGACCAGTCATGCTAGCCTATGGACTACAAAAATCGTGGCAACCGTCGGCGCCTTTACTGACTCAGTGTGAGTCTTGAGGGAGCTGTTTCAAACGCAGCTAAGTTAGTTTGTACTGATACTTCGCCTTAAGGAGTCTCAGAATGATCTGCGTCTCGTAGCGGATAATGCCACTTATGGAAGCGAGCTTGTCATAAAAGGTTAACAGCTCTTCGTGTTTGCCAAAGTTAACGTCAACAACAATGTTATGTCGGCCCGCTGTGACGGCGACGAACTGAACCTCTTCTAGGGCGGCGAGTTGTTCGGCAACCTGGTTGACCCAGCCACTTTCTACAAACAGGTGCATAATCGCCGCATGGGGCACCCCGAAACACTTGGGGTTAGGCCAAGCCTGGATTTGAATCAGCTCGGCATGGAGTAGCCGCTGAACCCGGTAACGAGCGGTAGCTTCAGGGATACTCAGCTTGGTGGAAATTTCTTTGTAGGTAGTACGACCATCAAGCTTTAGCAGGTCAATAATCTTGAGATCGAGCTCGTCAATACTAATGGAGGTGGAGTGGTAGTGATCAAGGTAGGCCATATTGCGTTGCCAGGAAGAGATACTCCGGAATGAGCAAACATCTACAATTCTATTGCATCTTTATCAAAATGGTTTTCTTTTCTTGTGGTTCTCTTAAGATCAACTCCCTAATCAGCTAAAACCCTGACATCTTCGTTGACTAAATCTCAGTAGTCTAGAACCGCTTAATGGGGGACCATAACCCACCTGTCGGGTAGTTGATTCCGGCGTGTGCGTCTAATTGAGCGATGGAGCTATACTCTCCATCCCGTTCAACTTAACTAGAGCTGGGCTGTGGCCCAGGCAAGTCGACAGGGGGGACAGCTAGGCGGAGGGGGCGTGAAACTCCCCGCCATTGAACAGAAAACCCCGGATAGAGTAATCTAACAGTTCCATCGGGTGCAGCAGGGGTAGAGTTTTACCCTGCTGTGCTAAATATTTTTGGATTTGTAGGGAGCAGCCGGGGTTGGGGGAGGCGATCAGTTGGGCACCGGTATTCAGCAGGTTGGTTACTTTCATCTGGCCCAGTTCCTCCGCCACCTGGGGTTGCAACATGTTGTAGACACCGGCACTACCACAGCAAAGGGCGGCATCGAGGGGTTCCCGCAGGATCACCCCAGGAATCTGGCGGAGTAGCTGACGGGGCTGGAGGCTGATTTTCTGGCCATGGAGCAGGTGACAGGCATCCTGAAATACCAAGGGCAGATCCCCCTCGGTGAGGGGATGGAGGGGCGCGGTGAGACCGACCTCCACCAGGAACTCCTGCACGTCCCGCACCTTAGCGACAAAAGCCTGGGCGCGATCGCCGTACTCCGGATCTTCCGCCAAGATGTGGTGGTACTCCTTCAGGGTATGGCCACAGCCCGCCGCATTAATAATTACGTAGTCCACCTGGGCCTGCTCAAAGGTATCGATCATCTGACGGGCCAAAACCTGGGCCTGAGCTGTTTCTCCCTGGTGGGCGGGCAGGGCAGCGCAGCACCCCTGGGAAGGGGGAATCACCACCTCACAGCCATTGGCGCTCAGCACCCGAGCCGTAGCCTGATTAACCTGGGCGAAAAATACCTGTTGGACACACCCCAACACCATACCCACCCGGTAGCGCCGGGGGCCCCCAGCAGGGATCACCGCTGCTAGCCCGGAGCGGAAGCTTTCCGCCGTAACCGTAGGTAGCAGAGAGGCCATGGCGGCCAAGTTAGGGGAAATCCGGGTGAGCCAGCCACTCCGCTCGACCAAGCGATCTAACCCGATCCGCTGGTACAAATAGAGGGGGCCGGCCAACAGCCGCAGCCGCCCAGGGTAGGGAAATAGGTTGAAAATCAGCCCCCGCAGCAGTTGTTCGGGCCAGGAGCGACGAGCATGGCGCTGCACCTGGGGGCGCACCGCCGCAATTAATTGATCGTACTGCACTCCGGAGGGGCAGGCGGTGGTGCAGGCCAGGCAACCCAGGCAGGAGTCGAAATGTTGTATAGAGGCTGCCGACAGAGGCGCCTCCCCCTGGTTAATGGCATCCATCAGGTAAATGCGCCCCCGGGGAGAATCCGTCTCCTTGCCAATCACCCGATAGCTGGGGCAGGTGGTGAGGCAAAAGCCACAGTGGACACAGGCGCTAATTAAATCAGCCCTGGGGGGCTGCTGGCCATCAAAGCCATCGGGACGAAGCTGGGTGGATGAACCGACCAAGGGTGGTGGGGTGTCGCAGGGTTGCATGGACTCGCTTTAACCACGTTATTGTTTAGCCTAACCTGCAGGCCGCAGCTTTGGTATAACTCAGGAAGAGGTAGCCTAAAAACTCAAAGGGTCGGGTTCATAGCTCGCCGCCGACAGACTTAATCACTGGCTAAGGGTTTTAGTAGACCCTGGCCTCAACCTACCGACTTCTCCTGGTTCATCCTGAAGGATTATTAAACCTATGCCGACAAGGAAGCAGGAACTTAACCGCTGAGACTAGCTCTCTATCGACGGTAAAACATCATGATGGGAGTTAGATAAATCTCAATAGATCTCCGGCTCGGATTCGGGAACTGCGAAGTTAGAGGGATCGCTGAGGTAACGCAGGGTATCCTCCTCAAGGCGATGGATCAGGTAGGGTTCCAGGGCGTCGGCATGGCGGAGGGCCGCTAAATAACCTTCCAGGTAAAGCCGCAGGTCGCTAGTACTATAACCCCGGTTCCAATGGTCTACAAAAGCATCGGTAAGGCGCTGATAGTACCGAATCGCTCTAGCATCCTGAAGCATAGGCCCTGCGTGGTTTAGGTCTAAATCCTAATCAAATAGATGACGATCATCATCCAGACAAGCATCCCATCGGGCGGAAAGGGCATCCGCCACCATGGCTTCAAAGGCACCACTGTTGACCGTTTGGGTCAGATGCTCTTTGATCGGGTCCGACAGGGGGACCAGGCGCAACCTACGATTGTCATGCACCAGATCAAACTGGGTTTGCTGAGTACCTGCCCGCCCCATTTCCAAATAATCAAAACTATGGACGTTAATGTAAAGGGCCCGATTAGCTACCAGGGTAGCCTGTTGGGTATCGGAAAAGACCTCCATGACCAGACCTTGCCCAGTGGAAAGTATAATGCCGTCTTCAAAGTGACTATAGCTGACTCGCCCAAGATCCTGGAGTAATCTAACCATATCAACTTTATTAATCACCACTCCGTTGTCTACTAGACAGGGAGGTAAGGTACTCAAGGGTTGATTACACTCGTGATTCATATCCTTGTTAACCAGGCTGAATTAGGAGTCAACACGAACTTACTTAACTTAAAGGGTGCTTAACTACTTGAAAATTAGGTTCGGTACCAGCAGAGGTTTGAAGTTGCTAACCCGTTAATCAATACTACTGGCGGGGTATCAACACTTCTGTATTTTGGGTACCACAGTCAAGTCACCAGTCAGGTCCAACGGCATATCTTCACGATACTCGATCTTGCAGGGAATGATCTGACGGACTTTAGTCTTCTGACGAAGGCTAGATAGGGCGAGGGACAGCAAAGCGTTGACTAATAGGGATTCCACCTGGCGAGTTGGGAATCGCTAGCATGATCAAAATCTTTACACTGGCAAAGAACGTTATGGAGGAGAGGTCCGTTGACCCAACCGCATCACACCCAAGGGGCCAGGGCCGGCCTGGTGGCCCGCCTGGGGGGAGCCATTTTGTTCTACACTCGCCTGCCCTTGCTACCAGGGTGGCAGCCCGATTTTAATGGCATCGCTGGTTTGTCCCCCCTGGTGGGGTTAGGGTTAGCTGGCCTGTTGACGGTGGTGGACGGCCTCTTGGGGGTGGCTGGCATGTTCCCCCTTAGTCGTAGTGCCCTGGTGGTGGGGCTATGGCTTTGGCTAACCGGTGGGCTACACCTGGATGGGGCGATGGACACCGCCGATGGCCTGGCGGTGCCGGATAGAGATCGCCGCCTAGCGGTGATGGCAGATAGCCGCAGTGGGGCCTTTGGGGTGATGGCGGCGATCGCTATCCTGGGACTCAAAACCCTCGCCCTGGCGGATTTGGCCACGGGGCGGGGGCCCCTACTAGCTATGGCAGCGGTGTGGGGACGTTGGGGCCAGGTACTGGCCATTGCTCGCTACCCCTACCTGCGTCCCAACGGTAAGGGGGCGCTGCATAAAGCCCATCTGCGTCTACCGGAGGACCTGTTGATTGGCCTGGCGGTAGGCATAGTGTTGTGCGGAGCGTGGGCTGGTCTGAATCCAGATCAGCCGGGGTTAGCGATCGGCAGTCTGGTGGGGGGAGTGGGGGCGGCCTGGGGAGTGGGGGCCTGGTTACAGACTCGCCTGGGGGGACATACCGGCGATACCTACGGCGCCACGGTGGAGTGGACGGAGACCCTGGTGATCTGTTTGGGGGCATTTCTGGCCGGGTTTCAACGGTAGGATGGAGTCTGGTGTTCTCTGCAGCCCAACTATGGCCTCCATCCTTGATCCCCCCATTGCCCTCAAGGTCGCCAAAATGCAGGAACGGGTTTGCTGGCAGCACCCCCTCCTGGTCGAACAGCAGATTGATCAAACCCGCCTGATCCTGGAGGATGGCAACGCCGAGAGCCGTCAGTTTTCCTTTCTAGTGATTGGCGATAGTGGATCGGGTCCCCATCCCGAGCACCACCCCCAACGTCACCTGGCGGAGCAGATGCTGCCCCACCTGGCCGACTGTCGATTTATGCTGCACACCGGTGATGTAGTCTACCAGGTAGGATCCAGCGAGCAGTATCCACAAAATTTTATTCGCCCCTACCGGGAGTGGTTAGTGGGGGGCGATCGGCCCGACCAGATTGCCTTCGATCGCATGGTCTTTAAGTTTCCGATTCTGCCGGTGCTGGGCAACCATGACTACTACAATCTGCCCTGGCTCTACGGTGCCCTGGTGCAGCTAACCCGGCCCCTGCGGCGTCTACTAGGGGTCAACCTTAACCCTAACATCGGCTGGCACGGCTCGGGGGTAGGGGATGCCTACGCTCGCGCTTTCCTTGACTATTTGCACGCCCTTCCCCATGACGCCCTAGAGAGCCACCTAATGCACCACTATGGCCCCTGGGGGGAGGCTAGTCAGGGATTACGATATCAACCGGGGGAATTTACCCGTTTACCCAACCGTTACTACCGGTTTCGTTACGGGGGGATTGATTTCTTCGCCCTTGACTCCAGTACCCTTAACGACCCCACTGCGGCCCTATCGAACAGTGGTGACCGAGTTCAACGGCAGGAACTGTTAAAAGCCCATTGCCAGAAGGTCCAGCACCAACAGCAGGAGATTTTAGCAGAGGCCGCCCACCTGGCCCATGACCCCTACCGCCAGGAGCGCCTGGATGATCTGCAGGCCAAGCTGGAGCAACTGGAGGAAATCCGCCTGGATCTGCAGAAACAATTAAACACCAGGGGAAAATCCTGGATCGACGCTGAACAGTTGCTCTGGCTGCGGGACGGCTTGATGGCCTCCTGGGCCGATCCCAACAGCAGGGGACGGATTTTGTTCTTTCATCACCCTCCCTACGTTACCGAAACCACCAAATGGAACCAGGGTCAAACCCTAGCCATGCGTTACCAGTTACGCTGGGTGCTTGACCAAGTAGTAGCGGCGGTGCCCCAGTTGCGAACTGGCCAGCCGCCGGTGAATCTGGTGATTAACGGCCATGCCCACTGTTTTGAGCATCTCCGTAGCCTGGATACGGGCTATGGTGATAGCCACATTGACTGGCTAGTGTGCGGCGGTAGTGGTCTTAGCCTCAGGCGGCAGCGACCCGAAGGCTCTGACCTGGAGGAGCCCTGGCCCGATCGCCCAGCAATCTCGAGACCCATCGCCCACTCAGGGTGTTTTGTTGGCCTCACTGGCCACCAGCGGGAACGGCGGCGACCCTATTCCTTTATCCGGATTGATGTGGGGGGTGATGACGAACCCAAGTTTAAGGTCACCCCCTACATTTCTGAACGGTATCACCAAACCTGGCGGGACTATACCCTTAACCCCTTGATGCTGGGTTAGTTATTGGCGACGGTTAATCAACGTAATGTAATAGAGTAGGTTCAGGAAGGCGTAGAAAGCGGTAGCCACATAGGTTAGGGCAGCGGCGTTGAGTACGGCACGAGCGCCCTTATTTTCATTGCCCTGCAGGATACCAAGTTCATCAATCAAGCGCAGGGCCCGGTGGGAAGCATCAAATTCCACCGGTAGGGTAACCACATGAAAAAGTAAAACAGCCGCGAAGAAAAATACCCCTAACCAGGCCAAGTTCAGGATATTGAAAATCAACCCTGCCATGATCAGCATGGGCCCCAGATTAGAGCCCAGGTTGATCAAGGGCACTAGGGCCGATCGAAAGTTCATAAACCTATAGCCCTCCACATCCTGCAGCACATGGCCACATTCATGGGCCGCCACAGCGGCGGCAGCGAGGGAACTAGACCCATAGATACCCTGGGAGAGGCGCACTGTTTTGGCACCGGGGTCGTAGTGATCGGTTAACTCACCGGCTACAGTTTCTACCTTGATATGACCAATACCTTTCTTACTTAAAATCGCCTGGGCCACCTGGGATCCGGTCATACCCAAACCAGACTGGATTTGGGCATAGCGACGATAGGTGCCTTTAACCCTGGATTGGGCCCAAAACATGAGCACCATCCCGGGAATCATGAGCAGCATGTAAATTGGATCAAAAACCATGGTCTTAGGGCTGGTATTGTAAAAACAATTAAACTCTACCAGGTTAGTCCAAGCTCAGCCGGTAGAGTTGTCCCGCCATGGTAATTGGGGATTCTCCCACCAGCATTAATCCTTTTTCTGCTTCTCAGCCTAGGCTAGCCACGGGGACTGTCTAGAGCTGGGAGTCAGTAGACAGATTATCCAATGGTTTACCCTCCGAAGGATGGAGATGGGAGATCCCCTGCAGTTTTGGAATGGGAAACACCGGTTGGTCAAGGGTAACCTCGAGCACTCGACCACTGGAAAACCTAGATTCGACCCTGGAACTAAGGTTAGCTTCCCCAGAAAGGAGATTGAGGATAGCTAGCACTAGGATGCCGGCAGTGGCCATGGTGATGGTTCCGAGATGATAGCGCAGTCGCTGAAGAACCTGGCTAGCGGTCACCTGCCCCGGATCGTCATGCAGGCATAGCTCCTGGCAGCCCTGGCGTAGGCAGAGGAGACGATGGTAAAGACATTTGACACTGGGGTCCGTATTGAGCCAATGCTCTACCACGGCTCGATCTTGAGCTGTCACCTCACCATCGAGGTAGGCGCTTAGCAATTCGAAACAATCTCGTCTCACCACATCGGGCTCAACAGGACAACTCATTGACCGATCGAAGATCTGTTTAGGCTTGGTCATAGCTCCTCGACTGGGAGCGGCGTCACCGGGAACGGAAGAAATAGGCATAGAAGCAAAATGCGCTACAGGTCTCTACAGGAGCAAATCGAAGAGAAAAACCCAAGGTCAGCGACAACACTCTGGCCACATCCTTTAGGCCAGGGAAAATCGACAAGAGAGATTAGAAAACGTTCGCCGGATAGGGTTCTGATTTTCTGCCGTATGATTTCTCCCTATTGTCGTTTTATCAATCCTAGCTGCTAAGGCCTATGGATCTGAGGCAACAAGCGAGAAGCCATTATCTATCATAGCGGTGCTGGCGAGGAATTGTAATCCCTACCTCAGGGATTTTACGGATCGCCCCGGTGCTAACCATAGAACCAAGACTATCCCACCAGGTTTAATCGACTAATCAGTGAATTTGAGACGATGCCGAAAGTTGGCAACGGACTCGACAATACCTAGAGCAACAAAATTAGTCAGTAGGGACGATCTACCGTAGCTCAACCATGGCAGAGGAATACCGGTAATCGGGGCCAGGCCGATGGTCATGCCAATGTTGACGGTGGCTTGAAACAAAATCATAGCAAACACACCGATGGCTAGTAGGGAGCCAAAGTTATCTTTAGCATTCTGGGCAATCACCACCAAGCGGAAGAAAATCAGCAGATAGGCTAGCAGCACCACCATACACCCCACAAATCCCCACTCTTCCCCCACAGCAGAGAAGATAAAGTCGGTATGTTGCTCTGGAATAAAGTCCAGCTGGGTTTGGGTGCCCCCCCTCAGCCCCTGCCCCCACAACCGACCGGCTCCGATCGCAATGCGAGATTGAATCAGGTGATATCCCCCTCCGAGGGGATCCTTGTGGGGGTCGAGGAATAGGACTAGGCGGTCCTTCTGATAGTCTTCCAGCAAACCCCAAAACACCTGACCCAGCTTACCGGAGATTAAGCTGATGGCCGTAGCCAAAACACTGGATAGCCAACGCCAGGGTAAGGTATACCAGGCGATCGCCCCCATACCCGCCGACCAAAGTAACCAGGCTGGCACCGAGAGATTAAAGACAATCGCCGCCACCAGGGGTGACACCAGTAACACCAGCCAACCGGGCTTGCAGTTAGCCCAGTAGAGCATAGCCAGAAGAATGGCCCCAAACACCAGGGAGGTGCCCAGATCCGGCTGGACAAAGACCAACCCCCAGGGCAGGGCGGTAATCCCCAGGGCGGCGCCCAACCCCGGCAGGGTAGAGGCATCGCGACGACTGAGCACAACCGCCAGGCAGATAATCACCCCCACCTTGGCAAACTCTGAAGGTTGTAAATAAAACCCACCTACCCCAATCCAGGACTGGGCCCCATTGCCGACGGTGCCAATCAGCATCACCAACACCAGGGAGGCATTGGTCAGACCGTAGATAATCCAATACCATTCCTGCAGTCGTTCATAGCGACTGCGGGCAATCCATAGAGCCAGCCCCAAACAGACCACCCCCAGACCAAGATGGTTGAGATCGTAGCGGGTACCGGCCATAGTGGTCTGAATACTGCTCAAGACCAGGCTGGAAAAGCCCACTAGCAAACTAGGCAAGAGAAACAGGAGCCAGTCCACTTCCTGCCAGCCCTCCAGGAGGAACTGCCAACGTTTTTGCCACTGTAGGTTAAGCATAGGAGTTACCGATGGGGGTCTATCCCTAGGGGGTGAGGGCGGCGACCGAAACCCGGGCCGCCACCTGTTGGGCGATCGCCCAAAGGGCTTTGGCCGATGCTGACTCTGGGGCTTGCACCAGGATCGGCAGACCCTGATCGCCCCCCTGACGTACCGGCATCTCCAGGGGAATGCAGCCCAGCAGGGGCAGGTCCAACTCCCGGGCAATTTTCTCCCCACCGCCGGAGCCGAAAATATCGTAGGCCTTATCGGGGGCGTCCGGGGGAATGAACACACTCATGTTTTCCACCACCCCCAGCACCGGCACCTGCAGCTGCTGAAACATGCGGAGACCACGGCGAGCATCGGCGATGGCGACGGTCTGGGGGGTAGACACAATCACCGCCCCAGCCATCGGCACCGCCTGGGCCAGGGTGAGTTGGGCATCACCGGTGCCGGGGGGCATATCCACGATCAGATAATCCAGCTTGCCCCACTCCACCTGGTAAAGAAACTGGCGGATCACCCCGTTGAGCATGGGACCGCGCCAGATCACCGGTTGGTCCGGATCAATCAAGAAGCCCATGGACACCATTTTCACCCCATGGTTAAAGGCGGGCTCCAACACCTCCCCCTGGGGGCCCTGGCGGACCTTAATCTCCGCTCCGGTCAGCCCCATCATGATCGGCGTATTGGGACCATAGATATCGGCATCGATCAGCCCGACGGCGGAGCCCGCCTGGGCCAGGGCCACCGCCAGATTAACCGCCACAGTGCTTTTGCCGACTCCCCCCTTACCGCTGGATACGGCCACAATGTTTTTCACCCCGGCGATGCCGGTGCGATCGGGGAGGGATTTTTGTTGAGGGGTTTCCGCCGTCACCGTCACCGTCACCCCGGTCACCCCCGGCAGGGTGCGCACGGCTCGCTCACAGTCCTCAACAATAAACTCCCGCAGGGGGCAGGCAGGGGTGGTCAACACCAGGGTAAAACTGACGTCTCCCTCCTGGATAGCCACCTGGCGAATCATATTGAGATCCACGAGGCTCCTTTGTAGTTCAGGATCCTGCACCGGCCGCAGGACCTCCAGGACAGCATCGGGGGTTAAGGATAGGCTCATAGCCATGGATTTACAGCGCAGTAGGTTGAAAAATTTAGGTGGGATAGCCGCCGATGAACGAGATCAATTCTATAGTGACCGACGGGAGCTGAGCAGGAGACACGGAGCTGTCTTAAGTTCCCTCAGCTTTACATAGAGTAACGTATTGTGGGCCAGGACGACCCCTGGCAGTCGCCCCGCTCCCTGTCCAGCAAAACCGGGGTAGGAGCGAAACGTTGAGTTTCGCAACATTTTATCGGTGTCGAGGGGGGTGGATCTGGTCTTGGGTACAGGTTTCACGGTAGGTTGAATAGGAAGCCTGGCAATCTCACTCTGTATCAGACTCATTCCAGCCCCTATGACCATCTCTCCATCTGCGGTTTCCAGTTCGGTCCCCAGCTACGATCACCCCCCCAACCATTCCCGAGAGCGGGCCAGCGCCATGCTGAAGGATCTGCAAGATAATATCTGTCAAGCCCTGGAGCGACTGGATGGCGGCGCCACCTTTCAGGAAGATAGCTGGGAGCGACCGGAGGGCGGCGGCGGGCGATCTCGGGTGATCAAACAGGGTCAGGTGTTTGAGCAGGGTGGGGTAAATTTTTCCGAGGTGTGGGGGGATCACCTGCCTCCCTCCATCCTGGTA
>JAYKIM010000167.1:0-13358 GCA_035286245.1 Cyanobacteriota bacterium | reverse complement strand
CCGGGCTAGCCTGATCTACCGATGGGGAGGATCCGGAGGCAGCACCGGTGGCTCTGGGTCTGCGGTCTGCATCGTTAGCGTTGGATGGGTTGGAGGGTTCTTCCCGCGACTCAGAGGTAGACTTTTTAGCAGGGGTGGAGGACTCTTCGGCAACCACGCGCCGCGGTTTGATCGGCTGGGCCTTAATACTGCCCTTACGACCACCCAGGCGTGGCAGCTCAGGAAACTGTTCCACCGGGATGTCGTCCATAAGCTGGCGCATAAACATGCGCCAGATGGCGGCGGCGGTGGTGCTAGTACCCCGGCTGGGGCTACTATCGTCGTTGCCCATCCACACGCCAGTCGCTAATTGGGGAATATAGCCAATAAACCACAGATCTCGGTTTTTCTCCGAGGTTCCCGTCTTACCGGCCACGGGACGACCCAGGGCAGCATTACTGCCGGTACCCCCCTCCACCACCCCCCGCAGCATCCAGGTCATGATCGCCGCGGTATTTTCATCGATGGCTTGGAGGGTCTTTTTGGGGGTTTCGTAGATCACCTCCCCCTGACTGTTCAGCACTCGACGGATGCCGTGGACAGGGACGTGACGGCCCCGATTGGCTAAGGTGCCGTAGGCGCTGGTGAGTTCCAGCAGGTTCACTTCGGAGGAACCTAAGGCCAGGGAGTAGGCGGGCAGGAGGGGAGAGTCGATACCCATGCGTTTGGCGATGTTGACTACTGGGTCAAAGCCAACATCGACGATCAGCTTGACAGCCACAATGTTGATGGAATTGCGCAGGGCCTTCAACAGATCAACCTTACCGCTATAGGTTTCTCCGTAGTTTTTCGGTTCGTAGCTATCCACAACATAGCGAGCATCGTTGTAGTCTTTGTAGGGAGAGAAACCAGCGGCAATGGCCGTGGCGTAGACAAAGGTCTTAAAGGTTGACCCCGGTTGTCTCTGGGCCTGGGTAGCTCGGTTAAACTGACTCTCGAGAAAGTCGTTCCCCCCCACCATGGCCTTAATTTCCCCATAGCGGGGGTCAACGGCCACCAGGGCCACCTGCTCGATGCCCTGCCAACCACTGTAGCGATCAATGGCCTGATCTACGGTTTGCTCTGCCTTGCGCTGCCAATCGACGTTCAGGCTAGTTTCCACCGTCAGCCCACCGGCTTCCAGTTGATCGGTGGTGAGCACCTGTTCTAGCTGTTTCTGGACGTAGATGGTGAAGTAGGGGAACTCACTGTAGAGAAACTTAGGTTGCTTTGGGTTAACCTCCACCGGTGCGGCGATCGCCACCTCCGCCTCAGCGGCGCTAATCGCGCCGGTGTCTAGCATGCGGCGAATCACTCGATTGCGCTGACTGCGAGCTGCCTCTGGGTTCACCACCGGAGAGTAAAGACTAGGAGCCGGTGCCATGCCGGCAATCATCGCGGCCTCAGCCAGGGTTAACTGGTCAATGGTTTTGGCGAAATAAACCCAGGCCGCATCAGCCACCCCATAGGCCCCAGAGCCCAGATAGACCAGATTCAGGTAGCGCTCCATAATCTGGTTTTTTTCAAGGTTTTGTTCTAACTTGTGGGCCAATAAAATTTCCTTGGTTTTACGCTGAAAACTGCGCTCCTGGGTGAGGTAGACAATGCGAGCTAACTGCTGGGTAATGGTGCTGGCTCCCTCCACCACATCTCGCTGGCGCAGGTTAGCCCAAACAGCCCGACTGATACCACGGAGGTCAATGCCCTGATGGTCATAGAAACGTTGATCTTCAGATGCAACAAAGGCATTCACCAGGTTTCGGGGGATGCCATCGTAGGATAGGGTTTCGTGGGAGGCTGGCCCTAGCTTTTGCAAAACGACGCCATCGGCAGAGACCATGGTAATGGTGCCATCTCGCTGATAGGTCAGGGCTAGCTTGGCATCGGGAAGGCTGGCGTAGGTGCTCTGCACCACCCGCACAGCCCGAGTGATGCCCCCGGCGGTTAAGGCGGTTAGGAGTAACCCGAGCCAGAGGAGTCGCTGCGATCTATCCGGTGATTTTAGCGGTGGCTCTGATTGCGCTCTGGGGCGAGAGCGTCGTGACCTCGGGTCGGGTTGACCGGCCGGGCGGTAGGGTGCGGTTCTAGAAAAATTGCCATGGTCTACCTCCGGTTCTAGACCAGAGTACGAGGGTAGCCAGGTTAACCAGAATCGCATCATGAGCTTTAAAAACGAATACTACCAAAGATTACGGAATAAAAAGCACTGTAGAGGCTTTGGGGGATTTCAGCAAGGGTAGATGCTCGCTGACAGGATCGAGTCAAAGGGCAGCCTGGCCCAGGGCCAGGCCCGCCACCAGCATCCCCAGTACTAAAAACGGTTGGGCACTGGCTTGATATTTGACATCGTTAGTCAGCGGATCCCGTAGAAAGTACATGTCCTGGAAGGTAATCTGGGGAATGATCAGTAGTACCAGTAGAACGGCGTATAGGTTTTGGTGAATGGCCATCAGGTAGGCGGCGATGCCTGCCTGGAAGATATCAATCATCAGCACGCAGATCCAGGCCGCGGTGCCGATGCCAAACATAACCGGTAAAGACTTCAGCCCCATCTGGCGATCGCCCTCCACGCTTTTAAAGTCGTTGACCACCGCAATCCCCAGGCCGGCCAGGCTGTAGAACAGGGTGATGGCCACAATGGTCCAGGTGAGGTCACCAAACAGGGCATGTCCGGCCCACCAGGGCAGGGCAATGTAGCTGGCTCCCAGGGCATAGTTTCCCAACCAACCATTTTGCTTAAGTTTGAGGGGTGGCGCCGAATAGATATAGGCCAGCAGGCAGCCCCCCAGGGTCAGGGCCGTCAGGGTGGGGAAACTGTTGCCAGCCCAGCGATCTAGAGCATAGGCCAGGCCCACCCCTGCCCCTAGCAGGATAAGAATCTGACTGACCACCTGGGGGACGGAAATGGCACCGGAGGGGATGGGTCGGTAGGGTTCGTTGATGGCGTCGATGTCGCGATCGTAAAAGTCGTTTAGAGTTTGGGTATAGCCGGTCAGCAATGGGCCTGACAGCAACATACAGGCGGCGGCAATCAGCACATTTTCGAAGCTCCAGCGAAACTGCCCGGAGGAGGCGGCCCCGCATACCACCCCCCAGATCAGGGGAATCCAGGTGATCGGCTTCATCAACTGCAGGCGAATCTTCCAGATCGAGGTTTCGCCGGTTTTAGCCCCCTTCATGCCCAGCAACTGTCGGGCGGCACTGCCCCCGCTGACCGGGGTCTCGGACTGAAGCGGGAGGGGCTGGGCTAAATCGCCGGGGGGAGAGGCAGGGGGATCAACCATGGCAGAGTTTTATGGGCAGAGAGTAACAACGGCGCTACAGGTCAGGATGGCTTTAGGCAAAGGAAATCACCAGGTATTCGTCTTGGAATTTGGCGGCCCTTACCGATCGCCCCTGCAGGGCTGGCGGCAAGGCCAGGTTACGCCGTTGATCGCCGGCTTCCACCGTGATCTCCGGCCCATACTGGGTGAGCTTCACCTGGCTCTTATCAAAGGTGGGTAAAAACAGTTTGACCACCTGGCTCTGTAGATCCACCACCGTTGACCGGTTAGCGGTGCGGGCAATCTGCTGGGGGTCGGGCAGGGCGGCAATCAGGCTCGCCCAGTTCTCGCTCTCCTCCCCGGGGCGAGGGGGAATGGGGAAGTGGGGCAGGGGAGCAAAGGCCCGTTCGTAGGGAGAACCTAAATCGCCGCGATTAACGCAGACCGCGCCCACGGTCAAGCCCACCTGCTGGGCACTACCCCAGAGGTAGCGAGCGGTGGCAATGGCATCGGCGCTGGCGGTGGTGACCAAAAAGGCTAACATCCGGTGGGGATCGCTAACGGCATCGCGGCCCTGCTCCAGCAGCGATCGCACCTCTCCGGTGGGTTTATCCCAGATATCTCCCGACCAGTCGGTGGCCAACACCGCCGCCGAGATCGGCTGGATAAAGGGGGATAACACCCGCACCAGGTCCGACTGCTGAAATACGCCCCGAAACCGGCGCACATACCAGTCCAACACCTCTGGTAACCCGGCCATGCGCAGGGTGACCATGGGATCGATGCCATCGTAGACGATCACCTCGTAGATTCCGCTGCCCTCGTATTCCCGGAGGGCATTCAGGGCCAGGGCGGCATCCATGCCCGGTAATACCCCTAGCTCCTGACCATAGATATCCTTTAGGAAAGGAGTCCGTAGATACTGGGATTCCAGCCCCTTGATCATCTCCCAGCTACGCTCCAACAGCACCGTAGATTGGAGTTGCACGGCCCAAAGGTTAGGCTCAATTAACTGGGGATCAGGGGTCAACGCCTGACCTAGTAACAACCCTGCAGCGGGTGTGACATCCTGGATAGCCAGCAAGACTCGCTGACCATCCCTGGCTTGCTGTTTTGCGGTGGCAATGGCCAGGGTACTGCTGCCACAGCCCCCCTTGCCTAAAAAGGTCAGAATTTGCGCCATAGCCTTGGTGGTGATGGGGTCATGCCATTCAGCCCGAGCATTTGACTAGGCCGGTCCCAACTCGTCTTCAAAAAACCAGGTGGCGTACTTGTCATCAAACTGAACCACAACCCCCACCCCACTGCCATCGGTCATTTTAAACTCGCGTACCTGCCCCACCTTACCCAGTCGACTGGCGGTTTCAGACGGTACACGATCTCTCAGACGGATGATTTTGACGTTTTGCCCAATCTCTAAAGCCATGGTGAACAAGGGCTCCAACTGCAATCTGCAAACAACATTACGTTTCAGTTTATCAGCGTCTTGACCTTTAATGATCCCGATCTCTCCTGACCGGGGTTGGTCGAGCCCCAGCAGGTAGGACAACCCCCTACCTATTCAGGTATAGTACAAAGATATGGCGTAGAGAGGTGGGCCTGATGCTGGCGAAACGGATTTTGCCTTGCTTAGATGTTAAAGCAGGGCGGGTAGTCAAGGGGGTCAACTTTGTTGACCTGCAGGATGCCGGCGATCCGGTGGAGCTGGCTCAGGCCTACAACGATGCCGGTGCCGATGAGTTGGTGTTTTTGGATATTACGGCGACCCACGAAGACCGGGACATTATCTATGAGGTGGTCTACCAAACCGCAGAACGGGTCTTTATTCCGCTGACTGTGGGGGGTGGGATTCAATCCTTAGAGACCATTAAGCAATTGTTACGAGCCGGAGCCGATAAGGTTAGCATTAATTCCGCTGCGGTGAGGCGCCCCGAGTTTATCAATGAAGCCAGCGATCGCTTTGGCTCCCAATGTATTGTGGTGGCGATCGATGCCCGGCGCCGTCCAGAGTCTAGCTCCCCCGCCTGGGATGTTTATGTGCGTGGCGGGCGAGAAAATACCGGCTTAGATGCGGTGAATTGGGCCGAAACTATGGTGGAACGGGGGGCTGGGGAGCTATTGGTCACCAGTATGGATGCCGATGGCACCCAGGCGGGCTACGATCTGGAACTCACCCGCCGGATTGCCGATCGGGTACCGGTGCCGGTAATTGCCTCCGGGGGGGCAGGCAACTGCCGCCATATCCACGAAGCGCTGACCACCGGTAGGGCCGAGGCGGCATTGCTGGCTTCCCTGCTACACTACGGCCACTTAACGGTGACTGAGGTGAAACACTATCTTCAGCAACATCAGGTACCGGTGCGGTTAACCAGCCCCGTCTAACGGGAGACGAGTTATCGAGTACAGCTATAAAACTTATCGAGTACAGCTATAAAATTTATCGAGTACAGCCATAAAGCCAAATTCTTTCTGTGGAACCCCTGCCAGTTTTATGAAAGACTGTTACGATATTTAACATCGTGAAGTTAGATATCAACATCTATTTTCTGTTCCATGTTGTTTCTCATCCTGGCTATCGTAGTAGCCTTAGTGACTTGGGCTTTACGCTTGATGGACCAAGCCGTTAAGGCTCAGGAGTTTTCCCTGATGCTGGCCGGCTTTCTGGTGGCCTCTTCCGCCGCTGCCTTGGTTGGGGTTTACTTCCTAATGAGTAACTATATGGTATACATTAGCGAGCCTGCTGCAGGTTCTTTAGCACTACAGGGTTTTGATTATAATATGCAATCATTTGTGGACGGATCTCAACTTGCTCCAGCTTGGTTGGTGCATCAGGATTAAGCCCGCCTACTGATTCAATGCAACTTCGCCGATCTGAGTTGCTTCGGATGGTCGGGGGCTTGGGGCTTTCTCTATCCCTACCTAAGCCTGCCCGGTCTGCTTCCCATCTGTCCACCGATCCGCTGCCGTCCTGGCGGTCAGGTGATCTTAAAGACGCTATTTTTAACTTTGTTCAACGGATTTGTACCCTGGGGTCGCCCCATTATATTCCCCCGATAGACCGGATTGCCACCTTTGATAACGATGGTACTCTGTGGTGCGAACAACCCCTGGTCCAGGCGATGTTTACCCTGACCTACCTCAGAGCCCAGATAGACGATCATCCTGACTTCGCTAATAAGTCTATGGTGGCGGATCTTTTAGAACTTGATCCGACCGATCTGAGCTATCGTCAGACCGCTACCGATAGCCTGCTGCGTGTTGCCCTCTGGGTGACTGGCAACATGGCCCAGATTGAGTTTCGTGAGGCGGTTAATCGGTTCTTCGCCACCGAGGTCCATCCCTATTATCGGTTAGCCTATAGCCGACTCGTTTACCAACCCCAGTTAGAGGTGTTGAACTATCTGCAAGCCCACGGCTTTGAAACCTGGCTGTGTTCCGCTGGGGATGTCGATCTGATGCGCCAAATTTCCTGGACTGTCTATGGAATTCCGGCCCAACAGGTGATCGGCAGCAGCCTGGAAAAGGAGTATCGCCAGGTTGATAGCCGGTTACAAATCTGGCGACGTCCGGTTATCGATCTTATTAATGATCGCGATGGTAAGCCTGTGGGGATTGAACGGGCGATCTGTAAACCGCCGGTGCTGGCTTGCGGTAACGTCCGCTCCGGCGGCGATATTGCCATGCTAACCTACTGCCATAGCTCCCCCTATAACTCCCTACAATTACTGCTCAACCACGATGACGCAGACCGGGAGTTTGCCTATGGTGAAGCTGACAACGCCTCTCTTATGGTTGCTCAACAGCAGGGCTGGCATGTTATCAGTATGCAGAAGGACTGGCTAGAAATCTTTCCTAAATGATAGGGCGGTTGCCAATGGCGTAAGGATAATGTTTCGCCTGGTGCTGTTACCCGTTTTGGTCGATGAGCCAGGTTGTCTTCCCCACAGCACCTTTGTCATGAACCCACCAATGGTTTTTCCTTCATTTACTTTGCTTGGTTTATTGACGATCCTATGCTTGAGCCATCTTGTTCTCCAGCCAGAGTTGGCTCGGGCAGAAACTTACGACTGGACTTACGGTGGTATAACCGGTCCAGAACATTGGGGAGAACTCTCCCCAGAATTTAAGGTCTGTAGTTCAGGGGAAGAGCAGTCTCCTATTGATCTGAGCCAACCCGTCAAGGCTAATCCAGGCGCTATCGTCATCGACTACCAGAACGTTCCCCTGCGGATCATGAACAATGGCCATACCATTCAGGTCAACGTTGATCCTGGCAGCACTATTATCCTTAACAACCAGACCTTTACCCTCAAGCAATTTCACTTCCACCATCCGAGTGAACACACCGTTGATGGTAATCAGCTGCCGATGGAGTTGCATCTGGTGCATGCTAACGATCGGGGTGAGCTGGCCATACTTGGGATTTTTATGGTGCAAGGGGACCCCAACCCAACTCTCAAACCAGTGTGGGACGCCATGCCCACTCAGCCCAGTGAAGAAATTACCGTGGCATCAGCCACGATTAACCTGGCGGCTCTGGTACCTGAGCAACATGCTGGCTTTAGCTACCTCGGCTCCCTCACTACTCCTCCCTGTGCTGAGGCGGTCCAATGGGTGGTTTTGCAGTCTCCTCTAGAGGTTTCTACTGCCCAGATGGCCACTTTTCAGGCTCTCTTTCCCCTGAATGCTCGACCTGTGCAGGCCCGAAACCATCGCTTTTTGCTACAAGCTTCTTAAATTTTTCAGGACTCCTCAGGTGGAGTTTTGAGGGAACGTCCTACTTGGCCTTTAAAGATGATCCAACCCACCATTCCAATTGTTAACTACAGTGATTTAGTAGGGGCCGGGGGAGGGGCCCGGGATCGGGAGATCGCCCATTTAGGAACAGCCCTGCAAAACGTTGGTTTCTTTATTTTAGATCGGAGCCCCGTTAGCTCCGCCCTACTCCAGCAAGCCTACCAGGTGGCCACTCAGTTTTTCGAGCTCCCGGAACCGATCAAAGCCCAGTATCAAGCATCCGGTAAAGGGGGGTTCACGGCCTTTGCCCAGGAACAGGCCAAGGGTTACACCGTCCCAGATCTGAAGGAATTCTGGCATGTCAATGCCTACAGCCTGGGCCATGCCGATGCGCCCTGGCCGCAGGAGATTCCTGATTTCCAACCGATCATAAGGCGTTTGTACGCAGAACTGCAGGACTGTGCTCGGGTACTCCTGCAAGCCTGCGCCGTCTACCTGGATCAACCCATCAATTGGTTGGTAGACATGGCCACCGGCGGGAACACCGTCTTGCGCCTAGCCCACTATCCACCACTGTTGGCGGAAGTTCCCCCAGGTAGCTTGCGGGCGGCCCCCCATGAAGACATTAATTTGATTACCCTACTCTGTAGCGCCACCGTCCCAGGGCTGGAAATCCTTAGCCAGGCGGGGGAGTGGGTGCCAGTTCAGGTGAACCCGGATCAAATAGTGGTGGATACTGGCGATATGCTGCAAAACCTGACCAACGGGCTAATTCAAAGCACCACCCATCAAGTCGTTAACCCTCACCAGGCTGACCTTTCCCGGCTATCCATACCCTTTTTTGTCCATCCTCGCCCTGAGGTCGACCTATCACCCCAACCTCAGTTTCTCCATCGCACCGGTGGCTATCGCCGCTACCCTGAAATCACCGCTGGTGAGTATCTGCAGCAGCGCCTGAAAGAAATCAAGGTTAACAGCGATGGGGAGACAGCTGTAGTTAGAGTCGGAAAAAGATCCTAATATTAGGGGATTCTGAGAAGGGGGAGCATGAGTCGGCAACAGTGGGCGGACTTCTATCAGGGCCTTCAAAAAAAGCCAAGGTAGGGATAGGGTTAGATCCTCCCACCTTGGCCCTCATCTAGCTCCGGACGCCTGGCCCGGGTATGGCTTTACTCAAAAATAAATGGGAAGTTGTAGCCTAACCCAAAGGTCACACCCAGGGCAAAGCCACTGGTGACGCGCCAGTTCGCGTTGGTATTGAGGGTGAAGTCACGGGAAATTGGCACATCAGCCCCGGCATTGACCAGGAAGGCGGTGTTGCCATTAAAGGGAATATCAACCCCACCACCGATATAGGGCTGGAACCGAAACCCTCCTAACCGCATGGTATTCAGGTTGAAGGTCAGGGGTACGGTGAAGTTGCTAAACCGCTCCGACAGCAAGAAACTAGGTCTCACGGAGAACCGGGGGCCGAGGGAGATCTTGCTGACCACAGCAAAGCCAAAGTCACCCACAGCGCTATCGGCATCACCAATACCGAGGTTACCACCAATACCTAGGTAGGCTGGGGAAACGCTGCCATAGCTACCCCGGGACACCTGGGCGACGTCCACCCCTTCGTTGTAAGTAGGAGCCTGAAATGATTCGGTACTGGGAATTGCTTGGAAATCAGTGGTGTTGACACTAAGGGCAGAGGGTTTGTTGACGGCGGCGCTCGGCTCAGTCAAGAGCTTGGCTTCTGTAGCCACTGGAGTTTCCACTCCTTCAGTGACCGGAACAGCGCTGCTCTCGACAGTGGGAACCACGGGTGAACTGGAGGGTTGAACAGTTTCTTCAACTCTGGTTTGAACCGTAGCATCGGTGGTGACCTCAGCCACTTTGATTCCGTCGGGACTATCTGCCGTCTTCCTGACATCACAGCCATCTGCATGGGCTGGCAAACTCCCACCAAGGGTGATAGCGGCGGCTATGCCTGCCAACCAAAAAGTCTGCTTGACGTAACTCATGTTTTTACTCCTCACAACGTTAACCAGGATTAAATGAATGACACGGTATTCAACAGACAGTAAGCCAAATGACAGATTAGGTCATTAACGACTTCATACCCGAGCCCACTTGCCGGCACCTTGGTCAAACCCTAGAACCGTAAAGCCCGGGCATTACACTGCTAACCTACTTCAGTAAATCAAATAATCATAAGGATTTTATCACCTCTGTCAAATGTCAAGGTCCGGGGGTGCCAATTAAGATGGCTAGTACCTACTGGGGTAAGTTCAGTGACATTCTAAGAGGGGGCCAGAATTCAGTAGCAAAGAACGGTCTACCGCCCTTCAGTCAAGATACAAGTCAATATTAAGTATGTAGATTTATGCCGGGATCTACTCGGAAGAAAATAGTCTGAATGGTAAACGGATTACTCTCTTCAACCTAAAGTTGCCTGACTAACGTGCTACGATAAGAAGCTGTGTCGAAATAACCTGTAACCATGCCCAAACTCAAATCGCGCAAGGCAGCTGCCAAGCGTTTCCAGCGCAGCGGTAGTGGCAAGATTATGCGCCGCAAAGCCTTTAAGAATCACTTACTACAGCACAAGGGTGCCGATCGCCGGTCTCGTCTATCTAAGATGGCCCTGGTGTCCGAGGAAGATGCCCCCAGCGTAGAGCTGATGCTGCCCTACCTTTAAGGTGACGTACTGTTGAACTGGGGTTTCGACGATTTAGCGACGACTCTGTTCGGTTAGGAGTTGGGTTTAACCCTTCAGGTTTTTAGTCTATTCCCAAGGATTGTAAAGAACCATGGCACGTGTCAAGCGCGGTAATGTAGCTCGCAAGCGCCGCAACAAAATTCTCAAGTTGGCAAAGGGGTTCAGGGGCTCCCACTCCAAACTATTTCGCACCGCCAACCAACAGGTGATGAAGGCCCTGCGCTATGCCTATCGCGATCGCCGCAACCGCAAGCGAGACTTTCGCCGCCTCTGGATTGCCCGCATCAACGCCGCGGCCCGGCTTCATGGGGTGAGCTACAGTCAATTGATGGGGCAGCTCAAGAAAGCTGACATTGAGCTAAATCGTAAGATCCTGGCCCAGATGGCCTTGCTCGATCCTGACGGCTTTACCAAGGTGGTTGAGGTGGCCGCTAAGCTCTAGTGCTGCCTGACAATGGCCAGGCCCTAACGGTGACCTGGGCTATGGTGACATTGGGTATGGTGTGGGGGGTACAGGCCACTGTGCTCCCAATTTTTGCGGCTGACCTCGAGACCATTAAGGCCCGTGGCTATGTGGTGGTGGGGGTGCGTGAGCACTGGCGACCGCTGAGCTTTCGAAACCCCCAGGGGGAGTTGGTCGGGTTAGAAATCGATCTGGCCCATCAACTAGCCCAGACAATTTTTAATACCCCTGAGGCGGTGGTGCTAAAACCAGCTACCAATCAAGAGCGAATTCCCGCCCTATTGGCAGACCAGGTGGACCTGCTGATTGCGGGGCTTACGGTAACGGCCAGTCGTAGCCGCTTAGTACATTTTAGCCTACCCTATTACCTGGATGGGGCGGGTTTGTTAGCCTCTAGGCCAGCATGGCAGCGGGCCTCCGAATTGCGGGGTGTTAGCCTGGGGGTCTTAGAGGGCTCAAGCACTCTGGCGGCCATTCGTTATCATTTACCGGAGGCTAATCTGCTACCCCTAGCCACCTACCAACAGGGGTTTACCGCGCTGGCTACAGGCCAAATTGATGCCCTAGCGGCGGACCGGAGTGTTTTAGTGGGGTGGCAACAGCAGCACCAGGGCTATTGGTTGCTACCGGACCAACTATCAGTGGACCCCCTGGCGATCGCCCTACCCAAGGGTCAGCAATTTAGTTCCCTCCACACCCTGGTGAACCAGGCCCTCGAGGATTGGTATGCTAATGGCTGGCTAGCCCAGCGCATCGATTTTTGGGGGTTGCCCTGATCGATCCCGACCCGCCACCCAACGATCCTCGTGTAAAAATACTTTTAGAATCCTCAGATACTTAGGTACTCTGGCCCATGGAGAACAGCAATCTACTTCTCATTTACCTGGCGGTGCTACTGACTCTCCTGGGAGTGGCCGCTTTCTTCGTCATTCGCCAGGTGCTCAAGACCCGCCGCATTGAGGGCACTCTGTCTCGTTTGCAGGCTAAGTTAACTAAAGATAAGGGGACGGCCCAGGAATACTACGAGCTAGGTAGCCTGTTATTGGACAAAAAGCTTTACACCCAGGCGGCCCTCTATCTGCAGCAGGCCCTCAAACAGGTGGATGACGAGGAGCTGGAAAATGCTGCCCTGGTGCACAATGCCCTCGGTTATGCCTATTTTGCCCAGGAGCAATACGATTTGGCAATCCGTAACTATCGGGAAGCGCTAAAGATTGCCCCCGATTATGTGACGGCCCTCAATAACCTCGGCCACAGCTATGAGCGAAAACAGCTGATGAAGCAGGCCATGGAAACCTACGAAAGTGCCCTAGCCCTGGAGCCTACCAACCCGACAGCAAAACGACGAGCCGCCTCTTTGCAAAAGCGTATGGCGCCCTAGGTCGTAGGGCAGGGTAGTCAGTGAATACCCTGCCCTACTCCCCCTCGTGAAGGGTTACCTAAGGGACACTCCGTAAGTACCAGGTATGGTGCTTTCTCCCTAAACGGACGGCTATTTCGCCAGGAGCTCCCAACTGACCCATGGCACCATAGAAACAACGGATTTAAGGCCCTGCCATGGATAAACTGGTTCAATCGTTCTATAAGTGGTATCAGAATACCCTGGAGCACCCCCAATATCGTTGGGTTCTGGTGGGGGTGACCCTGCTGTATCTGCTCAGCCCCATCGACCTTGCTCCGGATGTGATCCCCATTCTGGGGTGGATCGATGATGGCATTGTGGCCTCTATCCTGGTGGCCTCCCTCTCCCAGATGTTGCTGGCGGGGCGTAACCGTCGTCGCCAGAATTTCAGGACTGACCCCCTGGATGCCACTACTACCGTAGACGTAGATGTAGAATAGCCCGTCTCTCCCTACCGATGGCCAGCATGCCCTGGTCTGCTAGCCAGACTAGGCTTGGGCTCCAACCGGCTTTCCGGGTAGGGGCTGAAGCTGTATAGGCAACCCCTTGATCGGGGCTCGGAGTCCCCATGGATGGGTTGCCATACCTAGAATTACTGTTGTTTTGCCGGTGTGACTATGCCTGTTAATAAAGACCCAAAACCATCGCGATCGCGCCTCCTGGCTAACCTGGTGCTGTTGGTTGCCAGTGGCCTCCTCCTGATTAACATTGTTTTTTCCAGCCTGTTTGGCTCCCAGCTGGCCAAGGAACCCTACAGCATGTTCATTCACC
>JAYKIM010000166.1:0-12658 GCA_035286245.1 Cyanobacteriota bacterium | reverse complement strand
TGGCGATCGCATCCACCTCCTGCAGGTACATGGTTAATCGTTCCAGCCCGTAGGTGAGTTCGATCGACACCGGTCGACAATCAATCCCACCACACTGCTGAAAGTAGGTGAACTGGGTAATTTCCATACCGTCTAGCCAGACCTCCCAACCCACTCCCCAGGCCCCTACGGCAGCATCCTCCCAGTTATCCTCAACGAAGCGAATATCATGATCCTCGGGCTTAATTCCCAGCGATCGCAGGGATTCTAGATAGGTCTCCTGAATATTTGATGGAGACGGCTTAATTAAGACCTGGTACTGGAAATAGTGCTGGTAGCGGTTAGGGTTTTCGCCATAGCGGCCATCCGCCGGTCGGCGACAGGGTTCGGGGTAGGCCACCGCCCAGGGCTCTGGGCCCAGGGCCCGTAGAAAGGTATGGGGGCTCTTGGTGCCAGCCCCCTTTTCGGTGTCGTAGGGCTGCATGATCACACAGCCCTGCTGGGCCCAAAAATCATTCAGGGTGGCGATGACGGTCTGAAACTGCACAATTTTTCCCTACGGCGACCTGGGTTTCTAGAGTATACCCGTCAACCCCTGACGGGGGATAGGGCGGCGGCGGCTAGCCACACTGGTTTTGACCGAAGGTTCCTCAAGGGTGACCCTCCCCTCCTCAAAAGGGCGATGATGGTTGCTTGGTTGACCGCCACAGCTGGCGGAAAACCGCCCAGGGGGAACAATCCCAGTGGTCGATGTGGGCGATGATTTTCCCCGCTGGATCAAGCTGTAGCTGACTGTGACCGGAAATGGCCATGGCCGGTTGCCAGGGAAAGGGGGCTACCCAACTCAGGGTCCAGCGGGTGTGAATTTCCTGGGGACTGGCGTACTCAATCTGGTGGAGGTCCAGATGGATCGATCGAAACCAATGGGCCATGAAGGCAATCATGGCCTGGTACCGCTCTACCCCGCGAAACGCCGTCAGGGGGTCTTTGAAGTACACCGCCTCGGCGTAGAGATGGTAGCTCTGATCGGCGGGAAACCGTTGGTAATCCAGGCGCAGTTGGTCCAAGAGATCCATGGAAAAAGTGCCAGCGATGGACTATACCGACCCATTTAAACCCACCAGCTTGGCACTAAGGTCCCACAGTTTGCGGGCCTTAGCGTCATCCTGGGCTTCGTTGGAGACCTCCTGGGCAAAGGAGCGACGCCCTGGCTTTTGGCGGTTACCCCAGCTCCAGTAGATGCCAGACTCCCGCAGATCGGGGTCAGCCACCACGGCGGTCACCCGTTCCCCCGCCAATGGCTGGGTGACGTAGCCCCCGGTGATGTTCTTTTGAAACCAGGGAAAGATGGTCTGGAAGGCCTTAAAGTGGTGACGGAAGAGGGGAGTGTCCGCCACGCAGCCCGGATAGAGGGAGCTAAAGGTAATGCCGGTTTGGTCGTGGTAGCGGCGGTGCAGTTCCCGCATGGTGAGGACGTTGCACAGCTTACTATCCTTATAGGCCTTGCCGGACTTGAAAGCCTTACCATTGATCATGGCGATGGGGGCCTTGAACCCCGCCTCAAAACCCTCCAGGTTGCCCAGATCCGGCGGCGCCGGAATGGGAATCTTACCCCCCAGTTCCTTGGGGTTAGCGGTGACGGTGCCGAGGATGATCAGGCGCCGATCCTGGGCGGGGGATGCCTTCAGATCCTCTAACAACAGGTTACAGAGCAGAAAGTGACCCAGGTGGTTGGTAGCGACGCTGATTTCGTAGCCATCCTCGCTGTAGATGGGGGCTTTCTCCAGGGGGTAATAAACGGCGGCATTGCACACTAGAGAGGTCAGCGATCGCCCACTGGCCCGAAACTCCTTAACAAACTGGCGAACACTGGCCAGGGAGGCCAGATCCAGATGGATCAGGCTATAGCTACCGGCGGGCATACCGATGGCCAGGGCCGCTTGCTGGGCCTTCTCCAGATTGCGACAGGCCATCACGACATGCCAACCCCGATCGGTCAGGGCCTTGGCGGCGTTTAAACCGACCCCAGAGGAGGCACCGGTAATGATGACGGTGGGTTGCTGTTCCATACGCGTTAGCCGTTATTCAACAATGAACCGATAGACGCCCATAGTTGCTTGGGCGGGGGGTTAAAACCCTGGGGTTAGACTGCTACCAGCCCCCAATGGCATGTTACAACCCTTCGAGGGTTTTACTCTATACCCTCAGGCCCACCAAAATCCAGCATCAGTACCGGCACAGAGTCTAGGTGACTCCGCCCCTTTATCGTAGCTACGGCTATAATCTTTGCATGCCTTGGTCGCCATGGCGGTTGGGAGGGCCTATGACCACTACAGCGGGTTCCCTTGCCCCGATTGAGGGTAGTTCACCCCTATGGCTAGATGTGGGTAATGTGCGGCTGCAGGTTACGCCTGTAGGGAGGTGATGCCGGGGTTTGTGCTGAGGATGGATTCGATCTGGTAAGGGGGTATCTATGGGCAGATATTTTACCGGGGGGCTTTTTCGCTATAGTGGGGGCTGACAACGGCGACGGGTGAAAAAGTCATGGCACGGTTAGCCCTATTGAGCGTATCCGACAAAACCGGGCTGGTGGATCTGGCCCAGGCCCTGGTCCACCGGTTTGGCTTTGACATCCTCAGTAGTGGGGGCACCGCCCGTACCTTGAGGGAAGCGGGTCTTCCGGTTACCAAGGTATCAGACTACACCGGTTCTCCAGAGATCTTGGGGGGACGGGTCAAAACCCTCCATCCCCGCATCCATGGGGGCATTCTAGCCCGGCCTGATTTCCCCTCCGATCAGGCCGACCTGGCGGAAAACCAACTGCGTCCCGTGGAGCTGGTGGTGGTCAATCTCTATCCCTTTGAGCAGACCATTGCCCGGGCGGAGGTTACCCAGGCTGAGGCGATCGAGCAGATTGATATTGGCGGCCCTACCCTGGTGCGGGCGGCGGCCAAAAACCATGCCTACGTGACCGTCCTCTGCCAACCCAGCCAGTATGGACCCTACCTGGAGGCCCTGGCCACCCATCAGGGGGAGGTGCCCCTGGAGTTTCGCCAGAGCTGTGCCCAGGCGGCCTTCTGGCACACAGCGGCCTACGACCAAGAGATCGTCACCTACCTGAGTCAGTCCTTTAACCCCGCCCAGCCCATGGCGCCCCAATGGGGGCTGATGGGTCAGCGCCAGGCTAGTCTGCGCTATGGCGAAAATCCCCACCAGGCCGCCGCCTGGTACGCCAGTGGTGCCAGCCCGTCAGGGTGGGCCGCCGCCACCCAGGTGCAGGGTAAGGAGTTGAGCTATAACAACCTGGTGGATCTGGAGGCGGCTCGCCGCTTAATCAGCGAGTTTCCCGTCGATCAACCGGCGGCGGCGGTGTTGAAGCACACCAATCCCTGCGGGGTGGCCCTGGGGGATAGCCTAGCCCTGGCCTACCGGCGGGCCTACGACGCCGATCCGGTCTCTGCCTTTGGGGGCATTGTTGCCCTCAACCAAGCCATTGACCTGGAGACGGCCCACCAACTCACCGGTACCTTTTTAGAATGTATTGTTGCCCCGGCTTGTCAGCCCGAGGCCCAGGAGGTTCTGGCGAGCAAGCCCAATCTACGCTTACTGCTCCTGCAGGACTTAGCCTCGGGGCCGGCCCAGGAGGTCAGGGCGATCACCGGTGGGTTTCTGCTACAAGCCCCCGATGGCCATGGCGACGACCCCGCCACCTGGCAACGGGTTACCCAGGCCCAACCCAGTGACGATGACCTGGCGGAGTTACTGTTTGCCTGGCGGGTGGTGAAGCAGGTTAAGTCCAACGCCATCGTGGTCACCAACCAGCAGCAGACCCTGGGCATTGGCGCCGGTCAGATGAACCGGGTGGGGTCAGTCACCATCGCCCTCAACCAGGCTGGAGACCGCAGCCAGGGGGCGGTGCTGGCCAGCGATGGCTTTTTCCCCTTTGAGGACTCGGTGCGGGCGGCGGCGGCGGCGGGGATTCGGGCGATCATTCAACCCGGGGGCAGTCGGCGCGATCAAGAGTCGATTCAGGCGGCTGATCAGCTGGGGCTGATCATGGTGCTGACGGGGGTGCGCCACTTCCTCCACTGAGGGCAGAAAACCCCCTTGACTGCTAGAAGCTGCTGGAAGGGTTTACGGCTCCGGCCCTCATCCCCCAGCCCCTGCTTACCAGAACCAGACTTCACACAAAAGTCCGATCGCCCCCCCGCAGCCGGGCGGTTAACGTGAGCCAGGTTTAGTCGCGACCGCAAGAATTTCAGGGGTTGGTAGGCGATCGCGATCGGTAAGAATCTCGTAACCAGTCTCACTGACCAGGACCGTGTGTTCAAACTGGGCCGATAGGGAGCGATCGACGGTCACCACGGTCCACTGGTCCTTGAGGGTGCGGGTTTGCTTAGAACCAGCATTGAGAATCGGCTCGATCGCCAGGGTCATGCCCGGGCGCAGGGTAATATTGGGCAACTCCCGGGTACGGACGTTAAATACCGAGGGGGCCTCGTGGAGATTGCGCCCTACCCCATGGCCCGTAAACCCCTCCACCACGCTAAACCCAGCGCTAACCACGCTATCTTCGATGGCGCCAGCAATATCCAACAGGGTATTGCCGGGCTTCACCTGATCGATGCCGGCGTAGAGAGCTGCCTCCGCGGCGGCCATCAGCCGTTGGGCCTTAGGGGAAACCTCGCCGATGGCCAGGGTAATGCAGGAATCGCCATGGAAGCCCTGGTAATAGGCGCCGGTATCCACCTTAAGCAGGTCCCCCCGGCGTAGCACCTGACGTTTGCTGGGAATACCGTGGACCACCTGATCATTCACACAGGCACAGATGGAGGCGGGGAACCCATGATAGCCCTTGAAGCTGGGGGTTGCCCCCAATCCCCGAATACGTTGCTCAGCGTAGGCATCCAGGTCGGCGGTGGATAGGCCTGGCTCTACCATGGCTTCAATTTCCTTCAGCACCGTGGCCACAATGGTGGCGGCCTGGCGCATAATCTCCACCTCCTCAGCGGTTTTCAGCTCTACCCCCTGGGTCCGACGGCGCCGGGAGGGTGGGGTGGTGCGATCGCGGCCACCAGACATCCAATTGGTTAGAAAGTTCATAGGTAAGGGCTAATCGGGGAAAGCAACCAGGGGCATAAATACTATTTCCAGTGTAATCCCTTACTTCGGTGTAGTCATCTGTCACGACCCCCGTTTCGACCCCAGGGTTGTGGCTCCTACCCCAATAAAATGTCCTGCCTTGGGCTCTGATCCCCCCGATCTAGAGGGGGTAACTCTAGCTCAAAGGCCAGGCCAAAGCTCTGGAGCAAATCGCAGGTTTGGTGATCGGTGAGGTTGGTGTCACTCAGTTCCAGATTATAAAAATGCACCTGAGCATGGCGAAAATAGGGACCAGCATGCCAGGTACCCCGGGCCAGCTTGATAAAACAGTTGCCGGGGACATAAAACCCCTGAATAGTGGCCGGGTCTGGCTGGTGATGGGGCCCCGACGGCGCCACCGCCAACCCCCAACCCTTGCCCTCCAGGGAACCCAGGCATTGGGTGCAGCGCTGGTGCCGGGTGATCTGTTCAAAGCGACTACCCCGGTGTGGCAGGGTCATCAAGTAAAGCCGAGGAATGCCCTGATCCAATTCCAACTGGGCATCCTTGGGCCCGAAGGGAATGTCATCGAGGCCAGGAAAAATCACCTGGCCGAAGGGAGCGAAGGCCTGCTGGCTCAGGGGCTGGGCCCGTAAGGATTGGACTGCCGGGGGATGGCACATGGCTCTGGCATAGGGCTTGCGGTTCACCACCTCCAGTTTAGCGGTATGGTTCCAGTCCTGCGGGGCATGAATTTGGCGACCGTTCAAGGGGGGCAGAAATCAGTAACCAGGAGCCAGAAGCAGTAGGCAGACTGACACCAGAATCTACTAGCCCCAGAGATTGGTGGGAGGTGAGCCAAAACCTGCCCAGGGGGTTCCGTCGGCGGCTATGCTGAAAACAGTTAGCCCTTGCCGTAGCTCCATGGTTAGTCCCCCCACCCGCCGCCCCCCCACCCTGGCCGCTGTCCTTCGTCTGCTACGTTGGGACAAACCCAGTGGTCGGTTAATCCTGATGGTGCCAGCGTTGTGGTCATTATTTTTGGCCGCCGTCGGGCGGCCCCCCTGGCCCCTGGTGGGAGTGATTATCTTGGGCAGTCTGGCCACCAGCGCGGCCGGCTGTGTGGTCAATGACCTCTGGGATCGTAATATCGACCCCCACGTCCAACGCACCCGCCAACGCCCCCTGGCTAACCGAGATTTGTCCGTGCGGGTGGGCATAGGAATACTGGCGATCGCCCTGCTTTGCGCCTTCGGCCTGGCCCGCTACCTAAACCCCCTGAGCTTCTGGCTGTGCGTCCTGGCGGTACCGGTAATTTTGCTCTATCCCGTAGCCAAGCGGGTATTCCCGGTACCCCAGTTAGTCCTATCCCTGGCCTGGGGCTTTGCCGTGTTAATTCCCTGGGCGGCGGTCACCGGTCGCCTGGATCTGCCCGCCTGGATTCTCTGGCTAGCGGTCGTGCTGTGGACCTTGGGGTTTGATACGGTCTACGCCATGCCCGATCGCAGCGATGATCGGCGCCTGGGGGTACACTCCGCCGCCCTCTTTTTCGCTGACTCCACCCCCCAGGTGGTGGGCTTTTGCTTTCTTGGCACCTGGCTACTGCTAATCTGGTTGGGGCTGCTGCAACTGCTGGCCTGGCCCTACTGGATCGGTCTTGCCCTGGCCCTACTGGTTTGGTCTCGTCAATTCTACCAATTAGGACGTTCTACAGTGCCCCCTTTGGTTTATGGCCAGATCTTCCGCCAAAACGTGCAGCTCGGGTTTATCCTGCTAGCAGGTATGATCCTTGGTAGCCTCCTATAATCCATGAATACTTCCCCCTCTGCCGTGCCTTACCAGCCCCTCTCCGTGGAAGAATTGGTGCAATGGTTAGCGGATCCTAACTCTGGGCTACAGCTCGTTGACGTGCGGGAACCCACGGAGCTGGCCCTGGCCCAACTGCCAGAGTTTCTGAATCTGCCCCTGAGCCAGTTTAACCAGTGGTCCGATAATATTCATCAGCATTTAGCAGCAGATCGGCCCGCGGTGGTGATGTGTCACCACGGTGTGCGCTCCGCCCAGATGTGCCACTGGCTCTCCCAGCAGGGGTTTAGCCAACTCTATAATTTGACCGGCGGGATTGATGCCTACTCCGGGGTTGACCCCACCATTCCCCGCTACTAAGGCTAGTCCAATTGGAACTATAAAACCAGAGGGTGACCTCGCTGGGTAAAGCGTACTGTTGCTAAGCCCCAATCGGGCTGGTTGATCAGGGTTTCTTTAAGACTACCCAAAAGGGCTTTCTGCTCACACAGGGAGAGGGACTGTAACCGCCGGGGGGAATCCCTAGCAACCCGCAGGTCAATGGTAACCGCATCGCCTTCCACCCCTACCCGGTAGCCGGATAGCTCCAGGTTGACAATAGCCTGTTCCGCCAAAATCAACCCCACCGTGGTGGTCAGACCATCCTGACGGGGCACCTGGACAGTTTCTGTTTGGAAGCGATCGCACTGCTGGTCCAGGCGATACAGGGTAACCGTGAGGGGGTCGGGGGGTACGATCAAACGGCGGGCCCTGGCTTGAATCAATCGCTGACCGGTTTGCACCGACCAATCCAGGTTAGCCATGGGCACCAGGGCAGGAGGTGGAGTTTCCCTAGCCTGGGGAGCAGCAGTACAGCTGGGTAGCAGAATAACTGCTGCCACCAGAGCCAATCGCCACATCAACACCTCCCCCCATAGTTGTCTGGGGTGTGGCTAAGGGTGGGCAGAGTCAGGGCTAAAGGCAACGTTTGTGACCTAAATGAGCCTAAGCAATTTTAGCTTAGCCCTTTAGAACTGGTGGGATGGTGAGGGAAATGGTCGGTGGGTGGTGATCAGGGTCCCAGACTGATTAATTTATTTAATCCGTCGAGTCCGCCGCAACACTTCCGCCAAGGTGAGGTTGGGCTGGGGCGCCCCGTCAAACACCGTACCCACCTGCCCCTTGTGGAAATTCACCAGGGCAATATTGTAGGCTTCCTCACTGAGGGGAATATAACCGACGGTGTTAACCACCTGGGGAGCTTGTTCTAGATAGAATTCAACAAATTCTCGCAGGGCAGGGTTGCGCTGGGCAGAGGTGTAATTCACGTAAATAAATAGGGGTCTTGCCAGGGGTTGGTAGGTGGCTTTTACCACATTTTCGGGCGTAGGGGCAACCGGGCCCCGCCCGCTATCCACGGCCAGGGGTTTCACGGACCCTGGATTGGCCTCGACGTAGGCCAGGCCAAAGTAACCCAGGGCGCCAGGAGTTTGGGCTACACCCTGCACCAACCGATCATCATCTTCGCTGGCCACAAAGTCGCTACGACTGGGCTGACCCAGCACCACTTCGGTAAAATAATCATAGGTCCCCGAGTCCATGCCGGGACCGTAGAGGCTGAGGGTTTGGTCTGGCCAGCCAGGACGCACCTGACTCCAATTGGTTACCTTCCCTTGGGCCGCCGGGGCCCAGAGCGTTTTCAGTTCTTGCAGGGTGATGCTATCAGCCCAGGAATTTTGAGAGTTGACCACGATAGTTAGAGCATCAAAAGCCACCGGTAACTCGTAATAGCGCACCTGATTAGCGTCGCAGGCGGCAATTTCTTCGATGCTAATGGGGCGGGAGGCATTACTAATGTCGGTTGCCCCAGCGCAGAATTTCTTGAAGCCGCCACCGGTACCGGAGACGCTAATATCCAGCGACGTTGGGTTGGCAGCCTGATCCTGGAATTGCTCAGAGATCGCCTGAGTAATAGGAAATACCGTGCTAGAGCCGTCCACAATCACCGTCCGACGTTGTTGCACCTGGACATCGGAGGACACCCCTTCCAAAGTTCCCTTAGTCAGGGTTGTACACCCCACCATCCCTAACCCTAACCAGAGGACCAGGGCTACACCGCCACCATACCGCTTCACCGTCATAGATTTTCCTCCGCCCTTAATTGAACAGCTGTCGGATAAAATGATCGCCAGATTGGTATTTACAGCTAGAGTCAAGTGGAATGGGTCCCAAACCTCAGCAGGTCTACCCAACCTTCACCCCGAAAGGCCAACCCTAGCCCCAGCAGCTTGGCCAAAGGCATAATTTCACCTATCTATCATTTCAAATAATGTTGATAGGTTAGTTATCCGCAGGTTAAGAGTTGGGTTGTAGCAGAGCGGACTGGAAAGACCGGCATGGCTACTTAGTCAAATTGTGGGATTGAGAAGGGTGCTACCGTCGTAGGGATAAGTCGTAGCGATAAATTTAGGAGGTTTAGGTCTGATCGATGATCATTGCCGTTGCCAGCTTTAAAGGAGGCGTGGGTAAAACCACCACCGCCATCCACCTGGCAGCGTTTTTACAGGGGCATGCCCCCACCCTTTTGATCGATGCTGACCCCAACCGATCGGCGCTGCTCTGGGCCAGTCGGGGTAACCTACCCTTCCCGGTGGTGGATGAATGGGGAGCGGAGAGCCACGGCGATCGCACCACCCACGTGGTGATTGATACCCCCGCCCGCCCTGACCAGGAGGATTTAGCCCTACTGGTGAGCAGTTGTGATCTGCTGGTGCTACCCACCACTCCCGATGTTCTGTCCTTAGATGCCCTGGCCCTGATGGTAGATTACCTGACCGAGATGCAGTGGCCGCACTACAAAATTCTATTGACCGTCATCCCCCCACCCCCCAGCCAAGCGGGGCAGGAGGTCCGGGCCATGTTCCAACATATTCCCCTACCCCTATTCACCGGTGGCATTCGGCGCTATGCCACCTACCAGAAAGCCGCCCAGTTGGGCAGGATAGTCTATGAAGTCAAGGATCCAAAGGCGGAGATGGCCTGGAATGACTACGTTGCAGTAGGGCAGGAACTACTGCATCAGTAAGCAATGCCCAGTAAGATAATAGCCAGTCGAAGGCGAGCCAGGCCACCTGGGGGTTTACCATGAATGGGGCGTGAAGCTATGCATCAACCCATGTCATGGCGATGGGAAGCACATTGGAGATGTAGTTCGAGATGAAATTGCAACGCAGTACCCTGGTTCTAGTAGGTGTAGCCCTGCTGCTGGGAGCGGGGGTGATCCTGTCTGAGTCCCAGTGGTTCAAGTCCCTGAAATCTAAAACCAACCCGGCGGTTGAGGATACCCAGTCTGCCATTCTCAACTTTTCTGAAGCTGAGGTGAAGGCCATCACCCTGGAACGGGGGGAGGAAACCCTTAGCCTGGAGCGCCAAACCGATGATACCTGGCGCCTCACCCAGCCCATCCAAGGCCCGGCGGAGGCGGGGGCCGTAGCCTTTTTACTCAGTCGCCTAAACACCGATCAACCCCTACAAACGGTGACCATGCAGCCGGATCAAACCTCCGAGTTTGGCTTTACCCAACCCAGGGGCACCGTCACCCTAACCCTTAAGGATGACCATCGCCATACCCTGATTCTAGGGGGGCCAGACTTCAGTGGCAGCGCCTACTATGCCGTTGCCGATCCCCCCAGTTGGCCCCCCCAGGCCGGTGGTGAACCCTACCGGGTGCTGGTGGTAAACAGCGATGTGGCCAACGCCATTGGCCGCCCCCTGGGGGAGTGGCAAACCCCGCCAGAGGCTTCCAGTACTGAGGCTCCTGAGCAACCGGTAGGGGGGCTGGGGGAAAACTCCCCTAGCCCTGATCAACCCTCCCCGTCCCCGCCGGGGCCGGCCCAGTCTGATAATTCGGAAAGCTTACCAGCCTCGAAGACCCCGGCCCCATCCCAGGGGGAATAGGACCGGGGCCGGGTTAAGACCCGTGGAGTCAGGCGGTCACCCGCACCTGCTGGAGTTGGGCCCGCAGGGCCTCTCCCTCCATGACTTCGGTTTGCAGCAGTTGCTGGGCCAGGGTCTCCAGCAGGGGGCGGTTTTCCTGGAGAATGGCCAGGGCCCGTTGATGGCCCTCCTCCACCAGTTCCTTGACTTCGGCATCAATCGCCCGGGCGGTCTCGTCACTCACCGGCCGCCGGGCATTGGGCATGCCATTATCGAGGAAGGCGTTACGTTGGCCGCGATCGTAGGCCAGGGGCCCCAGCACCTTACTCATCCCGTAGGTGGTGACCATCTGCTCCGCCAGGTCCGTAGCCCGCTGCAGGTCATTGGAGGCACCGGTGGTAATGCGGCCAAAGATCAGCTCCTCCGCCGATCTCCCCCCCAGCAGGGTGGCAATTTGCCCCTTCAACTCCGCCTCATCCCGCAGAAACCGATCCTCCGTGGGCAGTTGCAGGGTATAACCGAGGGCGGCCATGCCCCGGGGGACAATGGAAATTTTCTCAATCTGGTCAGAGCCGGGCATCACCGCCCCCACCAGGGCATGGCCCACCTCGTGGTAGGCGACAATTTCCTTTTCCTTATCGTTGAGCACCCGACTCTTTTTCTCCAGACCGGCCACCACCCGTTCGATCGCTTCGCCGAAGTCCTGCTGTTCCACCTGGGTACTATAGCGACGGGCGGCTAGCAGGGCCGCTTCGTTCACCAGGTTAGCCAGGTCAGCCCCCGCAAACCCCGGCGTGCGGGTGGCGATCTGCTTCAGGTCCACCGAGTCCGCCAGTTTCACCTCGCGGGCGTGGATCTGGAGAATGGCTTCCCGTCCCTTGAGATCGGGTCGATCCACCAGCACCTGGCGATCAAACCGACCAGGACGGAGCAGGGCGGGATCCAGGGTTTCTGGCCGGTTAGTAGCGGCCAGCACAATTACGGTGGTGGCACCGGCATCAAAACCATCCATCTCCGTCAGCAATTGGTTCAGGGTTTGCTCCCGTTCATCGTTACCGCCGTAGAAGCCAGAGGAGGCCCGGGACTTGCCGATGGCATCCAGTTCATCGATAAAGATGATACAGGGGGCCTGTTTCTTAGCCTGATCAAACAGATCCCGCACGCGGGAGGAGCCTACCCCCACAAACAGTTCCACAAACTCCGATCCGGAAATACTGAAGAAGGGTACCCCCGCTTCGCCGGCAACCGCCTTGGCCATCAGGGTTTTACCCGTCCCGGGAGGGCCCACCAGCAACACCCCCTTGGGGATTTTGGCCCCCAGATCGGTAAAACGCTTGGGGGTCTTGAGAAAGTCCACAATCTCCACCAATTCCGCCTTAGCTTCCTCGACGCCGGCCACATCATCGAAGGTGATTTTGCCGGTTTCCCCTTCGACGTAAACCTTGGCCTTACTTTTACCGATGGAAAGAGCCCCCTGGGGTCCGCCATTGCGGGCCAGGAAGAAGCGCCAGACACCAATGAAGATTAGCGGCGGAATCACCCAGCTCAGCAGGCTGCCAAACCACTGCCCCTTGGGGGGGGGCACCGCCGCAAACTCTACCCCATTATCCTCCAGGCGCTGGGGCAGTTGCAGATCAAAGATCGGGGTGGTGGTATAAACCTCCCCGGGTTGACCGGCCTCGTCCTTCACCTGGTAGCGAATCTCGTTCTGGCCCACCGAGACCCGCAGGACCTCCTGCTCCTCCACCCGGTGAATGAACATGCTGTAGGGTTCCTTGGCCAGCTGGGAGCCAAACAGGCTGGAAAAAACAATGTTAATCAGGAGGAGGCCACTGGCAACCAACAGCACCAGGTTAGCCAGGAGGCGCGATCGCGA
>JAYKIM010000165.1:0-22366 GCA_035286245.1 Cyanobacteriota bacterium | reverse complement strand
TGGGCTTCAGCACCGCCAGGCGATCGCCCCAGATCGGGTGGGCCAGGTCCGCCTGGCGAGCCACCATCCAATTAATGTTGCCCACCAGGGTGTTGATTTCGCCGTTGTGGCCCAGCAGCCGCATGGGATGGGCCAGGGGCCACTTGGGTAGGGTGTTGGTGCTAAAGCGGCGGTGGTAAATCACGAAGGCACTGCGGTAGTCGGGGTGGCGCAGGTCGGCATAGAAATCCGCCAGCACCGCCGATCGCACCATACCCTTATAGACAATGGTGCGACTGGAGAAGGAACAGATGTAAAACTCCTGCAGGGCCTGCCGTTCCCCCTCGGTTAGGGTGTTGTCTGGCTCCAGCAGGGTAGCCAGGCTGTGGAGCACCTGACGGCGCAGCAGATAAAGGCGCCGCTCCAGGGCCTCGCCCCGGTCGCTGGCGGTGACCACCACCTGTTCAATTCGGGGTTGGTAACGGCGGGCCAGGGGGCCCAGCACCTCGGGGTCAACCGGCACGGGCCGCCAGCCCACCAGGGTAAGCCCCTCGGCGGCAATCACCTGGTTGACCAGTTGGCGCAGGCGATCGGCCACCGCCTCTAACTGGGGTAAAAAGATCATGCCCACTGCCCCCGCCTCAGGTTCGGGGCCGGTCAAACCCTGAGCCCTGGCCCACTGCTGTAGGATTTCCCAGGGAATAGCGGTCATCACCCCAGCCCCATCCCCCGAGTCTTGGTCGGCGCAGCAGCCACCCCGGTGTTCCATCCCCTCCAGGGCGGCCATCGCCTGCTGCACCAGGCGATGGCTGGGGCGGTTGTATTGATCCGCCAGGAACCCCACACCACAGGCATCACGTTCTTCCACCAAAAACCTTGGGCCCCAGTTTGGCCAGATAGTAGCGGGGGAGAAGGAGGGGTTGGAGGGGTAGTTCACAGGGATAGATCCTAACGGGGTGAGGATAGTAGGGCAGTGGCGCAGTCGCTAGCTTAGCCAGGGCAGGACTGTAATGCCCTTTGCTCTGGGCTGAAACCTGGACCGTTGCTCAGGGTCCTGAGCGCAATGGCTACAGCTAGTAAAACGGCATAGTTAGCCTACAAAACAGCCTAGCTCATTCCCTGGGTGGGTAGCCCCAGGAGATTGTTTGCATTTTTTAATATTTGACCGCCCGTCTTTTGATCTAGGCCGCCGGGGTGGTCAGAATGGCAACCGATAGAGTCCTATTTTGGAATGGAACGGTAATGAAAACAATAGGTTTAGCCCTAGCTTTAGTCATCTCTCTGTTAACCCTATGGCTAGCGCCAGCGTCCCAGGCCGCCGATCTGGCCCATGGTGGTCAGATTTTTTCCAGCAACTGCGCCGCTTGCCATATTGGTGGCGGCAATGTGGTCAACGGCGCTAAGACCTTAAAAAAGGCTGACCTTGATCAGTACGGCATGGCCTCGATTGAGGCGATCACCACCCAGGTGACCAATGGGAAGGGGGCCATGCCTGCCTTCCAGGGCCGCCTCAGTGCTGAGGATATCGCCGATGTGGCGGCCTACGTGCTCAGTCAGGCCGAAAAAGGTTGGTAGGGCCTATGGGTTAGGGCGATACCCGCCGTGATGGAGGGGAACTATGCCTCTATCCGGGACCGACCGCCCTATCGACAAAGGCTATAGTCCCGAGGAGTTGATCTATTCCAGAGGGGGGCCAGATACCCACCTAGCTCTGGTCAGCCTGGCCAGCAATTATCCCCAGGTTGCTCGCCGCCGCGCTGCAAGTGGCACTGGGCAACCTGGGGATAACCGTAATCCTCAGTTCGTTTATCACCACTCAGGCCTATAGGCAAGTTATATTCACATTTCGAATTATTTCGTTACAATAGCTTGCATAGGGTGTTGGTTTAATCGGGTCCTGGCGTTAGGCAGGCTAGCACCCTCCATGATCCTGATGGAGGTCTTCCATGTTGACTATTCTATTTTCGCTCTTGGTCGTGGGTTGGGTTGCTGCAGCTCTGCTCGGAACCCAGGCTTACTTTAGGGGAGAGCAAAGTAAACCTATCCATGAACGGAACTGGGGCTCCCCTGGTTTTGACCAGTTGGCCCAATCAATTACCGGTCAAGCCACGGATTTCAACGAGCGGGTACCCAGCTACGGTGGAGATGCCTTCTCCAGTCAGATGATTGCCGGCAATGATTAGCGTCTAGTGACCCCTGGCGCCTTTGCTAGGCAGTAGGGCATGGGGCTTTACTTTCTGGCAAAGGCTCTGGCAGGCGTGTTCCGGCTAGGATGGGAAGTTATGGTTTTGGCCAGGAGGCCTAAGGTGTGGTTGTTTAGTAAGCCCGTTGCCGGGTATGGGCTCTAGTTTGCCTTCAACGGCTTTGCAACCATTTACATCTACAAAGGCAAAAACGGGAGGGTTGACACCCTCCCGTTTTGTTTGTTGGGTTTGCCCCTGGCTTGAACTATCCTTGGCTGTTTCCCTTAAGCGTTGACGCCAGGTTTGTTGACGCTTTTGTAACTGGCGTTGGCGGGCGGAGCCGCCTCGACCCTTGTCGTTTCGACCAGTTTGCCGGGGGGATTCCCAGCGTTTTAACCGCTGGCCCATGGTATCAACCCTCCTTCAGTGATGCTGTGCATAGTTTTATTGTAGCCTGGCGGTCAGGAGATCGCCCCCAGGAAAACCCCCCAGGGTAACACCCCAAACCCCAGAACAATGGCGATCGCCAGCACCAAGCTAGCCCCAACCGCCAGTATCCGTTGGGGGCCCTGCAATAGCCCCAAGGACTGCAACGCACTCCACAGCCCATGGCGCAGGTGCATCCCCAGGCCCAGCAGGACGGCAGAATAGACCAGGGTAGGAGCTGGCTGGCGAAATACCTCCACCACCAACCGAGCCAGGTCTCGCACGGCTTCCCCCCGCAGCTCGGTGCTGTAGTAGGGGCCAAACTTAAAGGTGAGCAGGTGGGCCACCAAAAAAATTCCTAGGGTCGCCCCGGTTACCACCATAGATCGAGAACCGAGGGACTGGAGCCGGTCTCCCCCCAACGGTTGGTAGCGCTGGTAAGCCTGGGGCCTGGCCCGTAGCCGTCCCACAAAAATCTCCAGGCCCACCGCCATGTGCAACAGTAGGGCCAACAGGAGCAGGGCCTCAATGGCGTAGAGCAGCCCGCCCCAGCTCTCCAGCCAATGGGCGTAGGCATTGTAGGCCTGGCGCCCCGCCCATAGCCAGAGATTGCCCACCAGGTGCACCACCACAAAGGTGACCAGGGCCAGCCCGGTCAGACCCGATATCAGTTTTTTCCCGATCGGCGATCGATAAAACCGAAACAGTGGGGAGGGGGAGGGCTGGGGGTCGGGAGCTTGCAGAACGTTAGTCATGGCGGCTGGGGATCAGTAGTCAAGAGGATTAGGGCTGGGCGGACCGGGCCCACCAGGCCAGGGCATAGGGCTCCACCGATGGCGGGTAAACCACCCTCAATTTATAGGACCCGGTTTTAGGAATGGGATAGAAAATGTGTTCCACACTATCCACCTGGCTGGTGGAGGCCCAAACACTCTGGCTCAGATCATTGGCATCGGCGGGCAGGAGGTAGAGATCAAAGTTGGCCAGGGGGGCCGCCCTAAACCCTTCCCCCAGGTCGTAGCTACCGTTACCATTGCTATCCACCAGGTCCACCCGGCGCTGCCAGGTGAGGGTGGCCGAGAGGTAGCTACCCGCCTGGAGGGGATCGGTGAAGCGGTAGTCTTGGTAGCGAGCTCCCTCCTGCTCAGGGGACGCACTGTAGTGCCAGCCTACCGTTGGCACCTCACCCGGCCCCCAGGTACCCGGCAGTAGCTGTTGGTAAGCCCGGTAGGCGTTCAGGTGCCCGGTGCCCAGATCCCGATGTAGGGGAATGGTGCGATCTCGGTAGGCATCACTATCAAGCCAGGTGCGATTGTAGGCATCCAGCAGGGTACGCCCCATGCCCAGCCGCTGGCCATCGCCCTCGTCTTCTAACTTATCGGCGGAGTTGAGCAAAACCGCCTTCATCGCCAGGGGATGACGGCCATCCAGGGAGCTGTGCTCTACCCCCGCCCGCAGTTGCCGATCCACCAGTTGCTGCAGCAGGGCCACGGTACCCACCACGTGGGGAGCGGCAAAGCTGCTACCACTGCCGGGGGTAGTCTGACCATCGGGATCGATCAGAGTAATTTGACTGCCCGGGGCCACCAGATTGATCGACCGTCGAGGGCCCTCGTTGGTTTCTGGGCCCGGGGATCGGGGGGATCGCAGGGTCGGTTCACTACCTAGGTTAGCAAAGTCAATCTTTCTAAATACTCCCTCCACCCGGCGGGAGTAGGCTACGTTAATACCATTAAAGTTATCGGTGGGAATAGGAATCCCCCCCAGACCCTGGTTGCCGGCCACTACGTAGAGGGTTTGGTGGACCCGGGATGACCAATCAATACATTGGGTGAGCAGGGCATTCCCATCCAGCTGGGGTTGGTCCCGGGGGTCACGGCTGAGGGGCTCACCAAAGCTAAGGTTAATCGCCCGCACATCTCCCCCATTCTGATTGGCCACCGCCTGGGCGGCCAGACATTCCTGGGGCTGGCTACTCACCTCCCCCAGTTCACCAATGGCCGCGGAATAGAGTAGGGCGTCGGGGGCCACCCCTGGATAACGCTTATCCTGGCTGATCATGACGCCAGCCACGTTGGCGGCATGGCCATCGACGTAATCATCGGGGTTGGCCCACCGATTTAGCCACAGTACCCGACGAACCGCCACCGGCATATGTTCGTAGGCCAACTTATCCAGACCGAACTGACCGGGGCGGCCAATCTCCACCTGGCCGATGGCGATTTTGGCTCCGGTCAGGTGGTAGGGATCCCCATGCAGGCGCAGGGCATCAATGCCCTCTGCGGTCAGGGATGTGGCCAGGGCCCAGACCGGTCTGGCGATGGGCAGCAAGCCGGCGATCGCCACAATCCCCAGGGCCTTTGTAGCGATCGCCCCCAACTTTATCCCAGCCCCGTTGCCCCGTCGCCCCTCATCTATCACCGTTGTCTAACCCCTAATCTGTGCCTCAGCTCACTTTAGTACATAAAGCCTTAGGAAGACCACAGGCTAAGCGGTCAGAGATGGCGACAGATAAATGGATAAATGAATAAATAGGTAAAACGCTATGGCGGCTACCGATCTATGGGACTTAGTCCCCAAGTAGATCTTGGGGGCAGATCTTGCCCCAGAAGGCCTCAGAGACTTAATGCCTGATCTAACACCTGGCGGGCTTGCTCTGCCTGACTGCGGGCCTCGCGAAAACGGAGGTTACTTTGGGCAAAGGCCTTCAAAACTTTGAAGCCATCCTTTAGATCGGCGAGTTGATCATCAGTAATGGGCTCCTCGCTAAACAGCAGATCCACCAAGGCCCTGACCTGAAGAGCCTGGCCTCGAGAATCCTGGAGTTTTACCTTGAGGCTGGCCAGTTGGTGGAGCACCTGAATGGCTTGAATCACCGATTCTTCCTGCTGTTGGGTTGCAACTGAGGGGGCTGGTGGCTCCACCTCAACCAATTGATCAGCACTAAAGCCATCGGCCAGAGGGGTAGGCAGGTCGCCATCGTCCAGCAGGGTAATGAGTTGGTCCATCGCTTTCTCCCGAGCCTTAGAGGAATCTTTTCCGGGCACTGTTAATACTACTTCAGGACTCTGGGCCAGGGTATAGCTAACCATGGGAATAGTTTTTATGTACTATCAAATTCTAGCCCTTTTTAGGAAAGGATTCAACTGCCTAACCAGGTCCGTAGTTATGGACCTAGATCCGCCCGTACCACCGATCGCAACCGTTGGTGCAGGCCGGTAGTTTGCCGCGGAGGCACAAAGGGGGGAATCCGATCAATGGCGGTGGAGGCAACCCGACTTGGGGTTAGTTCCTCCAGGGGGCGAAAATTAGGCACAGAGACGGACAGGGACGGAGCAGGCCAGATCACCAGGGTCTCTAAATCGGGAGATCCTGTAGCGGTACTGGTATTGGTATGGCCCCGCCCCGCCGTTCCAGCGGGGCGGGGTGATGCAGGCAGTTCGGTGGAGGTTTCGGGACTGGCCAGCAGGGTTTGACCTAAAATAATCGACTCAAATTCTCGGTTAAAATGCCGCAGGGGCGCCCCGCGGCGGTGCCACAACTGCAGTATGTAGTCTACGGAAACCATTTTATAGCGGCCCTGATAGAGGGCTTCGGTAATGGCGTGGCCAACCCAGACCGGGCCAAACTGGTCTAACCACTCACTAATTAAGGCCTCTGTCTGGTAGTTGTCAATGTCAAAGCTATACTCCCTGAGCAGGGCCAGGAGGGGGGCAATGGCTGGGGATAGGCTAGGATTGACCATAATAGTTTCCGTGGGTTTACCCCTAATTGGGCCAGGGGTTTAGGCACTACAGTCAGTCAGGTCATATCCCCATTAAATCCTAATCCTCAAGATCCGTCACGGCAATTTTCCTATGGCCACTCCCCTACGCTTCCTGAGCTATCGCTACCCCTGGCTCTACGATGGGATTTCCCGCACCGCCGCCCTCACCGTTGGTGGAGAGCGCCGTTTTCGTGGCCTGGCACTGCAGAATATAGTGCTTACCCCCACTAGTGTGGTCCTTGATCTATGCTGTGGCGGCGGTCAGACCACCGATTTTTTAATCCGCTCTGGCGCTCAGGTGACCGGATTGGACGCCTCCCCGAGGGCGATTGAGCGGGCTCGCCATCGAGTTCCCCATGCCACCTTTGTGGAGGGCTGGGCGGAGGCCATGCCCCTGGCGGATGGCAGCTTTGACCTGGTGCATAGCAGTGCCGCCCTCCATGAGATGGAGCCCGATCAACGACGTCGTATTTTTGCCGAGGTGTGGCGAGTATTAAAACCCGGTGGCCAGTTTGTCCTGGTGGATTTTCACCGACCTCAAAATCCTCTATTTTGGCCAGGGCTGGCCCTCTTTCTCTGGCTGTTTGAAACCCATACGGCCTGGGGCATGCTGACGGTAGACCTGGGGCAGGAGTTAGCTAGCCTGGGCTTTGTTGACCAGCAGGGCCAACTCTACGCCGGTGGCAGCCTGCAGGTGATTCAGGTGGCCAAGCCAGATAGGGTGTAGGTTTGAGCCGATCCGGTTGCGCTGCTCCCAGTTTTGGGCTGCTCATACACCCATTTCCTCTTGAGGTTCAAACTGCTCCATTTGCCCCCCTAGGCCTCCAATACTAGGGGGAGTAAGGAGTGTCGAGGACTAATGCGCCTACACCTCAAAGTTCCTCCCCCAGCCCCCCAATACTTATGTGTACTTAGCAGCCCTGTTTGGGAGAAGGGGCCAGGGAGCTTTGAGATCTACTGAGTATCGGGTATCACCCAGCTTTACGCTTAATAGGGATTAGGTGTATTGTGATCTGGTAATTTTGCTAGCCGTCTAGTTCTAGAGTTGAAACCCTCAACTAATTCTGATCATTCTGAATGTCCGTCTTTAGTAAGCCCTTAGGATAAATACACCATGAGTACAGAATTTGAATCAAAGGATAGCTTTCTTGGCTCTAACGATCCTGCAGTTTCTGGCAGTGACTCAGAGTCTGCTGCGGCTGCCTTAACCGATGAGGCGACTAAGCAAGTCAAGCAAGTATGGGAAAAATTCTCAGGATTGTTAGGCGATTTACCCGATTACGTCTCAGATTTCTTTAAGCAATATCGTCGTCCAATTGTTACCGTTGGGTTGATTTTGGCAGCTGTTCTGGCCGTTAAAATTGTGCTGGCCCTGTTAGATGCGGTAGATGATATTCCCCTACTGGCTCCCAGCTTAGAGTTGATTGGTTTGTTTTATACGGGTTGGTTTTTATACCGTTATCTCTTGAAAGCCTCCAACCGTCAGGAGTTGCTTGATGATATTGCTGCCATCCGCGATCAAGTCTTAGGGAAAAAATAACTAACCCTCGCCTTAAGAAATAGACCCTCTCAAGCCCTTGGGCAAAGAGGCTTTGACAATTGCCCCCCCGATCCTCACCTCGCGTAGTGGCCCGGGGGGCATATGCTAGGGGGAGTTAGAGGTGTTGACAACCTCAACCGGGAACATTAAACCCAGGCCAATCGAGAGGTTCAGGAGGGGGAGATGGCGACCATCGACACCATGATTTATCTATCCCCTGGCAATCTACCATCCCAGATGGCTCATACCGCCCAGATCGCCAAAATGGCCCAGGCCTTTACTCAGCAGGTGAATCGGTTTGAGTTGGTCACCGCTGGTGACTGGGGCAGTCTAGGTAGAAGGACCGATCCAGCCCTCCAGGAATGGTATGGCCTGAAGCACCCCCTGCCTCTGGTTCGCTTGCCGATACACCGGCGACGACCTGTAGTTTTCCCCCCTAATCACCACAATGGGACCTACTACCGACTCGCTAGCCTCTATGCCTACCTGCGCTGCCCCGATCTAATCTATACTCGCACCACCACCCAGGCTCGTTATCTAGCTGGCCTGGGGGTGCCGTTTCTCTGGGAGTGGCACGAACCGCCCCAGCCCCACCATCAGGACATTGTTGACAGCCCGTCCTTGCTGGGGCTGGTAACTATTTCCCCCCAGTTGGTGGAGGCCTACAGGGCCGCTGGGTTGGACGGAGATCGCATCCTCTGCTGGCCCAGTGGTGCTGACCTGGAGGGGTTCCGTCCCTACCAAACCCAGGCCCAGGCCCGCCAAATCCTCAACCTGCCCAGCCACCAGCGGCTGATCCTATACTCAGGTCACCTGCAGGATTACAAAGGCATGCCCACGGTACTGGCGGTGGCGAAACAGCTCCCCGCCTATCAATTTATGCTGGTGGGGGGGTGGCCCGCCGATGTGGAGCGGCTGCGACGGCAGGTGCAGGAGCGGGGACTAACCAATGTGGAACTGGTTGGCCATGTCAAGCAATCCCAACTGCCCACCTATCTTTACGCCGCTGACGTGTTGTTGCTGCCCACTAGCAAAACCTGGGAATTGGCCAACACCACCAGCCCCCTGAAGTTATTTGACTACATGACTGTGAAGCGGCCGGTGGTAGCCTCTGACCTCCCCACCATTGCCCTGGTCCTGCGGGATGGCCATAATGGATGTCTAGTGGAACCTGATCGCCCAGCCGACTTTGCCCAGGCCATTACTAACCTGGTGAACCAACCGGTTTGGGCCACCGCCCTGGCGGAGCAAGCCTACCGGGATGTGCAAGCCTATAGTTGGGACCACCGGGCCCGGGAAATTCTGACCTTTGCTGGGGCTAGACTGGCTCAGCATCCCCAGCCATCGGTGCCGGCGATTAAGCGTCTGGTCCGCTGTTACCGCACCCTCACCACCTGGTATGCCGGATAATGCCTGAAGTTAGCGTGATCATGTCGGTCTACAATGGCGATCGCTTCCTGGCGGCGGCGGTGGAAAGTATTTTGACCCAGACCTACGGTGACTTTGAGTTTTTGATTCTTGACGACGGCAGTCGAGACCGCTCCCCCGAGCTGCTTCGGGGCTACGCGGGGCAAGATTCCCGGATTCGCCTGCTGACCCAGGCCAACCGGGGCCTAACCGTTTCCCTCAACCACCTGATCGAGGAGTCCCAAGGGGAGTTTCTGGCCCGCATGGACGCCGATGACGTGGCCTACCCCGATCGCCTGGGCCGCCAGGTGGAGTTTCTGCGGCGCCATCCCCAGGTGGTTTGTGTGGGCACCGGTCAACGTTGGATTGATGAGGACGGCCTCACCCTGCTGGAGTGTGTGCCGGCCCAGGACAACCCTACCCTACAGGCCCAACTGCTAGTGGGCCACACGGAAATCTGCCACCCCACTGCCATGATCAGGCGGCAGGCAGTGAAGGTCGTGGGGGGCTACGACCCTCAATTTAACTGCACCCAGGACCTGGATCTGTGGTTGCGGTTAGGGGAGGTGGGGGAACTGGCCAATCTACCCGACTTACTGCTGGACTACCGGGTCCATGCTGACTCCGTTAGCGAGCGCCGGACTCGCCAGCAACATGCCAATATCAAATTAGCCTGTGAATTGGCCTGGCAACGTCGGGGCCTGGAGGGGGAGGGACACTATGTAGCGGACCACTCCTGGCGGCATCAGTTTCTTTTACGGTGTGGCTGGCAGCTTTTCCAGCAAGGTTGCCGGCGTAAGTCGATCGCCTACGGTTGGCGAGCGGTGCGGGCTATGCCCCTCAACCCCGCCGGTTGGAACCTATGGCGCTGTGCCCTCACCAAACCCCTACCCCCCCAGTGATGATTCCCCCATGCCCACTATTTCCGTCCTAATGCCGGTTTATAACGCCCAACGCTACGTTGCCCAGGCGGTTGCCAGTATTTTGGCGCAGACCTTTAGAGACTTTGAGTTTCTGATCGTAGATGATGGATCCACAGATCGATCCCTGGAGATTCTCCAGACCTACGCTACCCAGGACTCAAGAATTAGCCTGGTGAGTCGCCCTAACACCGGCTATGTCAGGGCTCTGAACGAGTTACTCGCCATGGCCCGGGGGGAGTTGATCGCCCGCATGGATGCCGACGATATCGCCCTACCCAACCGCTTTGCCCTACAGGTGGACTTTCTTCATAATCACCCCGACCATGTCTGTGTAGGTGGGGCCTATGACCTGATTGATCACCGGGGCCGGTTTCTCACCTGCCTGCGGTTGCCAGAAACCGATGCGGAAATTCAAGCCCTGGCCCTGGTGGGCCACACTCCTATAAACCATCCCTCGGTAATGCTGCGCCGCCAAGCCTTAGTAGACATTGGTGGCTACGACGAAGACCTTTGTCCTTCTGAGGATCTAGATATTTGGTTAAAACTGGGGGAACGGAGCCGGTTGGCTAACCTACCGGATACGGTGCTGCAGTATCGTCAACACGATCAATCCGTTAGCGAAATCTACCAGCTGCAGCAAACCGCCAAGCGCCGGGAGTGCTGTGAACGGGCCTGGCAACGGCGGGGGGTGGTGGGCCAGTATCGGTTTGAGGGCTCAGAGCATTGGCGACCCACCGGCGATCGCGCCTCCCAGCACCAATTTATGTTGCAGTATGGTTGGTGGGCCTTTCACAGTGGCCAGGGGAAAACGGCAGCCCTCTACGGGGGTAAGGCCATCCTGGCCCAGCCCTGGCGGCGATCGGGATGGGCGTTGCTGGCCGCTGCCCTGGTGAAATCCCCCCCGACTGTCCCCGAGGATCTACCTTAAGACCATGGCTAGGCAACCCCTTTTCACAGGAGACCACTGGTGAACCCACCCCGGGTGACCATCCTCATGCCCCTGTACAATGCCGAGCGGTTTGTCGCCCAGGCGTTGCGATCGCTGCTGCAGGACCAGTCAGTGGCCCTGGAGGTGATTGTGATCGATCACCAATCCCGCGATCGCAGTGTGGCCCTGGTAGAGGCGGTTGGGGACCCCCGCCTGCGGTTAGTGACTCACCAGGGGGGTGGGATTGCCGATGTCCTCAACACCGGCCTGGGGTTAGCTGGGGGGGAATTCATCGGTCGCTGCGACGCCGATGATCTCTACCCCCCAAATCGCCTAGCGGCCCAGATCGCCTGGTTAGGGCAGCACCCCGAGTTTGCCGCCGTAGCCGGCAACTATGCCGCCATCGACCCTGCGGGTCGCCCCCTGATCCAGTTCCAATGTGGTGACCAGGAGGCGGACATCACCGAAGAATTACGGACCGGCCTTACCCGCACCCACCTGGGCACGTTTCTGATCCGCACCCCCGTACTCCAGCAGTTGGGGGGCTTTCGTCCCTACTTTACCACCGCTGAAGACATTGACCTGCAACTGCGTCTGGGGGATGCCTATCGGGTGGGCTATCGCCCCCAGGTGGTCTATCACTATCGCATTCATCCCCGCTCCATTACCCATACCCGAGCCGCTAACCAGCGGGAATTTTTCGACCAGGTGGCCCAGCGGTTTCAGCAACAGCGGCAGACCGAGGGGAAAGATGACCTGCAGCGGGGCTGCCCCCCCCCGGTACCGCCCCCCCGTACCGCCCCCTACAGTGCCCCCCACCATAGTCAGGACTTTTTAATTGGCCGGGCCTGGCGGGAGGTGGCCCAGGGCCAGCGGCGCCAAGCTCTAGGCAGCAGCCTGCGGGCCTGGTGGGCCTATCCCCAGAACCTCAGGGCCTGGCCGGAGATCGCCCGCCTCTGGCTAAAACTGGCCTGGCCCCGGGGGTAATTGATTTCGGTCCTGCACCCACCATGAGCCCTGTTTTACTCGCCCCCCCTAGCCCTTTCAAACTGCGCCTGAGTCTGCCCCTGGTGGCGGCCAGCGGTGGCCTCATGGCCCTGGCCCTACCCCCGGTCAGCGCCTGGCCCCTGGCCTGGGTCGCCCTGGTGCCCCTCTGGGGAACCATCCTGGTCAGCCCTGGTCAACCCTGGTGGCACCCCGCCCTCCACGGCCTGGTGTGGGGGCTGGCCTACTACGGCCTCTCCCTGGTTTGGATTACCCACCTCCACCCCCTGATGTGGTTAGGGGTGCCCTGGCTAGGCAGTGTGGCGATCGCCCTCGGCGCCTGGATTTTCATTAGCCTCTGGGGAGCCAGTTGCAGTGCCCTATGGGGCCTGGCCCTGGGCCTGTTGGTGCGCCACTGGCCCCACCGGGTGGGGCTGCGCTGGCTGGCGGGCATCGCCCTGTGGTGTGGCCTGGAAAGCCTGCGGAACCAGTCCCCCCTGGATTGGTCCCCCCTCAGCCTCACCCAAAGTCCGGGGAATCTCTGGCTGTTGCACCTGGCCCGCCTGTCGGGACCAGCCCTGATCACCGCGGTGGTGGTGGGCGCTAATGGCCTGTTAGCGGAACTGGCCCATGGGCAATGGCGGCGTAGTCGTGACCGGCGCCCCCAGCCAGGCCAATGGGTTTGGGGAGGCATTGCCTTAGCCCTGCTGGTGCTGACCACCGGTGCCGGTTGGCTATCCCCCCAACCGAGTTTGGAGAGCCCTGGTCAGGCCCTATCCCTGGGCCTGATCCAGGGCAACATCCCCACCCGCGAGAAGCTCACCCCCGCCGGGGTTCGCCAGGCCCTCCAAACCTACAGCCAGGGTTACCGAGCCCTGGCCAGCCAAGGGGTGAGGGCGGTGATTACCCCAGAGGGAGCCCTGCCGGTGATCTGGCAGGCCCAGGAGCCCACCGCTCGATTCTTCACGGACCTGGTCCATCAAACCGGCGTCCCCCTCTGGCTCGGCACCTTTGCCCCGGCCACCGCTGGCCATGGCGGTGAATACACCCAGAGTTTGCTGGAGCTGCGCCCCGATGGCCACATCCACGGTCGGTACAACAAAGTGAAACTGGTGCCCCTGGGGGAATACATTCCCCTGGAGGCGGTCCTGGGTCGGATCCTGAGCCGCCTCTCACCCCTGGATAGCTACCTGGTGCCGGGGGCATCCCACCAAAGCTTTCGCAGCCAGGTGGGGGTGGCGGCGGTGGGGATCTGCTACGAGTCGGCCTACAGCGAGTTACTGCGCCGCCAGGTGAGGGACGGGGCGGAATTCATGGTCACCATTTCTAACAACGACCCCTACCCCCTGGGGATGATGGCCCAGCACCACGCCCTGGATGTGCTGCGGGCGGTGGAGAGCGATCGCTGGGCCCTACGGGTCACTAACACAGGGCTTTCGGGGTTAGTCGATAACCACGGCCAGACCCGGTGGCTGGGTCCACCCCACCGCCCCACTTTCCATCGGGCCAGCCTCTATCGCCGGCAGAGCCAGACCTTCTACGTCCGCTGGGGAAATTGGTTTACCCCCACCCTGTTGGTGATTACCGCCCTCTGGGCTGCGGCACTGCGGCCCAGAGGGCGGTAATCACCATGATTAATTTATTGGGAGTTCTTCGAATCTTTATAGACCACTGGGTATTCTAAAAGTGTTCCTGCTTCGTCCCCGACGTTCTCAGCATGTATGCGTTAACGACAGATAACCTGGTTTTCTATAAGATTTCCCAAGAAATCGATGGGTTTAAGTTGCGCATTTGGGAAAAGATTCCCGGATGGAGTCAGGACAGTGGCTATCTTTACATTGTCAATTATCAGGCCAGCTCTATGGCAGCTATTCGTCGGTTATTGGGTAGCTACCTGGCGAGCAATGGTCGAGGGTTACCCGGCGACCATGATCACACCCCCCTACCCTGGAAAGGCCAGGTGAGCTTGCTACCCCATGCCACCTGGCCCCTGGCTACTCCCTCAGAGGGGGGTGTCACCAGCCAGGCTTCCTAATTACTATCACCGGGGACATAGGGTCGGGTAACGGGACGCCCCGTGGGACCACTAAGCTTTGTGCCTTGGGGGCTAGCAACCTGAGTGGCGGCAGCGGTGGGAGCTGACTTAGGGAGGGTGGCCGCCGATGGCCGAGCAGGGATAGCCGCCAGGGTAGCTGGCCGATCGGGGCGGATCTCCCGCCAATCCAGGTTGCCCTTGGGGTCGATGGTGACCAGCACCGCCTCCAGCTGATCAGGCCCATCGGTAAGGCCCCCCACGATCTGGCATTGAAAGCGATCGCCGGGCTGGTTAACCCGATAGGTAGCGGAGCCACAGTCGATCACCGCTGACTTTCCTAGGGCTTTGCCTAGCCCCTGCTGAATGCTGGTTTCCACCTTGGCTAGGTTAATCAGGGTGCTGGAGTTGGGCACATCCCAGGTAATTTGCCCCTGTTCATCCCCCTGGGTGACATTGATGGTAAAACTCCCCTCCGGGTCAAGCTCCCCCACACAGCGAAAGGTCGCCCCGGCCTGGTGGGGGAGGTCAGCGGGACACTGCACCTCCTTTAGGGAAAGACGGCGACCCTGGCGTTCAAGATCAGCCTGAATTAAGCTTTCAACCTGGCGGGCATCGAGGCGAGACCCACAGGCAGTGAGGGTAAGGCTGGTGAGCAGCGCCAACCCCAGGGCAAGGTTAGGACTCATGGCAGAAGTTAGAAAAGGGATAGGGAGAAACCGGCGGCCATACCTCCCTAGTGTAGCCCCAGGGCTACCAACTCTGACAGGGGTTACCCCCATCCGCCATAATGAAAAACAGTCCTTCACCGTTGTCCCCCATGGCAAGAGACCTGCGCCAATTTCTCACCCTGCTGGAAGAGCGGGGGCAGTTGCGCCGCATTACTGCCCCTGTCGATCCGCACCTGGAGGTGGCGGAGATTGCCAACCGATTATTATTGGGGGGTGGTCCGGCCCTGCTATTTGAAAACATTAAGGGGGCCTCCATGCCTCTGGCCATCAACGTGCTGGGTACGGTGGAGCGGGTATGCTGGGCCCTGCAGCGGGAACACCCGGGGGATCTAGAGCAACTGGGGGAGAAACTAGCCCTGCTCTACCAGCCCCGCCCCCCCAAACAACTCTCCCAGGCCCTGGATCTGGGCAGGGCACTGTTTGACGTGATCAAGGCCAAACCCATGACCGATTTGCTACCCCCTTGCCACCAGGTGGTGCTGAAGGGGGAGCAGGTGGACCTGACTCAACTGCCCCTGTTACAGGTTTACCCAGGGGATGCCGGCCGGGTGTTGACCCTGGGGCTGATGATTACTAAGGATCCGGAGAATGGCATCCCTAACGTTGGGGTGTATCGCCTGCAGCTCCAGTCACCCCAGACCATGACCGTGCAGTGGTTGTCGGTGCGGGGCTGTAGTCGCCATCTCCGCAAAGCCGCCGAGCGGGGGCAAAAGCTGGAGGTGGCGATCGCCATCGGCGTCGATCCCCTGGTGATTTTGGCCGCCGCCACCCCCCTGCCCATCGACCTTTCGGAGTGGCTGTTCGCCGGCCTCTACGGCGGCCAGGGCATTCACCTGGCCCGTTGTAAAACCGTCGATCTCCAGGTGCCGGCCCAGGCGGAGATCGTGCTGGAGGGCACCATTACCCCGGGGGAAACCGCGGTGGATGGGCCAGCGGGGGACCACATTGGCTACTACGGTGGTGTCAATGAACAGGCGCCGCTGATCCGCTTCCACTGCATCACCCACCGCAAAAACCCCATCTACATGACCACCTTTAGTGGTCGGCCCCCCAAGGAAGATGCCATGATGGCGATCGCCCTCAACCGCATCTACACACCGATCCTGCGGCAGCAGGTGCCGGAAATCCAGGACTTCTTTCTGCCGATGGAGGGGTTGAGCTACAAGGCCGCCATCCTATCCATCGACAAATCCTACCCAGGCCAGGCCCGTCGAGCCGCCCTGGCATTTTGGTCCGCCCTGCCCCAGTTTAATTACACCAAGTTTGTCATCGTGGTGGATCGGGCCATTAATATCCGTGACCCCCGCCAGGTGATGTGGGCGGTCACCTCCAAGGTGGACCCGGTGCGGGATGTGTTTATTTTGCCTAATACCCCCTTCGACCGCCTGGACTTTGCCACGGAGCAGCCCGGTCTGGGTAGCCGCCTCGGGGTGGATGCCACCACCAAAATCGCTCCAGAGACCGATCGCCCCTGGAGCGAGGAACTCAGCCCTGACCCGCCCACGGCGGCCCTGGTGGATCAACGCTGGGCCGAGTACGGCCTGGCGGACCTGAACCTGGCGGAGGTTGATCCCAATCTGTTTGGCTATGATCTGGGTTAGGCGGTGAGCCCGCCTTAGGGGAGCTGGAATGACCGGCCAGCCATGGCTGTCATGACTCAAGCGAAGTCAACCCTAGAACGGTGCAAGCCCCATGCCTTCAAGCTCAGGATAGGCCCATCATGGATCATCAATCGGTTGTTCAAAACCGCAGGCAAATCCTCTATTTGTCCCACGGCGGTGGCCCCCTACCGATTTTGGGAGATGCCAGTCACCAAGCCATGGTAGCGTTCATGGAGCGGCTACCGGCCCAACTGAGGCAACCGGATAGGATTGTGGTGATCAGCGCCCATTGGGAAGCAAAGGTGGCAACGGTGTTAGGCACAGCCAAGCCCCCCCTCCTCTACGATTACTACGGGTTCCCCCAGGCAGCCTATAGCCTCACCTATCCCGTCCCCGGTGATCCCTATTTGGCTGACCGACTGGCCCAGGGGCTGCACCACAGGGGTATGGCGGTACGCATCGATACTGAGCGGGGCTTGGACCATGGGGTGTTCATTCCCCTGATGCTGATGTACCCAGATGCGGACATTCCGGTGTTACAGGTGTCGTTGTTGGACAACCTCGACCCGGCAGCCCATATCACCCTTGGTCAAGCCCTGGGCGAACTGGTGCCGGACAACACCCTGGTGATTGGTTCTGGATTTTCCTTCCATAACCTGCAGGCGTTTTCATGGTTAGGGGACAAGGTTCAAGATCCGGCCCCAGATCCGGACAATGACGCCTTTCAACATTGGTTGATGACCACAGTCTGCGACCCATCCCTAGACCAAGGGGAGCGTGAACAGCGGCTAATTAACTGGAGCCAAGCACCATCCTCCCGTTATTGTCACCCGCGGGAAGAGCATTTGTTGCCCATGCACGTCTGTGTAGGTATGGCTGATCACCCGGGGCAGCTGGTGTTCGATGACTATATCTTGGGTAAACGGGGAGTTGCCTTTTTGTGGTGAGAACCTATCGCCTCCACCGCCTTACAGGGCTACTAGATACACCCATCTCTTTGGGTACTTAATAGCCTTACAGGGGGGGTAGAGGCGAGCCATCCCTCGGCCCTGACTAACTGGGTAGGCTGGTGGTTAGGCTGGCCACCAAGGTCCGGGTGATGGGCCAGCTATCCACCACCATGCCGGCGGACAGAAACATCATATAGAGAATGGAGAACTTAAACAGGGAGCGGGCCAGGTCCCGATCCTCGGGATGCTGCAGTAAGGCCCAGGCTTTTTTAATAAACAACCCCCCCAGCAGTAGGGCAATTAGGGCGTAGACGGCGCCGGTAGCCCCCAGGGGGTAGGTCATCATCAGGGTCAGGGGAATCAGTACCAGGGTGTAGTACCAAATCTGCCGAGCGGTGGATGCGTCCCCCACCACCACGGGCATCATGGGGACGTTGACCTTGGCATAGTCCTCCTGGATCAACATGGCCAACCCCCAAAAGTGGGGCGGGGTCCAGATAAACACAATGGCAAAAAAGAGCCAGGCCGCCAGGGGCACATCCCCGGTGACCGCCGCCCAACCCACCAGGGGGGGAATGGCTCCGGCGGCCCCGCCAATCACGATATTCTGGGGGGATGACCGCTTTAGCCAGTAGGTGTAGACCACCACGTAGATGGCAATACCCACCATGGCCAGGGCGGCACTCAGCCAGTTGGCTACCCAGGCCTGCAGGATAAAGGCCAGGACCGCCAGAATGCCCGCAAACACCAGGGCATCCCTCACCTGCACCCGACCCGAGGGAATGGGGCGATGGCGGGTGCGCTCCATGTCAAAGTCAATGTCGCGATCGTAGACACAGTTGATAGTCTGGGCCGCCGCCGCCGCCAGGGTGCCCGTCAGTAGGGTAACCACCAGCAGCACCGGATCGACCTGACCCTGGCCTGCCACCCACATGGCTGCCGCCGTTTCAATTAATAGCAGGGGAATAATCCGCGGTTTAGTGAGCTGCAGATAGCTACGCACCACAGCGGGTAGGGAATCATGGTGCCGAGGGGCATTATTCCAGGTAGTCAGATGGTCCATGCCGAAGATGTCCTCAGGTACAACATAGAACTGGGGCTTGCCGTTTAACCAGGGGAGTGGAAGGGGCGGTTAGACGGGGGTCAGGGCGAACCGATGGGAAATGGTTTAGAGGTTAGGACTCCGATGGGGATGGGGCAATCGGCACCGAAGTGGTTCCCAGGGCGTCACGGTAGGCCAGCACGGTAAAACACACCAGGGTGCCCAAAAGGGCAGCACCCAAGCTGTGATGGATCACGGTCAAGGGTTCCACCTGCAGCCGTAGCTGCAGGGTGGCAATACCCATAACAACTTGTAAAACCAGAATAGTGCTGGCTAGGTTGCCAAGCTGCCGTAGGGGATAGGTGAGGGCTGGGGTGCGCCAGACCGTCAGGGTAAGACCCAGGACCGCCAAGCAAACCGGTAAGACCCCAGCCAGATGGCTGTGCATTACCTGGCAAAGTTCCTTGAGGCCAAAACATTGATGGGCCGCCCAGCGAGAACCCACTACCCCCCCTAAGAGACATTGACTATAAACCACTAGCAAGGCCAATAGCCCTAACCAGGGTAGGCGACCCACGGTTCCGGTGGATTGGTAGGGGAGTAGCAGGGTACCCATAATCAGCAGGGCGCTAAAAAACAGCAGGGCTACCCCCAGGTGGGCGGTGACAATGTCAAAGCGTAGCAATTGGGTGACTGTTAATCCGCCCAAGCCGGCCTGCACACCAATTAACAGGAACGTAGCGGTGGTGGCCCAGGGTAGCCAGGCTGGCAATTGGGGACGATACCACCAACTCAAACCCACCAGCCAGAGGGTGCTCAACCCAATTAGGCCGGCATCCAAACGATGGAACCATTCTAAAAATACCTGCAGGTTCATCTGCTGCTGGGGGATCAGTTGACCGTAGCAGAGGGGCCAGTCAGGACAGGCCAGACCCGCATTCATAACCCGCGTAGCACTGCCAACCGCCATCAGGGCTAGGGCGGCCAGGGTGATTTTCCAGATCAGTCGTCGGATTCGATCAATCGGGGCTGGCACCGTCGCTTTAAAAGCCGCAGGTATGCTCCGAGAACGGGGAAAGGAGGAAAGGTAGGGGAAATTAGCGGACATATTCTACTGCAGGGGTCCAGGAAAATAGGGGTAACCTAAATTCCTTTCCACTTTAGAGAGAATAATGGGTAAATCGGCCTAGGCTTAGCAATTTTTTCGGAATTCCCGCGCTTAAATTCCGTATCAAATAGTAGGGGTTAGGGTAGCTGGGCGGTAACCTGATTTCCGAGGGTTGAGGCGGCCAGGTTGGGTTTTAGGCAGGGCAACTGAATACCCAGCCGATGCCCAGAGTCGTCATTGCCATAAATCCGGATCTGTCCGCCATGGTGGCGCACCAGATAGACCCCCAGTTTGAGTCCTAGCCAGTTTTTTTGGTTGCCATCCTGATCGATATCAAGGGTCAACCCTGGGGGGATGTCAGTTTCGCCGGCGGTCTCCAGGTCCTGACAGAAACTGACCAGACTGGGGGGTAAGCCATCCCCTGTCCAGGGGTTAGCCAGCCAGAGGGCGATCGCTAGGGTGTCTTGCTTCCGAGAGGTATGAATGCGAAGGGTGCTGTTTTCCCCGGCCATGTGCATAACGCTAAACAGGGTGTAATAAAGTACCTGTTTGACCAACTGCTGGTCTAGAATCCAGAGATTCTGCTCCGGTTCAATGCTGAGCTTGACACTGAGGGAGAGTTTTTCCGCCAGGGGGCTGAGCATGGTGATCACCTGGTGGACCACTCGCTCAATATCCACCAAGGCCGGTACTAAGGCACCGATGTCAGCGTTAACCAGCCCCAGATCGAGGATTTCATCCACCTGGGCCATCATCGCTTGACTACTGCGCCAGGCGATTTCGGTATATTCCCGCTGTTTTACCGTTAGCGGGCCATAGACCTCCTGGCTGAGTACGCTGGTCATGCCCAGCACAGCGGTGAGAGGATTGCGCAGATCTTCTACCAACTGGGCCAGCAGATTTAAGCGGACCTCTGCCATGGCGGTGGTGATACCGGTACTGAGCATGGGATCGGGGATCTCACCCTCTGGTCTGGGTGACAGAGATTTAGGAACCAGGTTAGGTCCTAGGGCCGATCGTGATCGCTCGTACTCCGCCATCGCCCAGCGAGCCGCCATGGCCAGGAAGGCGATATCCCGTTGGCTAAACTGGCGGGGATGGTGATCAAGCACCGCTAAAACCCCGATGCACTCGTATTCGGAGGTAATCAGGGGCACGCCACAGTAGGCGGCCAACCCATAGTCCGCCGCCAGCGGCAGCTGAGCCAGGCTGGGGAATTGGCCCAGGTCGGGTAATACCAGGGGCTGCTCACTGTGAATCACGTAGCTGCTCAGGCCAGCCTCCAGGGGCAACTGGCGCTGGCTGGCCAAACTATTGGCCAGCCCCAGGGAGTAGAGACCGTAGGCCCCCTGCAGCCATTCCCGATCGGCGGTGGCCACACTCACCCAACTGACCGGGGCGGCGAGGAAACGGGCCGCCACCTGAGCGGCTTCCTCAAAGGCTGGCACATGGCGGTTAGCCCCCAGATCTAGACGGGCGATCGCGGCTATCCTGGCGTCCTCGGCACTAGCCTGATCGGACTGACGCCGCCGGCAGCAGGGCCAACCCCCAGTAACATTATCATCGGCCGGGTAAAAAACCTCTGAAAACAGGGAACCTATCATAGGGACAGGAAACGCATCTGAAGCAACATAGGTAGAGTACCCAACCTATAGGCTCAGAACACCGCCAAGAAATGGAGCGAATCAGGCCAGCTGACGGGTTGGATAGACGGCAAAGTCCCGTGGAAACGCTCCGTCATCGATAGTGGCGATTATCAATCAACATTATAGATAATTTCAGGGAATATTGTACCCCCCTATGGGTAGGGGCAGGACTACAGGGGTTTCGTCACCGGCGCAGCCCACTCCTCCACCGGGGGCCTGTCGGCGTCCATCCCTTCTAATCGCTGCCAAACCTGTTGTAACAAGTCCGCCAGACCGCTACCGGTAACCGCGGAAATACAGTGGACGGGGCCAGGGTTGAGGGCTTCAAACTGGGTACGCAGGTCAAGTAGCTGGTCTGGGGAGAGACTATCAATCTTGTTTAACCCCAGAATTTGAGGACGCTGGCTCAGTTGATGCCCGTAGGCCGCCAGCTCCTGCTGAATAATCTGGTAGTTCTCCAGGGGGTGCTCAGCGGTGGCGTCCACCAGGTGGAGGAGCAAGCGGGTCCGCTCAATGTGGCGGAGGAAATCATGGCCTAACCCCAAACCGGTGTGGGCCCCGGCAATTAACCCAGGGATATCGGCAAAGACCGTACCGTCGCCGCTGGGACGCCGTACCACCCCCAGGTTAGGGACCAGGGTGGTAAAGGGGTAATCGGCAATTTTAGGCCGGGCGGCGGAGAGGGCGCTAATCAAGGTGGACTTGCCGGCATTGGGTAGGCCGATAATGCCCACCTCCGCCAGCAGTTTCAGTTCCAGACGGAGCTGACGTTCCTCCCCCGGTAGACCCGGCAGGGCGTGCTCGGGGGCGCGGTTGCGATTGCTCAGGAAGTGGCGATTACCAAGGCCACCCTTGCCCCCCTGGGCCACACACAGCCGCTGACCCGGGGTGACCAGGTCCCCCAGCAGGCGATCTCTGCCCACCTCGTAGACCATGGTGCCGCAGGGCACCTCCAAAATCAGATCGGGGCCCGCCGCCCCAGTCTGATTCTTCGGCCCCCCCCGTTCCCCATCCCTGGCTTTAAAGCGATGGGCGTAGCGGAAATCTAAAAGGGTTTGCAGGCGTTCCACCGCCTGCAGGTAGACCGATCCCCCCGGCCCCCCATTACCCCCGGCGGGTC
>JAYKIM010000164.1:0-4470 GCA_035286245.1 Cyanobacteriota bacterium | reverse complement strand
AATTGTCTCCACGCCCGGTGAACAGGGATTAGGCTTCTTGCCAGGTAACCTTGAGGAGAAGATTGCTCCTCACATCATGCCTATCCGTGACTCACTGGCCGTATTCATGCAAAAGGGAAAGGCCGATAAATCCTACTCGAGCCAGTTAGCAAAAACTGTAATGGGCTAGGCAATATGTTATAGAATGTTAAGCAATTGTAAAAATTCTCGCTTAGATGTTTTGCTCAAGCCAGCTCTATATGGCCGTTACCATTGCGTAGGCAAAATCTCCTGGCGTTTTGACTTTCCTCTGGAGACTATTCCTTGACTGCTACTTTTGCCTCTACTTCCGTCGCTCCTCTTTCCGCCCAAGACCTAACCCTTAAACAGGTTATCCAAACTATTCCTAAGGTTTACTTTCAAAAAGATGCATTCAAGGCCTGGAGATCGGTAGCCATCAGTGTCATGGCCGTAGCTCTGGGCTATACTGCCATTGCCCTTTCTCCCTGGTTTTTGCTGCCCCTAGCCTGGTTCTTTACCGGCACTGCTTTAACCGGTTTCTTTGTGATTGGTCATGACTGTGGACACCGGTCCTTTTCGAATCGTCGCTGGGTGAATAATTGGCTCGGCCATCTGATGTTTCTTCCCCTGATCTATCCCTTCCACAGCTGGCGACTGCTCCACGATATTCACCATCGCCATACCAATAACCTTGATCAGGACAATGCCTGGACCCCCTGGACCGCTGCTGAGTATGAGAATGCCAGTGGGTTTATGAGAGGAGTCTACCGTGGCATGCGGGGGGGCTTGTGGTGGTTAGCCTCGGTCGCTCACTGGGCGGTTCTACATTTCAAGTTAGAAAATTTTGAGCCCCGCGATCGTCCTCGAGTATTGCGTTCCATTGCCCTGGTGAGCATCTTTGCCCTAGTCCTTTTCCCTAGCCTATGGCTAATGGCTGGTCCCTGGGGTATCGTCAAGTACTGGCTCATGCCCTGGCTTGGCTACCACTTCTGGATGAGCACCTTCACCCTAGTTCACCACACGGTGCCAGAAATTCCGTTTCAGTACGAGGCCAATTGGCACGAGGTAGAGGCTCAGTTGGCTGGCACCCTACACTGTGATTATCCCCGCTGGGTAGAACTGCTCTGCCACGACATTAATGTTCATGTGCCCCACCACATTTCCGTCGGTATCCCTTCCTACAATCTCCGTCCAGCCTATGAGGCTCTGCAAAAGGAATGGGGGCCCCTGATTAAGCAAACCCGATTCTCCTGGGATCTGATGAAGAAGATTATCAGCGGTTGTCACCTCTACCATCCCGATCAGGGTTACCAACGGTTTAAGGATTTAGGATCGCGCTAGTTACTCCCCTACAGCGTTTGCGCAAAAAGTTGAGAAACCCCTAGGCCACAATCCCAGTTTGGGGAGAACTAGCGCTGGCGATCTGCCGGACAGGGATGCGACCTGCCCGGTAGGCCAATCGCCCGGCGGTGGTGGCTAAGCCCATAGCCCGGCCCATGGCTACGGGGTCCGTGGCCTTAGCAATGGCGGTATTAATCAGCAGGGCATCAGCCCCCATTTCCATGGCGGCGGCGGCTTCACTGGGGGTACCAATACCGGCATCCACCACCACCGGCACCCCAGCATTTTCAATAATGATTTGAATGTTGGCGCTGTTACGAATCCCCTGGCCGGAGCCAATCGGAGAGCCAAGGGGCATCACTGTGGCACAACCGACCTCCTCCAGGCGTTTAGCCAGCAGGGGATCGGCATTGATATAGGGCAGCACGGCAAACCCCTCTTTAACCAATTGTTCGGCGGCGGCCAGGGTGCCAATCGGGTCAGGCAGCAAGTATTTAGAGTCGGGGATCACCTCCAGCTTGACGAAGTTGTTGTCCTCCTGGCCCAACAACTTAGCCATTTCCCGACCCAGTCGGGCCACCCGAATGGCCTCCTCGGCGGTTTGGCAACCAGCGGTATTCGGTAACATCCAGATTCTGGACCAATCCAATGCCTCCGCTAGCCCTTCATGGCCAGGGGCCTGGGTTTGCACCCGGCGTACCGCTACGGTGACAATCTCACAGCCACTGGCCTGAATACTCTGGCGCATCACCGCAAAGCTATCGTACTTGCCGGTACCGGTCATCAGTCGGGAGTGAAACGATCGACCGGCAATCACCAGGGGGCTATCCTCGGTCTCCAGGGGTTGGGCCTGGCTGGCGGTGGCTAGGGTTAGGGGCGCAGAGGTCATGGGCAGAGTAGCACTGGGGTAGGGGGCAGAGGTAGAGGGGTGGTGGAAGCGTTGCCAGCTAAAGGGGGTCAACCGGGCGGGAGTATCGCCCCGGCACAATTGACCAATCAACTGGGCGGTAATGGGAGCCAGTAGAATCCCATTGCGGTAATGGCCCGTGGCCAGGATCAGGTTGGTGGCTGGCCCCGGCCCTAAAATCGGCCATTCGTCGGGGGTAGCGGGTCGGTAACCCCACCAGGTTCGTTCCAGGGTAAAGTCGGCTAGGGTGGGCCAGAGGGCGATCGCCCGCTGCAGTAATTGGTGGACCCCAGCCGCCGTATTACCGGCGGTAAACCCCACCGCCTGGCTGGTGGCCCCCAGAACAATGCGACCGTCCTGGCGGGGGACAATGTAGATGCCCTCCCCAAATAGGACACGCCGCAGGGGTTGGGGCTGATCGTAGCCGATCGGAATCCGTAAACCCACCATTTCCCCCTTGCGGGGAGAAATTGGCAGGGGCAGGAGTTGCTGGCTCCAGGCCCCCCCCGCCAGCACCACCAGGTCAGCCCCAAAGGCTCCGGCCTGGGCGGTCAATACCTGGCCAATCGCCCCCCGCTGGTACACCAAAGCCGTGGCCTCCACCCCCTCCTGGAGGTTAACCCCCGCCTCGATCGCCGCCCGGCGTAGGACCCTGGCCAGGGCCTGGTTATCCACCTGCCCCTCCTCTGGGTACCAATAGCCCCCCCGGATCTGGGGCCCGAGCCCGGGCTGGTAATGGGCCAGGGTTGAGGCTGGCAGCCAGGGAGCGCCAGGGTCGGAGGCCGCAGGCAGAACGGAGCGGGGGGCCAAAATTCCACAGGGCCAGTACCCAACCGATTCGCCGGTCAGGTACTCTAGTTTAGCCACCCAGTCCCCGTAGGCGGCCAGACTGGCCAGGGCCAAATCCAGCAGGGGGCCGGGGGGCAACCCCTCCGCCCGGGGAGCGAGCATGCCGGCGGCGGCCTGGCTGGCGGCCTCCTCAAACCGTTTACTAAGCAGGGTGACGGTTGCCCCCTGCTGTTGTAGGTCCAGGGCGATCGCTAGGCCAATGATCCCGCCCCCTACAATCAGGATGTCGCTATGCCGTTCTACCATGGGAGATTGGGTCTACCTGAGCCGTTGCCAGAGCCATGACCGCCCTTGTCATTCTAGCGTGTGCCCGGCAGGGGGGCAGGTGGGCCAAACCGGGAGAAGTTAGGGGGTATGGACCTGTAGATCATCCTCACCGCCCAGGTGGGTGGTCTTCACCCAGCGTAGTTGTTTAGGTCGCACCGCCAGGCGCAGGGTCATGGTGCTAATCACCAGCACCCAGTGCAGCATGTAGAGGTTACCCCAGAGGGTCTGTAGGCCATTCACCCAGATCGCCTGGGGCTGGGTGCGGCGCAACCCACGGTACATGCCCACCATCGATAGGGTGAGGGCCAGCCCCGACACCGGCAAAAAGAGAGGGAGGCGATGGCGCCAGAGGGCCATAACAAAGTCGGGAAAGGCCACCGTAGGAAGACCATACTGAATCACCCAGAAAGCGGCCAGATCAAGGGTTTTACTGGGGCTGAGGCGGTTCTGGGCAATCAGGCGCCAGTAATCCAGGTAGCGTTGGTAGCCGCCCTCCGCCCAGCGATTACGCTGGTGCCACAGGGAGATCGCCCGATCCACCCCCTCCTCCATCACCGCCGGTTCCAGCAGAAATTCGATGGACCAGCCACTAAAGTGCAGCCGCAGGGTTAGATCGAGATCATCGGTAATGGTCTCCTCGTTCCAGCCGCCGGACTGGACCAGGGCGGCACGGCGAACAAACTGGCCGTTGCCCCGCAATTCCCCAATCCCCCCCAGGCTAATCCGCTGCTGCTGAAAGTAGGAGTCTAAGGCCATTTCCGCCTGTTGACCCCGGGTCCAGAGGTTTTGGGCCCGGTTGACGATCGCCTTCTGCATTTGCACAGCCCCCACATGGGGAGGTTCAAACATCGGTACCACCCGGCGCAGCATATCTGGAGTGACCTGGGCATCGGCATCAAAGACACCGATAATCTCCCCCTGAATACTGGGCCAGACCTGGTTGAGGGCCCCGGATTTGCCCCCCGTGGCTCCAGCACTGCGCCGTAGTATCCGTAATTGGGGATAGAGCCCCTTCAACTCCTGGAGGCGCTGGGCGGTGCGATCGCTGCTGTTGTCATCAATCACCCAAACGTCATAGCGATCGGCCGGATAATCAACGCTACAGA
>JAYKIM010000163.1:0-6833 GCA_035286245.1 Cyanobacteriota bacterium | reverse complement strand
CAGGTTCCCATCGGCCTGGGGGTTTTTTATCTCTCCCATCCCATCCCCAGTAGGAAAACATCCCAATTTTGTAAGTTTGCCCTCATTCCCTAATCCCTTCTCCCTATTTTGGGCTACTAAGTACACACAAGTGTTTGGCTGGTAGGCTTGCTCTCAAAGGCCCCCTAAATCCCTAGCTCGCGTAGCGGCCCGGGGGGGCCAATGGGGCATTTTGAGCCTCAATAGGAGATGTGTGTATCTAGTAGCCCTATTTTGGGAGAAGGGGAACCGGATTCAAAGTCCCTCTCCCGCTCTGGGAGAGGGATTGAGGGTGAGGGCTGCAAAACCCCCCAGTAGAGCAGATAGCCCTAGATCCTAGCTATATAAGGTATGCTCTATCCCCTGCGGGGACGCCTCGCAAACGACAAGCTCACAGCCAAGAGAATGTCCTAATGGAACTGGCTGCAGTAATAGCGTTTATGGTCTACATGATCCTAGGAAGACGAAAGGTTCATGGTGGCAATCAAAGACTTTATGACAGGATAGCCCTGGGGCCTGAACTAGCTTTTTTATCTATAATTCGGTGAATTTCCACAAATTTAGCCTGGTTTTGGGGATCGCCAAAGGTTAAGATGTGTAAAGAGACCGCTATTAACTATTGTTAATAGCGGTCTCCGTTCCCGCCAGCTGTTGCCTTTAGCTTTTCCTTTTTGACCTGGTATTTCTGTGCAATTAGAAGAACGTCTCCGGCTCCGATCCGAAGGAGCACCACCAGTCCCTCAGGCTTTTACTGATTCAGGTCTGCCCTTTAGTCTCCAAGATCTGAAAAATGCCATTCCAGAAGAATGTTTCCAGCCCTCTGCCTGGCGCTCCATCGCTTACTTCCTGAGGGATATTGGGTTGGTTGTAGCCCTATACGTCGTGGCCTATCGTCTGGATACCTGGTGGTTTTATCCACTATTTTGGGTGATGCAAGGTACCCTCTTTTGGGCTTTGTTTGTGGTTGGCCATGACTGTGGCCACGGTTCATTTTCGAAGTGGACCTGGCTGAATAATCTAGTCGGCCATCTCTGCCACACCCCCATTCTGGTTCCCTACCACGGCTGGCGAATTAGCCACCGCACCCACCATGCCAATACCGGTAACATTGATACCGATGAGAGCTGGTATCCCCTCTCAGAAAGTCAGTATCGGAATCTGCCCGCTGCCCAACGGTTGGTCAGGTTTTATGCTTCTCTGCTAGCCTACCCCCTGTATTTATTCCTCCGCTCACCGGGACGTAAGGGATCTCACTTCCTACCCACCAGTCCGCTGTTTCGGCGTTCTGAACGACGGGGTGTATTGATCAGCACCCTTTGCTGTGTAGCCATGGTTACCCTACTCCTGGGGCTGACGGTGCAATTTGGGGTCGGGTTGATGGTGAAGTTTTATCTGATGCCCTATCTGGTGTTTGTGGTGTGGCTCGATTTAGTCACCCTATTACACCACACCACCCCCGACATTCCCTGGTATCGGGGCAAGGATTGGACGTTCTTGAAGGGTGCCCTGTCCACCATTGACCGAGACTATGGGGTTTTTAACTCTATCCACCACCATATCGGCACCCATGTGGCCCACCACATCTTCCTGGGCATTCCCCACTACCATCTGGAAACCGCCACAGCGGCGATCAAGCCTATGCTGGGTGACTACTATCGCCAATCTCGCGAATCCCTGTGGGCCAGTTTTTGTAAAGCTTTCTGGCAATGCCACTACGTGCCCGATCACGGTTCCCAAGTTTACTATCAACCCCATCCCCGTTATCGTGGATAACACCATGGTTTTGGAGTGATCTGACCGCCAACCTATCCCCAAACCGAATCCCTAAGGGGACTCGGTTTGGGGTGTTTGGCACTGTGGAACAGTCGCCTCGGGCAAAATTACCATGGCATCGCCAAAGGAATAGAATCGATACCCTGCTTGGATGGCCTCCTGGTAGAGATCCAGAAGGCGCTGGCGACCGATCAGGGCACTGACCAGCAGCAGCAAGCTGGAACCGGGTAGATGGAAGTTGGTAATTAAGCCGTCAATCACCCGAAACCGGTAGCCCGGGTAGATATAGAGGTTGACCTGCCCCTGCCAGGGTTGCAACTGGCCCGCCTGGGCTGCCCCCTCCAGGGCCCGCACGACTGTGGTGCCCACCGCAATCACCCGATTTCCCCTGGCCTGGGTGGCCTTGATCAGGGCGACGGTGCTGGTCGGCACCTCCACCCACTCTCCATGCATGGTGTGGTCCAAAACGTTATCCGTAGCGATGGGGCGAAAGGTGCCCACTCCCACGTGCAGGGTCAGATAGCAGTGATTAACACCCCGTTGGCTGAGGGCCTCAAATAGGCGCTCGGTGAAGTGCAGACCGGCGGTGGGGGCAGCGACGGCCCCTGGCACCTCGGCGTAGATGGTTTGGTAGCGATCGGGATCGGGGCTACCGGTAATGTAGGGAGGTAGGGGGACTTGTCCTAACCGCTCCAGTAGGGGGTAAAGGGGTTGGTTGTCCCTGGTGTAAAACTGCACCACCCGGCCACTGGTGTCGGGGTCTTGATCGATCACCTCTGCCCATAGGTCGGCGGGTTGGTCTGGGGGGCCAAACTGGATAACAGCCCCCGGCTTAAGCCGTCGCCCTGGACGCACCAGGGCTAGCCATTGATCGGTGGCCCGGGGCTCCAGCAACAGTACCTCCACCGTACCCCCGGAGGGTTTTTGGCCCATCAGACGAGCGGGGATCACCCGGGTGTTGTTCAACACCAGCAGGTCGCCGGGGTTGAGCAGTTCCGGCAGATGATAAAAATGCCGATGCTGGTGTTGATCTGCCCCCTGCACCACCAGCAACCGGGAAGCATCCCTGGGGGTGACAGGGGCCTGGGCAATCTGCCCAGGGGGTAGGGTGTACTGGTAGGCCGCCAGGGAATGGTCTGGGGAGGGGAGATCGGTCATAGATAATGGGAAACAGGAGATTGGGTGGATACACCCAGGGTGAAGCCGGGAAATGCCCCTAACCCTTCGGGAGCGCAGCCATGACAATAAAAACTGTAGCACCTGCTGATCGGTCGAGGTTTAACGGTCCATCATGGAATATACCTACTATCTGGCCAATGCGAGTTTAACCCTGCGGGTGGTGGAACACCTGCTGGCCAACCCCCGCCTACCCCTACTATTTATGACTGTCATCCATCAGATTGATGGCTGGGTGCTGCGCATTAAGATGGCTTCCAACTTGGGCGAGGCAGCGGCGGGGGACCTGCGGGCCTACATGACTGAGTTGGGGGTAGCCCATGAACCCGGCATGCGGGTGCGGATGGCCCTGTGGGGGTTGGAAATGGGCCAGTCTCCGGTGGAGGTGATGCGGCGCTACCAGGTGGCGGTGGTGTCCCACGGCAAACCCGATCGAGAAGACATTGAGGCCTTTCGTCGCCAGTTTGTCATGGGGCTGGGCTACTGCCCGGAAACCCTGGCTTAAGGCAAAAACCTAGAATCGAAAACTGCTATATCGGCAAAACCCTGTCTTCAAAATCATGCTAAATGCTTAAGGATAGAAAGAACCTGATAGAGCTCATTGCCTGGATTGAATAAAGAGAATAGCCTCGAAGTTGCGTACTGGGCTGTCGGTTGAATCTGGGCTTTTAAGAATAGAAACTCGGTGCCATTGGTAATAAAACCAAAGGTTGATCGACTCCGATCAGGATTACCCAACATATAAGCTAGGGTTTGGGGCAAGGCCCGGGTCACAGAAAAATCACTACGTTTTGACTCAATCACGATCAGCCAGAGCAGTTCATTCAGCACCAGCACATCAATGCGCCCCCGAATCAGGGTATTTGCATCTTCCAGCTCAATGTCAATGCTACTTTCACTCGTGATCCGAAAGGGACGACGATAAAAACCGGCCAGGTCTAGCAACGGTCCCAGCATGACCATCTTGACGCTATTTTCCAGGACAGGCGGGTCTTCGAGTAAATCTAAGTAATTACCTTTAACCCGATCCAGGGATCGCTGATCAAGGTCGCTGATCAGCTCAATTTCCCCCTGCCACTCTGAAAAGAACTGAGCATCAGTCGCTAGCTGCAGGTTAAGGCTCTGCTTCAAGGTGCGCAGGGTGACTTCGGTTGCAGGAATGGCTTGAACCATCGAAAACCTTACCTATCAAGGCGTCTTGGCTTAAGTTGATAGAGCTTTGGCCAGGGGCTATGGCCTAGACCTGAAAACGTCGCCGTTTTAAGAGGGCCCAACCCAGGGCAGCGGTGGTAGTGGTGATCAGGGGGGCAACCAGGGAGGCGGTCAAGTAGTGTTGGTCGTGGGTGGCGTCAAGCACGATACCCTCCTCGATGATGCCCTGACCATCCACAGGAACTGTCCAATAGTCAGCGTGACCTTGGTTTTCATCCTCAATTCGGACCTCCCAATTGCCCGGGATGGTGCGATCGGGGAGGAAGGAAAACTGCCCCTGGCTGTCGGTGGTCAGGGTCTGCCAGGGCTGGTCGGGCTGGTTGGGGGCGTAGATGGTCACCCGGGCGCCGGCAAAGGGCTCACCGGTGCTAAAGTGGGACTGAAATTCCAGTTGGGCCCCCAGGGTGTAGTTGGTCTCCACCTGATGGGCCCAGGCCTGGCCGGGAAACCCCACCAGGGTCAGACCTAGGACCAGAATAAGTAGTAGCGATCGCATGGCACAGGACCGAACTCTATACAGGCCCTATTCTAGCAAGCCGGTTTCAAATCGCTACCACCGAGGTGGGATAATTGGCTGCACGGTCCCTTAAGCCACCGATTACCCCAGGGCCTTGCCCTGAAATCAGGCTCTGGGATAATCGGCGATTGTAATCCACAGAGGGGAAGTCCTAAGGGATGGCCGCATGATGACCCGGCACGATCTAACTCTGGGGATTGGCGCCCTGGTGATACTGTTCACCCTGATCCTCTTGATCCGCCTGGAGCCACTCCCCTCTGCCCCCCTAGCCGAGAGACCTGCGGTTATGTCCAGCCAGTTCCTCACCGATCCCTTCCTACAGGACCCCACTCCCACCTCGGTGGTGGTGGTTTGGTTCACCGAGTTTGAAGGTCAAGATCATCGCGTCTACTGGGGTGACCCTGGCCAGCAGCCCCCCCTCCCCCACCAGGTCATGGCCACCAGTCGGCCCCTGGGTCGCAGCCGCGAAGATCCCGAATCCCAACTCAACCACCCCGACTTTGCCGATCTAACCGGCACCGTACCCCGGCCCATCTGGCGTCACCAGGCCCGGGTCGAGGGTCTCACCCCAGGTCAGCGGGTGCCCTACCAGGTGAGTAGCACCCCCCCCGGGGGCCGCCCCCTCTACAGCCCCCGGTTTAGCCTGGCCCCCGCCCCCCAGGTAGGTCAACCCTGGCGGGTGTTGCTCACCTCAGACCACCAAACCATGCCCATGACCGCCGCCAACCTGCAGAAGGTGGAGGAAACCCTGGGCCGGGTTGACGCCGTATTCCTGGCGGGGGACCTGGTCAACGTCCCCGACCGGGCCTCGGAATGGTTTGACGACCGTCGCGGCAATGCCTTTTTTCCCTGTCTTCAGGGCCGAGCCCACTACCCCCTGGAGCGGGGCGGACGCACCACTCACTACCGGGGCGGTGAAATTATCCAGCACGCCCCCCTGTTCCCCGCCCTGGGCAACCATGAGGTGATGGGCCGCTTCTCCTACACCGCCCTCCTGAAGGAGCAATTCAACAGCCCCCGGCCCCGATCGGTGGCGATCCAGGACTACGAAGCTCGGGCCGATCTGTTTAACCCCAGCGGCGATGACGCCCTACGGCGGCGCTGGATCATCGACAACTCCTTCAACAGTGACACCTACGAGGAAATCTTTACCCTGCCCCAGACCGCCGTGCCTAACCCCGATCGCCCGGAGCAGACCTCCCGTTACTACGCCACCACCCTGGGGGAGGTGCGCATGGTCAGCCTCTACCTCACCCAAATCTGGCGGCCCCACCAACGGCAGGCGACGGTGCAGGGCCGCTATCAAGAGCGGGAGGCAGACCTGGCCACCCCGGCTAACTGGGGCTATGGTCAGCACATTTTTGAATCCATCGCCCCAGATAGCCTGCAGTACCAATGGTTGACCCAGGAACTGGCCAGCCCCGCCTTTCGCCAGGCCCGTTATCGGGTGGTGATGCTGCACCATCCCCCCCATACCCTGGGGGATAACATTGTGCCCCCCTTCACCGACCCGGTGCCCCGCTACGATCGCGACGGCGAGGGCCGCCTGCGGGGGGTCTACTACGACTACCCCATCGCCCAGGACCAGATTGCCCAACATCTGATCCCCCTGCTGGAGTCCGCCGGGGTGGATCTGGTCTTCTACGGCCATTCCCACCTGTGGAACCGGTTTCGTTCCCCCAGCGGCACCCACTACCTGGAAACCTCCAATGTGGGCAATTCCTACGGCGCCTTCTGGCGCGATCAGACCCGCCCGGTGCCCGGGCCTGACCACGGTAACCCCCAGGACTACCTCGCCCAGGGAGATCCCAACGGTCTGGAACCGGTGCCCCCCAGTCTGGTCGCTCCCCAGCGGGATAGCCAGGGTCAGCCCCTCCCCTACCTGGCCAGCAATGACCTCACCGCCTTTAGTCTGCTCTCCCTGCCGGAGGGGGTGGTGAGCAGCTACTACTTTGACACCCGCCAACCCCAGTCAGCGGTGGTTAAGTTTGATGAATTTCACCTCCGGGGTTAAGGCGGGGCCTACCCTCTGGAGGATTTCCCCCCATCTCTGGTGTTAAACGAGAGCATCCCAGTTTTGCAAGTTTGCCCTCATCCCCTAACCCCTTCTCCCAAAAAGGGAGAAGGGGAACCGGAT
>JAYKIM010000162.1:0-6628 GCA_035286245.1 Cyanobacteriota bacterium | reverse complement strand
CGGGGTTGCTGGTACGATCGCTGTCGGTCCCCGATGAGCGACTACTGCGGCGCGTTAAGGGGCAACTAACGGTGCTGGCGGTGTCGGTGCTGTTTATCTTGCTAGCCGCCGATCTCTCCATTGCCAGTGTGTTTGCCCTGGGGTGGGGAGCGGTGGGGGTGGTAGCGCTGTTGATGGTGGTGGTGCGCCCCCTCAATATCTGGGTCTGTACCCGCTCCAGTGACCTCAACTGGCGCCAAAAGGCCTTTCTCAGCTGGGTGGCGCCGCGGGGCATTGTCTCCGCCTCCATTGCCTCGCTGTTTGCCATTTTGTTAACGGAACGGGGCATTAGCGGTGGCGATGCCATCAAGGCCTTAGTGTTTCTCACGATCATCCTCACCGTGCTGGTACAGGGGCTGACCGCTGGCTGGGTGGCTGGGTGGCTGGGGTTGACCAAGGCGGATGCGGTGGGGGCGGTGGTGGTGGGCTGTAGCCCCCTGACGGTGTTGTTAGCCCGGCTAATGCGGGACCATGGCGATCCGGTGGTGCTGATCGACACCAACCCCGCCGCCTGTGAGGCCGCCACCCAGGAGGGCCTGCAGGTAATCGTCAGCAGTGCCCTGGACCACGACGCCCTGGAGCAGGCGGGGCTGAATCAGGCCGGCACCTTTCTGGCCATGACTAAAAACGGTGAGGTGAATGCGGTGGTGGCCCAGCGGGCTCTGGAGGAGTTTGCCCCCCCCCGGGTGATTGCGGTCCTCCCCCAGGAGCAGGAGGGGGAGGAGCCTGGGGAAACCGCTAACCTGAAACAGGCTCGCCTGACCCGGTTGCCGCTGAAAAAGTGGAATACCTACCTGCAGGACGGGGAGGTGCGGCTGGGGGAAACCCGGCTGCGGGACAGTGATACGGACCTGCAGCAGGCCCACCTGGCCGCCCTGATGCGCAGCGGTGAAATGGTGCCCCTGTTGCTGGAGCGGGAGGGTAGTCTGCAGGTGGCGATCTGCCAGGAGGGCTGGCGGGTGGGCGATCGCCTGATTTACCTGCTCCACGATGCCAAGCCCAAACTGCTTAAACGGCTGGCCGGGGGCATCCAGCCCCCCACCCTCACCCTGGAAACCCTGCCGGCGGTAGAAGAGGTACCCCTAGGCGAAGAGGTACCCCTAGGTTAGGTGCCCACATCTCCTTAGACATAACGCAGCGGGTTAGAGCTTCTTCCCCAGTTGGGTCTGCATCACCTCAACACTAGGGTAACCACAGTAGGGGACGACCTGATCAGGGGGCAACCCGCCCACCCGTAACAGCAACTGGGCCCGCTGCAATCGTTTTTCCGCCAAGTATTGATAGAGGGGGCGGCCCATGCGGTTAATAAAGGCCCAGCAGAGGGTCAACTCCCCCATGGCTAACTCCTGGGCCATGGCGGCCAAGTCCATAGGCTGGTGCAGGTGCAGATCAATATAGTCGACTAGGCGCTGCAGACGGGGCCTATCCAGATCGCCGGGGTCCACCAGGGGTAGGGAACAACTGGTGTAATGCTGCAGCAGATCCATCACCAGGGCCGTCATCATGTGCTGATGGGAATTGACAGCAGAATCACCCTAGGAAAACTGCTTTTGCCATGACTCAATGACCCTTAGTTTAGGCCTGATCCGCTTCAGTTTCAATTGCACCAATACCGCCTGCCATCCAAGGCTGCAGGATAACCTAGAGGGCTAGGGCTCCAGGGGGACGCCACACTGTTTGCAGAACCGGGCATCTTGATCGTGAACCGCCAGGCCGCAGCCCCCACAGACCACCTGCTGGCTATCGGTAACCTTCACCAGATAGCGAATCAGGCTACTCAGCTGGGTGGGGATCAGGGCAATGCCGGTGAGGATCATCATCAGGGTCAGGGCCCGCCCGGTCTCCGATAGGGGAATGATGTCGCCGTAACCCACGGTGGTCATGGTGACAACGGCAAAGTAGACGGCATCTAGAAAGGTGCCGAAGCCCTGGGGGTTGCGGGGATGTTCCACCTGGAAAATCAGGCCAGCGTAGATAAAGACAATGGCCGCCAGGGTAAAGAGAATCTGAATTAAAATCAGGCTGTCGGCACTGGTGAACTTGCCAAACCACACCCGATTGCTGAGGATGCGGGCCAGCCGTAAAATCCGCAGAGATCGAAAGAACCGCAGAAAGCGCACATCCACCACCCCAACCCAGAAGGGCAGGATGGAGAGTAAATCAATCAAGCCGTAGAGGCTGACCAGGTAGCGCCAGGGCTGCTCCGCCGCCCACAGCCGCACCCCGTACTCGAGGGTGAAGATCACCACGATTACCCAGTCGAGGGTTTCCAGGGTTGACCGTAGCCCCTCGTTGATGGGGTAGGTTTGAACCACAAAAATGATGGCGGAGAGGAAAACTAGGGCGGCGATCGCCCCGTTGCAAATCCACCCCCCCAGGCTGTCGGTGGTGTCCAGATAGTTGCGCACACGTTCCCGGATGGTCATGGCGTTTTTGTCTAGGGTAACTCAGGAAAATCTCCCTATTTACTGACACTCACCTGCACCTCCATGCCCAGGTAATCCTTGGTTTCACCAAACCAGGAACCCGATAGGGGGATGGCCTGACCGGGATGGCGAGCGATCACAACGGTAATCAGGTCAAAGCCCTCGGTGAGGCGATTGGTGGGATCGTAGGGTAACCAACCCGCCCCGGGAAGAAACACCGACAACCAGGCGTGGGTAGACCCAGAGCCGGTCATGCCAATATTACCGCCATCCAGGGCGGCATCGTAAAGGTAGCCCGAGACAAACCGACAGGCCAGGCCGAGGCGGCGCAGGGTCTCAATCATCAGCCAGGCATAGTCGCGACAAGTGCCCGATCGAGTGCTTAAGGTCTGCCCCGGTGACTGGGTGCCTTCTTCCTCCCGGGCCCGGTAGGTAAAGTCATCTTGAATACTATCCATGATCCGTTTCAGGACATCTTCCGTGACATCCCTGTCGCCCGCCACAAAGCCCTTGGCCCAGGCCGCCACACGGCCATCTGGGTCGTCGGCATGGGGCCGCAGATACCCAGACAGATCGGTCCACTCGTCGGGGGTATACTGCACCGGAATTTCCTGGGCCCGAGAATCCAGGGGAAAGTCGTCAATCCCTTTGGTGCCAAAATGCATACCCTTAAACCGACAGGTGACGATCAACTCAGTGGTGGGTTCAGCAAACTCGATCACCGCCACATTGTTGGAAAGGGTATCCATAATCCAGTGGATAGCGGAGGGCACATTGGTCTCCACCGAGTAGCTAAGGATGCGCTCAGCACGGCTGCCCCGAGGTAGGAACATGGCCCGGTGCTCCCCCAGGGTGACGGGGTTGGCGTATTGGTAGCGGGTAACGTGCTCGATCTCGTAAATAATGGCCATGGTATGCCCCCTGGCAACAGGATACCAAAACTAGATCTCAGCAATGGTAGGGAGTTGATACTTTATCTACTGTGGTCAGCGGCCACAGAGATGGGCACCCGTTGGCCCTGGCGACGATGGTTTAATCCCGATCCGATGAACACCTCCCATCGGTCATGGTGGCTCTGACCTCCCGTGCTGTCCCCCTGGACTGTCGGTGGCACCCCTGATCAGTACCCTCAACGGTCGGATCTATCGGATCTACCAGAGCGAAACCTACCGTCAAAACCTGTAGGCCCATCCTGGGGGCCTTACCCCCAGGATTAGACCATGGTCTTAGCACCCTAACTGGAGACCCGCTGCCGCAGGCTGTAGGGGGCAGGGGCGCTAACCACAGGACTGGCCTGCTGCACCAGGGCCTCCACCAACCAGGGAAACAGCCGCTGCAACCAGACCGCCCCATGGCTCTGCCAGCCCACCAGAATCTCCCGGTAACCGCGCCGCAGGCCCATCACCAGAGCGTCAGCCACCTGCTCTGGGCTGACCGGTTGCACCCAGCGAAACCAGTCAAACCCCCGCACCATATCGGTGTCGGTGAGGGAGGGTAGGAGCGCCACCACCCGCACCTGGTAGGGGGCCAGTTCGCTGCGCAGGGCTTGGGTAAAGCCCAGGATGGCGAACTTAGTGGCCGAGTAGGTGGCCATGGTGGGGGCGGCCACCTTGCCCATCAAACTGGAGACATTGACAATGCAACCCTGCCGGCGCACCGCCATGCGGCGGCCCACCAGACGGGTGACGGTATAGAGCCCCACCAGGTTAGTGGAAATTTCCGCCTGCACCTGGGGAAGGCGAGCCTGCAGAAAGGGGGTTTGGTGGGCCACCCCGGCACAGTTAACCAGCAGATGCACCGGGCCATACTGCTGCCAGGCCTGGGCGATCGCCACATTCACCTGGATGGGGTCTTCCAAGTCGACGGCCATCGGCACCCCCTCAACTCCCCACTGGGCTAGCTCGTCGGCTACCTGGCAGAGGCGATCGCGGTTACGGGCCAGCAACAAAATCCGTTGGCAGCCCTCCTGGGCTAGTCGGTGGGCGATGGCTCGCCCAATACCTCGAGATGCCCCGGTCACCAGGGCAGTTTTTCCGTTAAGGTTCATTGTTATCCTCCTTCTGCAGGGAAAACCTGCAGTGAGATGGCAGTTAACCCAAGGGCAATCAGACCCCTCGGGGACTCCCCCGGGTACTGCCTGAATCAAGGTGGTAAAAAAGCAGTTGGCGTAATAGCCAGCGGTGACAATAATCAGAACCGGTCTCTACAGGGTTTGCAAGGATAGAGCGCTCTGGGGCCCATAGCCCCTGGGTTAAGGGTCACCTAATCAACAAATCTGGCGATAAACAGGAGCATGGGTTTACTCTCCTATAGCAACATCTATATCAACCATCGCTACCGACCTTAACACCGGGATCGGGGATCGACAACCATTCTGATCAAAACCGGAAGATTGTAACTTGGCGTATCCTAATTCTCAGAAAAGCCCTGACTCCAATCCGGCTTCTATTTGCTTCACCATCTCAGGCTAGATGGAAGACTAAGCCCTCAAGCAGTTTCAGCCCTGGCCCAAGTCTGACTGAGAAGCCAACCCGATTAAGGCTTAAAAATGAGAGGCCTGACTATAAAGCTGACGTAACCCATAGATTTATGACTAGAACGTTACAGTCGGAATGGAAGCGGGGATCCCGGCCGGGCTGGGAGTAGACCCCCACCAACCGTTCCAGGGCGACGATCTCACCTTGAGGTCAGGGGAGATTCATCACTTCAGGGATTGAGATCATGGTAGAATATTACCAGTTAGTTAATAAGTGATAATAGGTTCCAATCCCCTCGGGGTCTGCTGCTCTGGGACAACATCACAACCCTTAGGATGCGCGACGGGGAGATACATGTTGTTTCAGCCTCCCTCCATTGAAAATCGCATCGAGGTTTTGCCATGGCTCATGTTGTTGTGATTGGTGCCGGCTTGGGTGGACTCCCTACCGCCTACGAATTGCGCCACTTGCTGCCGTCTCAGCATCGGGTGACGCTGATCTCTGACCAGCCCAAATTTACCTTTATCCCCGGCCTGGTGCGGGTTGGGTTAGATGTCGATCCGCTCAATCATTTCCAGCTTGATCTGGAACCGCTGGCCCAACGCCACAAGGTAGCGCTGGTTGGGGGCAAGGTCGTCGCCCTCGACCTCAACGCCAAACGCATCACGATGGAAAATGGCGGAACCGTTGACTACGACTATGTGGCGATCGCCACCGGGCCTAGCTTTGCCTTTGACGCCATTCCAGGGCTTGGCCCCCACGGCGGCTACACCCATTCCATTTGCTCCCCCAGTCACGCCCAGGAGGCGCGAACGGCATGGTTGCAGTTTTTAGAGAACCCTGGCGCGTTAGTCGTGGGGGCCGCCCCAGGGGCGGGTTGCTTTGGGCCCGCCTACGAATTTATTTTGATGGCGGACCAGATTCTGCGTAAAAAAGGCCTGCGCGATCGCGCTACGCTCACCCTGGTCACCCCCGAACCCTATGCCGGACATCTAGGCGTCAGTAACGTGAAACATGCCCAGCGGCTGACCCAAGCTCTGTTGCGCAAACGCGGCATCGAGGTGATCAGCAATGCGGCGATTACGGCGATCACTCCAGACACCATCACCCTTGACGATGGCCGTACCCTGCCCCAGCATTACGCCATGATTCTCCCCGCCTTTCGAGGGGCATCGTTCCTTCAAAATGCCCCAGGGTTAGGCAACGAAAAGGGCTTCATTCCCGTATTGCCCACCTATCAGCACCCCGATTTCTCCTCCGTTTATGCCCTGGGTGTTGCCGTCAGTCTGACTCAGCCGGAACAGTTCCGCGTACCGATTGGCTTACCCAAGAGTGGGCAAATGACCGAAGCCATGGGCATGGCCGTGTCCCATAATATTGCCGTTCAACTGGGGGCGATCTCCAAACCGTTGCAGACCCCAACCTTAGAGGCCATCTGCTTCGCCGAATTTGGCGACACCGGCATTCTTTACGTGGCGGCCCCGGTGTTGCCCGACCCGGCCACCGGCAAACGGCGCTACTCCTACGCCATGCAGGGAAAATGGGTGGTCTGGGGGAAAGCCCTGTTCGAGCAATACTTCATGACTAAAATGCGCCTGGGGGCCGCGGTGCCCTGGTACGAACGGCTGGGGTTGCGGGCTATCTTTGGGGTCGATTTGGTCAAGCCCATGGAGGTTTTGCCCCCAG
>JAYKIM010000161.1:0-2551 GCA_035286245.1 Cyanobacteriota bacterium | reverse complement strand
AGCGGCGGCTTCCCCCACCAGCAGCGCCCGATCGGTGTGGAGGGGGGTCTGGCCATGCCAGAGTTTGAGACCATGGCTATACACCTGCCCCTGATCGTAGGGCAAACCCAGGGCCTGGCTGTAACGGCGCAGGCAATCCTGGTGGTCAGCGCTCTCCTGCCCCAGGAAGTTGACGGCACCAATGGCGTAGCCCTGGGCCCTGGGAAAACTCCATAGGCAGCCCTGTTTCACCAGGCCAAATTCAAAGGCCAGGGGGCAATCGGCAGCCAGGGGGGTGGGGCTGGACCAGTCCCAAAGTTGGGCCCGGCGGAGGGGGGCTGGGACTAGCCCTAGCCAGTTTGCCACGGGGCCGTGGGCGCCATCGGCCCCCACCAGGTAAGCGGCCTGGAGGGGGCCAGCAGCACTGATTACCTGCCAGCGATCGCCCTGAAACTCGATGCCCATCACCGGGGTGGCGTCCTTAACCTGGGCCCCCTGGGCCTGGGCCTGGTCGACCAAAAACTGATCGAAGCGATCGCGGCGCACCATCCAGATCGGGTCATGGGTGGTGAGGGTAGCCTCCACCGGATCCCCCAGCTTCCATGTGTAGCGAACCTGCCGGCGCTCGCAGTCAACCACTGGGGCAAAGTCAAAATCAAAGTGGGCAGCGATATCTGGAGAAAGCGCTCCGCTGCAGGGTTTGTAGCGAGGTAGGGGAGCCTTTTCTAAAATTAAAACAGATCGTCCCTGCCGGGCCAGATGGTAAGCGGTAGATGCCCCGGCGGGGCCAGCCCCCACCACAATGCAGTCGTACATGGTAATTAAGGTGATTTAAATTAAGCCGCCTGACTGGTTAACCTAGTATAGTCAGAAAGTTAGCACTAACCAGTTATTCAGGCTATGGATCTGGGCGCCCTCCGTCGCAACTATACCCAGCAAGGTCTTGATCTCCAGGACCTGGATGCCGATCCCATTAATCAGTTTACTCTCTGGTTTGAGCAGGCCTGCCAGGCGGATATTCTAGAACCCAATGCCCTGGTGTTGGCGACGGTTTCCCCCAACGGTCAGCCCTGGCAGCGCACTGTCCTGCTCAAGTACTTCGACCAGGAAGGCTTTGTGTTCTTCACCAACTATGGCAGTCGCAAGGCCCAGCATATCGGGGCCAATACCCAGGTGTCCCTGCTATTTCCCTGGTACGCCCTGGAACGGCAACTGGCGATCGGTGGCACCGCCCAGAGAATATCCTCAGCAGAATCCTTGAAGTACTTCCTCTCAAGACCTCGGGGCAGTCAGCTAGGGGCCTGGGTATCCCAGCAAAGTACGATCATTTCCTCCCGCCAGTTGCTGGAGATGCAGTTTGAAAAGATCAAAGAAAAGTTCCTCAACCAGGAAATTCCCCTGCCGGACTTTTGGGGTGGCTACCGGGTAGAACCCACCCACTTCGAGTTCTGGCAAGGTCGACCCAACCGTCTCCACGATCGCTTCCTCTACAGTCGTGCTGCCAACACCACCTGGACCATAGCGCGCCTTTCTCCCTAGGACCTAAGACTTTCCCGGTCAGTGTCCTGTTCAGTACGCTAGCATGACGATTGGTTACGCTTCATCCCTAGACCCCATGGCTCAGAATGTAGAGTAACGGTGACCAACTTCGAACAAATATCAAGGGAACATCCGCCATGCAGGCTCGCCCCATTTTTATCTATTCCGCCTTAGCTTCTGCCTTGACCGCCGGCATCGCCGTCAAAGCGATGGCCACCTCACCATTGGTCGAATCGGGAGTGTCGGTGCCAGCCTCTCTAGTAATTGCCCAACAACCTAACCTAAGCCTGGTAGGAGAAGGAGAGGGCACCCTATCCATCGGCAACCGCCCCGCTCAAACCGTTACCTTCGCCACCGTAACCAGTTTTTCTAACCAGCAAGTTGAGATTTCCCTACGTTTAGCCGATGGCAACCTACAGCGGTGGGGTGGGCAACTGATTAGTCGCCGTAACGGCGAAGCTCAGATCAGACTCACCAATGCTGGCTCAGCTACCGCCACAGGAACCTTTACTGTCCGCTACCGGGGCACCACCCTGATTTCCCTGATCGGCAATGGCACCCTGGATGGACAACCCCTGTCCCTTCGTTTCACCATTGGCGATGACAGTGTTAATCGTCCTCCAACTGCCGCCGCGGTCATTTTGACCCAACAAGGTCAGGGGGTGTTTGGTGTTAAGGGCCGTCCAAATCAAACCCTTACCTTTGCCTCGGTAACCGTCCAACCCGATAACAGCGCCGAGCTAACAATTCGTCTGGCTGATGGCACTAACATCCGGTTTGCAGGGCAACAAACCCAAAGAACCGCTGAAGATATTGTGCTCAATCTCACCTCCTCCGGTGCAGCATCCGCTCAGGGCCCCGCCAATATTCGCTATGGCCCCAATAATTCCATCATCAGTATCTCCTCGAACGGGACCCTGGACGACCAACCCTTCTTCATCCAATTCAGCGCTCAACGGTGAATTGCTGTAGCCAATGAATACTGGGTTAGCCCTGAGCTAATCGAGTGTGCAAAAACAACCCCCCTTGAGTT
>JAYKIM010000160.1:0-10842 GCA_035286245.1 Cyanobacteriota bacterium | reverse complement strand
CCGTTACAGCCAGGCCCTGGGTTTGCCCTACGATCAGGGGCAGGTGTATAGCCATGGTCTCAAACTCTGGCATGGCCAGACCCCCCTCCACACCGATCGGGCGCTGCTGGTGGGGGAAGCCGCCGCTATTGTCGATCCCCTCAGTGCGGAGGGGATTCGCCCCGGCATGATCAGTGGTGTACGAGCCGCCGAGGCGATTCACGCGGCCCTGGCTGGAGACACCACCGCCCTGGCCAACTACACCCATCACCTGCAATCCTCCTGGGGGGCTGATATGCAGTGGGCGAAGCGGATTTCCGGGCTATTTTTCCGGGTGCCGGGGATTGGCTACCGCGTCGGCATCAAGCGCCCCACCGCCACCCAACGGTTGGGGCAGATCCTCACCGGTGAGGTGCACTATGCTGACATTGCCAATCGGGTGATGAAACGATTGAGTGGCGGATTGATTTCTGGGTAGCGGTGGAGGCTGGGATGGGGCAATGGGGGACCAAATGGGTGATCAACTCTGGCAGTTGCTGGGCTATGTTTTCGCCCTAAACTCAGAGGCCTTTAGGGCGGCGACAAGCCTGCCCTATGGTGACCGACTGGCCCTATGGCTAGTGCTGCTGGCGGGGCTGTCCCAGGGCATTGGGCAAAGCATTATTTTATTTGTCAACCAGGTAAAGCCAGCCCGGTTCGCCCTCAGCTTGTTGATCAATGCCATCCTATTTACCCTGGGTTCCCTCGCCCTGGTATTTAGCACCTGGCTGATTACCCTCCTGCCCTGGTCCGTCAAGTTGGTGTTTAAGGACCTACTGACGGTTTTAGGTCTGGCCTATGCCCCCCTGTTGTTTGGTTTCCTGGGGGGGCTCCCCTACCTGGGCCTGCCGATCCTGAATGTGTTATCCATCTGGCATTTGTTAGCCATGGTGGTGGGGCTTAGTACCCTCGCCCAGGTGCCGGTCAGCCGGGCCATGGGCTACGCCGTGGTGGGGTGGGTGCTGTTGCAGGTCTTGCAAAATACCGTGGGACGCCCCCTCACCCAGCTGGGCAAAAAGCTGGCCAATCGAGCCGCTGGTGTGGAGCTGGTGACTAATCAGCGCGCTATCGCTGAGACGATGCGCCAGGACCTCAATCAGGTGGCCAGGGATTGGCAGGCGGAGCTGAAGCAGCGGCTCGAGACCCTGGCGCCTGGCCCCACTTCGCCCGCCAGCTGCCCTGGGGGGAGCGCCCCCCTCTCCGCCAAGCTCCAGCCCCAACCCGTCAGCGGGAGGCGGAAGCTGCTCAAAACCGGTCTCGGTGTGGTGGCCCTGGCCACCCTCACCGCCCTGGTGTTAATCCTGTTGCGGCCCCTGCGAGAGTGGTGGTTTGGTTGGTTTGCCCTACTGCCAGGGCCTTTGCGATGGGTCTTCAACCTCAGCTGGGTTGCCCTGGTGGGTCTGGTTGTGGCCGGCCTGCTGGCGCCCCTGGAGACCCTGGGCTGGTGGGCGGGCTGGTACGATGATGACATCAATACCACCCTCCATGCCGGTAAGCTGGCCCAGGGTGACCCCGATCAAGCCCACTGGCGGCGCTACCTGGTTTACCTGGATGGTATTGGTAAGTCTACCTTTGAGTACTTGCCCGACATTGAGGAGTTCCTCGCCACCCTGGCCCCCAGCCTGCCGGAGGACGTGGCCTTGATCCGGGGCATCATGCCCTACTCGGTGATGAACGTCCCCCTCGATCAGAACCGGCCCCTGGCCTTCCTGTGGCGCTATGCCGATCGCCTGCGTTTTGCCAACCCCGCCAGCCTGCTGGGGCTGCTGGTGAATATCCGTAATGTGTTGATTGTGGGGGTATCGGCGGATAAACGCTACGGACCCCTGTACAACCAGGGCATTGGCCAGGTGATTTATAACGGCTTGGTGAAGAATGGCTACCCCCTGGCTAGCGGTATCCCCGTCACCCTAATTGGTTATAGCGGCGGTGGGCAGATGGCCTGTGCCAGCGCTCCCTACCTGAAACGGGCCCTGGGGGCGCCCATTGACGTAATCTCCCTGGGGGGGGTGATCAGTGCCAACGTAAATGTCTTGAAACTCGAGCACCTCTATCACCTGGTGGGGGATAGGGACTCGGTGGAGCGGCTGGGGCCCAAAATGTTTCCTGGCCGTTGGCCCCTCTTCCCCCTGTCCTACTGGAACCGGGCTAAGCGGCGGGGCAAAATTAGCTTGATTTCCCTGGGGCCCGTCGGCCATCAGGTGCCAGGGGGGATTCTCGATCCTCAGTTGATTCTGCCCGGCGGTGGTAGTGCTCTGGATCAAACCATCACCACCATCAATGCCATTATCCGGGAGCAGTTCCTGCCCAATTCCCTGGAGCAGGGTTCCCAGCCCGTCAACTATCAGGTTTCCCTGGCCAATCCCCTGGGGCAGTATCAACCCTATCCCCTGGATCAACGTCCGGATCCTGAACGCTACGTACCGGTGGCGGATTGGCTAGGCCGATTGATTTTGCCCCCTAAGGACAATCGCTTTGGTGGCGTCTACTACGAGATCCACCATGCCCCCCCCGACTGGGGCGCTCTGGTGGGGCAACGGGTGAAATTGGTTTGGTCGGACCACCCCACCACGCGACAATTGGTACAGGCGGTGACCCAGGACCTGCACTTCAGCGCTGACGCTGACCATAGCAGCCGTAGGGGGCTAGCGGTTCATCCGGTGCGACTCAACCACTGGCTGCAGGTGGATCCCCTGGAGTCCCTGGCGGGGGCCTTGCCGGAGGATACTTTGATGGTGGCGGTGGAGAACCCTGAGGTGGTTGCTACTACAGCGGGCGTTACCCTCCGCATCCAGGCCCAGCCCATGGAGGTGACCGGTCGTTACTACGGTTTGGTGCAGTTTGTTGAACCCCTGGGGGACAGCGATCGCTGGCGAGTGCGCCATTTCAACCGCACCACCCGCCACTTTGATGGCCCTGAGGAGCAGGTCCGCCTACCGCCTGCCAGTTCCCTACCGGCCTACGGCAGTCTACCCTCCACCCCCCAGGGGTTAGAGGTCTCCCCCTACAATAGCCAGGGTTGGTACATCTACGGTGCCCAGGACGCCTCCGGCACCTTTGTGGTGCAGTCCTTGGCCCCTCGGGCCCTGTTCCAACTCTACCCTGAGCAGGTGGTGTGGGGGGGAGCCAGACCCGCTTACCGGTACCTGCGCCGCTCCGCCTGGGCAAATATTGCCGCAGACAAGGGGACGCTGCACACCGTTCTCTGCTCCCCCGCATCCGGGGAGAGCCCCGAGGCCCTGGCCGCCGCCCTGGGGCAGTGGCAACTGGGGGACCGGGCCCTGGTGCTGCATAACTACGGGGGCATTGGCGGCGCCCAGAAGGAACCGGCGGCTTTCAGTCCAATTTTCTTTGGTCACTTTGCCTACGGCCGGGCCGAGGTGATCCACGATCCCCTGGCGGAGGAGCTGCGTTTTGATCTGCGCTACTATCAGGTCTACGCCCACAACGGCGATGGCCTGGTGGCCGGTACCCTACACTGGTGTCGCTATCAGGGCGATCGCCAGCGGGGCTGGTTAGGCAGCCGCCCCACCTGTGATATCCTGGTCAAGCTGGATGCCTTTACTCGCACCTATAGCTTTGATGATCAGTCCTTTTCCCCCCTCAGCCGCATGGAGGCTCACCTGCAGGCGATGACCGCCCGCTATCGCATCGGTGACGGCACCGGGGGTACCTTCGTTGGCCCCGCCAATAACTGCTCCCAGGATTCTAACCAGGCCCTGTTTGCCTGCCTAACTAACCTCCAGGAGGGCGTCCAACACTATCATCGGCAACTCAAGCACTGGGCCAATCTACACCCGGATCAGGCGATTTCCTTTGGGCAAATGATCCACCTGAACCACTATCTCAAGCAACTGCTGGCGCCCTTTGGCAGTCCCCGGCCGGACTGGCAAGGCAATACCTTTAACCTGGGTAGTTCCCTGGAGGATCAACCCCTAGGTAACCTGCTCAGAGGGCTGGGCAGCTGGCGGACCCTATTACCCCGTAAAGCCAGTGATGTCATGGCCAGGGCCTTTCTTGTCCATGGGGCGACCCTATGGGTGCTACGCACCAGCCAGGTGGGAGGGGAAGACCCCCAGATTGCCCCCATCGCTCCTCTTACCTTTTAGGTCTCTCTATGCGCGTTGAAGCCTGTTGTCAGGCTCTGTTAAAACAGATCCTACCCGACCTCGATCCCACCCGCCGGGGGACCTGCCTTGACGTGGGGGTGGGCACCTTCGCCTTTTATTGCCAACTGTTTGCCCAACTCGGGTTTGCCACCGTAGCCGTAGAGCCCTGCCCCACGGCTCGCCTCAAAGCCCTCTGTCAGCGCTACGCCATTGATCTGGTGGAACAATGTCTATCCGACCGGAATGGTAGCCAAACCCTATACATGGGAGAGTTTGCCAGATTTGCTAACCCCAACTTCAATTCCCTGGCCGCCGATTGGTTCGCCGCCTCCGGCCAAACTCGTCAAGTCCCTACCCTGGATCTCCCCACCCTCCTCACCCAGACCGGCACCACCCAGGTAACTGCCCTGAAGTTGGATATTGAAGGGTGGGAAGGGGTGGTAATGTCTCAGTTGAACCTACTCCCCGCCGCCCTACTGCCCGCCCTGGTGATGTTTGAGTACGGTGGCGGCAGCCGTCGTGACCAGGGTCGCCAGGGTTGGTCTGGCAAATTCCTAGATAGCACCCTGGGCTGCATCAAAACCCTCCAGACCCAGGGCTATGGCCAGATGATTGTAATCGACTATGCCGCCGGCACCAGGGCCGAGCTCTTTAACCTGCCTACCCTGGACCTGGGCCAAACCCTCCCCTTCCATCCCCAGAGCCTGTACGGCAACATCATTGCTCTGCGACAGCAGCATTACCCAGAAACTGATATCCAGAAAATTGCCGCCCCCTACCAGGGGGGGATGGTGCACTGGCTCGTGAATCGTTGGTTTGCCTAATGCCCCAGGCTGGGCACTAGACTTTCCTGACCGTTGTTGACCACCACCCAATGGGAGTTGCCATTGACGGGCGCGGCTAGGAACTGACCGGGGTTGGCCCGATAGGCGGCTAACAGGGCCTTTTCCTCTTCGCTTAGATCGGGGGCGCTATCCTCCGCCATTTCCTGTAGGGTGGTTTCCACCAGCTCCATTTGCTCCTCCGCCAGGGCCAGTTCTTCGTAGGAATGGTTAGAAAATAAATTTTCCAGGGGTTGGAGCTCCTCTAGATGGAGGTTTAGGGTATGAATTCGATCTTCGTAGGCTTTGGTAAGGCTTTCCAACTGTTGGCGATGGTCGGCGGATTGCTCCTCCAGGGTTTGCTGCAGGCTTCGGTAGTCACCCTGGAGCTGGTCAATGTGAGCCTGCTGGGCCTGGATGGTTTGCTGTTCCTGGTGGTGATTAACGGCTTGTTCCTCCAGGGTTCGCTGTAGATCCCGGTAGTCACCCTGGAGTTGGTGGATATGGGTCTGTTGGGCTTTAACGGTTTGCAGGAGGGGAACCACCTGGCCCTTCAACCGCATATGATCCACATCGAGTTGATGGAAACGCTCCGCCAACTCTACGTAGGCGCGGCTTAGACGCGTGTAGCGTTCCACCATGTGATTCATGTGTTGAAAGTTTCTCACCGCCGTATCTAGCCGTTCAGTTACCATAGATAAACCTAACTTTTGTTAATGCTTTAAGAAAAGGTGTGGCTGGATGGACAGACCGAATCTGCGGTATCGCAGAAAGGGGATTCATCCATCCGTTCCCCAGGGGTTGGAAATGGAACCTTGAAAACATCTGTTAAATATCATGTTTAATCTAGATCTTTCAAGCCTGACTGTATACATTTGCACCAAACCTCTCCAGATCCCAGTCCAGGGGGAGGGTTTCTTGGGTGAGCAGGTAAAGCACCCAAGAAACTCATCCTTGAGGGTTGAAACCATTGTCGAAAAAGCATTCTGGCGACTCGCATCGATTACTGGACCCTGGATTGAGGGCTAAGCTATCTGCTCCAGGTCGGGACAAAAGCCCCGTAATCTACATAAATTAAAGCCTTTGGCGATCCATTCTGGAAACTTGCCCTTAGAATGGTTCAGTGAAATTCCGAGCACAGGGGAATTTCAGCTAATTGGGCGTTTGCTCCTAGGTTTAGGTCGCTGCCCGCTCCCCTATCGGTTTAGTTCCTTGCTCAATTTCTTTCCCTCATGGAGACAACGATGAACAAAGGTGAACTTGTAGATAAGGTGGCTGAGAAGGCCTCCGCCAACCTGGATCGGACCGTAACGAAGAAGGAGGTTGATTCTGTCATCACCGCCACTATCGAAGCGATTGTGGAAGCGGTGTCGAAGGGCGAGAAAGTGACCCTGGTTGGTTTCGGTTCCTTTGAGCCCCGCGATCGCAAGGAGCGGGAAGGTCGTAATCCTAAGACGGGAGACACCATGGTGATTCCGGCCACCCGGGTGCCGGCCTTCTCCGCCGGTAAATTGTTCAAAGAAGAGGTCGCTAAGTTAGGCTAGGCAACTCTTAAGTCACTTTACCCTTGGCTAGTTCCTCCTCACCTCGACCAGTGCACGGGGGCAGTCTGACCTGGGCTGCGGCTGTGGCAGACTGTTCCCCCGATTCCCTGTTAGATTTTTCCGCCAGCATTAATCCCCTGGGGCCACCTCCGTCGGTGCGCTTAGCCCTAACCGAGGCGATCGCCCACCTGGGTCATTACCCCGACCCCCAGTACCAGCAGTTACGTACAGCCCTGGCCGCCCACCATGGTCTCACATCCGATTGGGTCTTACCTGGTAATGGGGCGGCTGAACTGATCACCTGGGCCGCCCGGGACCTGAGTGGCATCGCGGATGGCTCGGTTTACCTACCCACCCCCGCCTTTGGCGATTACCGCCGCGCCCTGGCCGGGTTTGGCTGTACCCCCAGGCCCTGGCCCCTGCTCAGCCAGGGCGGCGTCGATCTCGCCAGCCAGGCCCTACTCTCCCCAGCTACCGCTGCGGCTGGCATCCTGATTAACAATCCCCACAACCCCACGGGTCACCTGTTTCCCCAATCAGAGCTGCGCCCCCTCCTGGATCACGCTTCCCTGGTGGTGGTGGATGAGGCCTTTATGGATTTTTTGCCCCCCCACCAGCAGCAAAGCCTGGTGCCCTGGCTAGGGCAGTATCCTAACCTGGTGGTGCTGCGATCTCTGACCAAGTTCTACAGCCTGCCGGGGTTGCGGTTGGGCTACGCCCTGGGCCATCCAGACCGGCTGGGGCGGTGGCAGGGGTGGCGTGATCCCTGGCCGGTGAATAGCCTGGCGGTGGCGGCGGGGATGGCGGCGATTGCCGATCAGGCCTTTCAACGGCGGACTTGGCAGTGGTTGCCCCCCACCCGCCAAGCCCTCTGGCAGGGGCTGGGGGCCCTACCCGGTTACCGTCCCTGGCCCGGCTCCGCCAACTACCTGCTGGTGGAGACCGATCAATCGGTGCCAGCCCTGCAGGAGGAATTGTTGCGGCAGCATCGCATCCTGATTCGGGATTGCTTGAGTTTCCCTGAGTTGGGCGATCGCTACCTGCGGGTCGCCGTTCGCAGCGAGGCTGAAAACCACCGTTTGCTGGCTGCGCTACAGTCACTCCAGCCTCTATGATGCAAAGCTATAGCTGTAACCCCAAGGACGTCCCCCCCAACCATGCCCACCCTCATCCCCACCGCCGCCCCACCCCACCTGCAGGTGGTGAACATGACCAAGCGCTTTGGCTCCCTGGTGGCCCTGCAGGATGTCAGCCTTACCCTCACCCCGGGCACCTGCCACGGCCTGTTGGGGGAAAACGGCGCCGGTAAAAGCACCTTGGTCAAATGCATGATGGGGTTTTACAGCCCCACCGCTGGCGAAATTCTAGTCGATCACCAACCCCGTACCATCCGCAGCCCCAAGGATGCCCACCACTGGGGGATTGGCATGGTGTATCAGCACTTTACCTCGGTGCCCGCCATGACCGTGGCCGAAAACCTGGTGCTGGCCCGCTACGATCGCACCCAGGTGATCAACTGGAAACAGGAGTATGCGGCGCTGCGGGCCTTTATGGAGGCATCCCCCTTTGGTCTGGATCTAGACCTACCGGTGGCCCAGCTGGCGGCGGGGCAAAAACAAAAGCTGGAAATCCTCAAGCAGCTCTACCTGAATAGCCAGGTGTTAATTTTGGATGAGCCCACCTCGGTACTCACCCCCGACGAGGCGGATGAGGTGCTGGGGTTACTGCGGCAGCAGGCCCAGGCGGGGCGCCTCAGTGTACTGCTGATCACCCATAAGTTCCGGGAAGTGATGGCCTTTACCGACCAGGTGACGGTGCTGCGGCGGGGTCAGGTGGCGGGCCAGGGGCGAGTGGCGGATTTAACGGTGGCGGAGATGGCCCAGATGATGCTGGGGGAGGCCCGCCAAACCAAAACCCTGGCCAAGACCCCCCTGGCCAACCCCGCCCCGGTGCTGGAGCTGCGGGGGCTGGCGGGCGATCGGGACAATGGCCTACCCGCCTTTGGCCCCCTCGACCTAACGGTGCAGGCCGGCGAAATTATCGGGATTGCCGGGGTCTCCGGCAACGGCCAGCGGGAGTTGGTGGAGGTGCTGGCGGGGCAGCGGGGCGCCCGCCAGGGGCAAGTCCTGGTGCAGGGCAGTAGCTACGGGGCCAGCCGAGCCGAGATGGCCCGTTGGGGGGTTTACACCCTGCCGGAGGAGCCCCTGCGCAATGCCTGCGTTCCCACCATGTCGGTGGCGGAAAACATGGCCCTGCGCACCTTCGATCGCCCCCCCCAGGCCCGTTGGCGCCTCTGGCTGGTGCGGCGGGCCATCCGGCAGGCGGCCCTGGGCCTGATCCAACAGTTTGCGGTCAAAACCCCCTCCCCCGAAACCCCCATCCACCACCTCTCCGGGGGCAATATCCAGCGCACTGTCCTGGCCCGGGAGCTCTCCTCCCCCGATATCCGCCTGTTGATCGCCGCCAACCCCTGCTTTGGCCTGGACTTTGCCGCCGTTGATGCGATTCACCACGCCCTGGTGGAGGCCCGTAACCGGGGGGTGGCGGTGCTGCTGGTCAGTGAAGACCTGGACGAGCTGCTGGTGCTGGCCGATCGCATTTTGGTGATCAGTGGGGGCCAATGGGCCTACGACAGCCCCATTGGCGCAGTGGACCTGCAGGAGATCGGCCACCGCATGGCCGGTCATTGAGGCGAAGCTCAAACCGCCTGCCACTGTTGCTTCAATCGCTCGATGCGGTCCTGCAGACTTTCATTGGAGAGGCGGGAGCTGAGCCGCTCCACCAGCAGCAAAAAGGCCAGGGGGGAGGGGCGGGGGGTGGGCTGCCAGACCAGCGATCGCGGACCCAACCGGGCCAGGGTCTGGGCCAGTCGGTGGCTCTCCAACTGTTGGTCTAGCACCTCCCGCCGGGCCTGGACCAGCAGCAGGTTATCGGGCTCGTACTTGCTAAACACCTGGTAGAGTAGGCTACTGCTCACCTGGAGCTGGCTGCCGGTTTTCCGCGCCCCGGGATAGCCAGGAAACACCAGCCCCGCCACCTGGGCAATGCCCCGGAACTGGCGCTGGGTCAATTCTGACAAATTCAGGCCAGCGGCCAGATCCGCCTCCCATTGGTCTAAGTTGAAAAACTGGCTGGAAAACAGTTCCCGGTAGGGGTAGCCCTTGGGGCCCAGCAGCTCAAAGCCATAGTCGTTGACGGAAATGGTGAAGGTGGCCGGCTGCTGCTGGGCAAACCGGTAGCTCCACAGCAACCCCAGCCCCTGGTGCACAAACCGGCCCTCCAGGGGAAAGCCGTAGAGGTGTTCCCCTTCGCGGGTTGAACAGGTTTCCACCAGGAGCTGATCGGCCTTGGGTAGGGTGGAAAGCCGCTGCTGGGCCTCTAGAATCGGTAGGATCGCCTGGATCTCCGGGTCGGTGGGCGGCGCCTCCCCTGCCAACTGCCGCCCCACCGCCTCTACCTGGTGGCGCAGGTGGTGGCTGAGGGTATGGGAGAGGGCCAGCTGCCCCCCAGTCCAGGTGGGGGTGACGGTAGATTGGCGTTGGGTGTTTTTGACGTAGAGCACCATGTCCTGCAGTTGGACGTACTGCAGTTGACGACCGGCAAAGAAGAACACATCACCTTTTTTTAGCCGGGAGACAAAGGCTTCTTCGACGCTACCGATCTCCCGCCGGTTGGTGTAAACCACCCGCACCGCGGTGTTGCTGGTGATGGTGCCCATGGCCAGGCGGTGGAGGCGGATCAAGGGGCGATCGACCATGCGATAGCGCCCCTCCTGCAACACCACCTTTTGGTAGCGGGGATAGGCCCCCAGGCAGCGGCCCCCCTTCTCAATGAAATCCAGGATCCACTGGTAGTCGGCCTGGCTGAGGTCCTGGTAGGCCACGGTTTGGCGCACCTGGGTGAGGCTGGCCTCGGGGTCAAAGCCATCGCCGCAGGCCAGGGTGAGCAGGTGTTGGATCAGCACATCGTAGGGCTGGGGTTGGGGGGGGCGGTGCTCTAAATCCCCCAACTCCAGGCCTCGGCGCAGGGCGGTCATTTCCAGCAGTTCTAGGGCGTGGGTGGGTAGGAAAAACACCTCGGCGGTGCCCGCCGGCACATGGGCCGATCGCCCCGCCCGTTGCAGCAGGCGAGCCAGGTTTTTGGGGCTGCCAATCTGCACCACCCGCTGCACCGGCTGGAAATCTACCCCCAGGTCCAGGGAGGAGGTGCAGACCACCCATTTAAGGCTACCGGCCTTCACCCCCGCCTCGATCGCCGCCCGTTCCGCCGCCTCCATGGAGCCGTGGTGGAGGGCGATTTTTCCCTGGTGCTCCGGCAGGGCGTAGGTGAGGGCCTGGTACCACCGTTCCG
>JAYKIM010000159.1:0-6125 GCA_035286245.1 Cyanobacteriota bacterium | reverse complement strand
TGAAACCTGGAACGGTCGCCTGGCTATGTTGGGCTTTGTCATCGGGGTCGCTACCGAGTTAATCACTGGCCAAGGTATTCTGTCCCAGATCGGTTTGATGTAGATACATTTCAGGGGATGACATTGTTAGCTTGAGTGCAATTGCTCGGTGGCTAGGTCATCTCTCTTAATCGGTAGGGAGCCAGAGTACTAAGTTACTCTGGCTCCCTACACTGCTTTAAATTCACGGTTATAAATTCGCGTAAATTCGCCAGTTATTCTCGATTTCGCCCTAGCGAGAACGGGACGAAGGCGAGGGGAAGGGGCCAGTGGGATACAACGCTTGGCCTATGGCAGGGGCAGGAGGCTACGCAGACTGTCCAGCAGGGAGCTGTCCTCCACCCATACCGATAGGGATCCGCCCTGGCAGTGAAACTCCCCCCAACCATCGGCGTTAGTGGTTACCAGCTGGGGGATGTGGCCGGTCAGATCCCGGAAGGTGGTATGGGCCTTGCCCACCTCCATCCACTTGCGGCCCGCCGGACCATCACTTAATAGCACCGCCATGGCCTGGGGATGGTCGGGGCTGCCCAGGCGGGTCCAACCGATGGTGTTGAAGTGGTCAAAGTAATCGTATTGGGGCCCATGGGCGTAATGGCGCCGGGCAAATAGGAGTTTATCCAGGATGGGGCGATGGCAGTCCATGTGGATTTCGTACTCCTGACCGTCCCGGCCCTTGTCGGTGTAGTGGGCGCCGTAATAGTCTGCGTAGAAAATACAGGGATAACCCTCCGCCCGCAGCAAAATAATCCCGTAGGCCAGGGGCTTAAACCAGGATTCCACCACCGATTCCAGGGCCTGGAGGGGCTGGGTATCGTGGTTTTCCACCAGGGTCACCGCCAGTAGGGGCACCTGCTTCATCAGGGTGCCATCCAGGATGGTGCGCATGTCGTAGTTGCCCCCAGCCCGGCTGGCCTGGTGGAAGTTTTGGTGCAGGGGGGCATCAAATAGGCTGAGGCGGCCACCGGCGTTGCCGATATACCACAGCAGGGTGCCCAGGTCGTAGGTCCAGTATTCCCCCACACAAAACAGGTCCCGCTGGGCGTGGCGCTCCAGGTGATCGAGCCAGTCGATGAAGAAGTCACTGTTGATGTGCTTGATGGCATCCAGGCGAAAGCCGTCTACCCCAATGGTGTCCAGCATCCACTCGCCCCAGTATTTCAGCTCCCCCCGCACCTCCGGATGGTCGATGTCTAGGTCGCACCCCATCAGGTAGTCAAAGTTACCGGATTCCAGACTGACCTTATCTTCGAAGGTCTTGCCGGTGATCAGCCAAACCGCCTTAAAGTTGGGGTCGTAGCTGTTGTAGTCCACCGAGTCGAAATGCCACCAGTGCCACTTCATGCTGGAATAGGTGTTGCCCCGCCCCGGAAAGCTATAGCCGGTCCAGGACTTGATTTTCCGTTGATCCCCCAGGGGCCGATTGCGGTTGCTGGGGTCCATGGGGGTGGCGTCAAATTCCTCCTCGTAGTCCGCCGCCATTTTGTGGTTAAACACCACATCGGCGTAGACCTGGATGCCGCGATCGCGGCAGGCCTGCACCGCCGCCCCATACTCGGCCCGGGTGCCATACTTGGTGGGCACGGTGCCCTTCTGGTCAAACTCCCCCAGATCAAATAGGTCGTAAACCCCATAGCCCACATCGTAGCCGCCGCCTATGCCCTTATGGGCCGGCGGCAACCACAGCCCCGTAATCCCCGCCTTGGCCAGGACCTCCGCCTCTTCCTGCAATCGGCGCCAGTGGCCGCCATCGGCGGGGGTATACCAATGGAACCACTGCATCATGGTGCCATTCAGTTCAGCGGGGACAGTCCGGGGGGCAAAGCGAGCAAACTCGCTCTGGAACCATTCCGCCAGATAGCGTCGGGCGGTCTCCTTCACCTCGGGAGTTAGTTGGGTACCCAGGGCTTGGAAGCGGTCCTTAAGTTGCCGGAAGATGCTGGTCATGGGGTAAGGGAGATAGTAAGGAGACGAGGTTTATTCGTTATAGTCTCAAACTCAATGCTATTCATTGGCGCCATACTCCCGCAGGCGGCGATGGGCTTCGCGCTCCGCCAGACCCTGCTCTGGGTTTACCCCCAATGGTTGGGCAATCACGACTCCAGGGAGTTGGTGCCAAAGAGGAACATCGGCAAGGTTGGATAATCGCTGTGGAGCCATTGGTCTACTATAGCGTCAAGCCTTAGCTGTGGGGTTCCCCAAATAGCACCAGGGAACAGGTTGCCTCATCAATCACCCGGTGAGTAACATCACTCACTGTCAGACCACCAACGGTGCGTCGGCGCACCGATCTGAGCACCACCATGTCGTACTGTTGAGCTGTATCGAGAATCACCTGGGCCGGGTCATCGCTGGCAATGGTCAGGAGATCCCAGCTAATTTGAGGACCATTGTCCATCAGTTGCTTTAATTCCGCTTCAAAGCCTTGCACCTGATCCCCAGGGGCGAAGGGATCGCAAACATGGAGTAGGGTGACCGCCGCCGCATGGGTATTGGCAAAGATCTGGGCAAAGCGGGCGGTGCGGATAGACTGGGGGGTAAGGATTTTCATGGGTAGCAGGATGCGATGGATATCGATGGGCTCCGCCAGCAGGCGGGTAACCGCCACGGGGCAATGGGAGGACCAGAACACGTCATCGATCAGGGTGCCAAACAGCCGCGCGCGAAGGCCCCGTCGACTCCAGCCCATGATGATCAAGCTGGCGTCCTGCTCGCGGGCAGTGCGGCAAATGCCAGCCGGGACATCATCATCGATGCGCAGAATCGAGGTGGCAGGGGCGTTAAATTCACGACTGAGTTGCATCGCCTTGTGGAGGAACCGCCGTCCTTGCTGAATCGAGCTGAGCAACTCTGGCTCATCCATATGCACCTGAGCCCGGGTAATGACTACGGGTACCACCCGACCCCCTTCGTGGTTAGCCAGCAGGGCTGCCATTTCAATCAGGTAGCGTTGGGTCACCGGGTTATAAATCGGGACTACAACGGTAAACCCCTGGTCAGCGGGGCGATCGCCCACCTCTAAGCCCTGCTCTAGTTTGACATTGCCCGATGGCGGTGAGTCAAACCAAAGGGAATTTGACTGCGGTGGGGAAACCCGGGGGGCCATCAATCGTCCGGCAAACCGAGCCGTCAGTATCGGCCCTAAAACCGAGGTGACCAGCATCATCACAATCACGGCATTCAGGTCTAGCTCAGTGATAATTCCAGCCTGCAACCCTACCACCGCCGCCGCCAGGGTAGCCGCCACCTGGGGTAAGGACAGAGACCACATGGTCAGGGTTTGGTTCCAGCTATAACCATGCAGGGGTTTGACCACCAGGGCCGCCAGAAACTTGCTGGCAATTAGGCTAGTGGAGAGGGCCAGGGTAAACCCCAGATTGGTGGTGAGGGATTCTACCAGGATACCCACGTCTAACAGCAGGCCCATACAGATGAAAAAGAAAGGGATAAATAATACCCCACCGACAAATTCCACCTTCTCCTTAACTGGCCCATTACCCACCACATCATTCACCGCCAGGCCGGCCAGAAAGGCAGCCACGATGGCCTCAATGTTAACCAGTTCAGAGGCAATGGCGGAGAGAAACACGGCGGCCAGTACAAACAAAAACTGGTTGCCTTCGTGATCCCCATTGTGACGAAAGTATTGCTTGCCCAGCCAATCTAAACCAAACAAGACCACCAGGGCAAAAATCGCCAGCAGGAAGAGTTGTTTTACTACAAACTGGGCAGAAAAGTCCCCGGCTTCGGCTGATACACACATGGCTAGCACCAAGAGGGCGCCAATATCAGTAAAAATGGTGGCCCCCACCGTAGCCCCCACCGATTCCTCCCTGGCGATGCCTAGCCGCATAACAATGGGGTAGGCCAGCAGCGTATGGGAGGCCAGCAGGGAGCCCACTAAAATGGCAGCGACCCAGTCAAAGCCAAAGCTGCGGCTGAGTACAATACCCGCGATCATGGGCACGAGAAAGGTAGCGCTACCAAAGGTGAGGGAGCGGTTACGGGTTTTCCTAAAGTCCTGTAGATCAATTTCCAAACCCGCGACGAACATCAGGTAGATCTTGCCAATGTCCGATAGCAATTTTTCCACATCACCGGTTGGGTCCAGCAAACCACTCACACTGGGGCCGAGGAGTACACCGGCTGCCAGTAGACCCACTAACCCAGGCAGGCGTAGGCGCTCAAACAGAGGGGGGATGGTGACGCTAACCAACAGCAGGATGGTGAAGGCGACCAGTGGACTATCGGGCAAGGCATTTAGGAGACTATCCACGATCCTGACTCCATCGGGTACTGCGGAGATATGTTAAGGACATAACCCCAACCCCGCCAACACCTGTTCAGCCCCAGCGGTCCACCCCACAATCCCCCCCTGGGCCCGCACCATCGCCAGGGTGGCCTGTTTAAATTCCGGGAAATAGCTGGCGGTGGCGTCCTCCACCAGCAGGCACTCGTAGCCCCGGTCATTGGCCTCCCGCAGGGTGGTTTGCACGCAGACCTCGGTGGTTACCCCGGCTACAATCAGGTGACTGACCTTCTGGGTTTTCAGCAAAAATTCCAGGTTGGTGTTGTAGAAGGCCCCCTTGCCGGGTTTGGGGATCACGGTTTCGCCGGGCTGGGGCTCCAGATCGGGAATAATCGCATTGCCCGGTTCCCCCAGCACTAAAATTCGCCCCATGGGGCCGGGGTCACCAATTTTGAGGGAGGCCTGGCCCCGCTGGTATTTGCTGGGGGGGCAGTCCGCCAGGTCTGGGCGATGCCCCTCCACGGTTTGGAAAATCGGTAGACCCAGCTGCCGGAAGGCCTGCTGCAGCCGCACCACGGTGGGCACGATGGCCTGTAGGGGGGTGACATCGTTGCCCAACACCGAGCCAAAGCCACCGGGCTCGAGAAAGTCCCGCTGCATATCAATAATTAACAGGGCCAGCCCACTCTGGGTAGGCAGGGAATAGTCGTAGGGTTGGGCTGTAATCACCGCCATGGGGTTGATCCGGAGACAGGGGACAGGAGTCGAGGGAAAGAAGACAGGAGCAGTAGGTTACTGATTGGCTATTACAGTTAACTGCAGTCTTCCGTGGGGGAGTCAGCCACCAGTCTAGCAACACTTAAGGAGCGAATCACCTCCCCAGTCCCTTCCCCTCCCACTGTGATGATTTTGTTGATTGGCTGGTTGACGGTGCCTTGGTTTGGGCCTTGCTCCATCCTCCAATGCCTGGCCATAGGAGCCCTATGGCTTGCCCTCATGCTGACCCTTGATTACTGACCCCTGCCCCCTCATCCTCAGGGTGTACTCTTTTTAGGGTAAATTGGCCCAAAATACCTAAGGTTCTATCTATGCACATATCGATCACCATTAAGCACATTCTAAACACACGCGTGCAACTATTGTTGTAGTCTATGTGTTTAGAGAACACCATTGAGCGCATCCTAAACACAGGCCTAAAAACGCTAAAAATGGGCCAAAAACCGCTGTTGTGGTCTATGTTTATGTCGATCACCATTGAGTGCATGCTAAACACAGGCCTGTGATCGTTAAACACACCCCTGTGATCACTAAACACACCCCTGTGATCGATAGTTGCACGCCTGTGATCACTAAACACAGGCCTGTGATCGTTAAACACACCGATGTGATCGGTAAACACACGCGTGTGATCGATATGCGCAGGGGTGTGATCGTTAAACACACCGATGTGATCGGTATGTACAGCCCTGAGATCGCGGTTGGCGGGGGTGCGATCGCGGTTAGTCGCCTTCTGGGGGTGGTGTTGGGCCTTGATTTTTCAGTTGGGGTCGGGGAAGGGAGACTGTTCAGAATTTTGTGTAAATCCTGGTTTCGGCAACGAGAAATCACTGGTTTCAGCTTGATCTAGCACGGTTTTCTGAACACTCCCCTTGAAAACCCTCGAAAGGCGGCAAAGGTCGCTCTAACCACCGAATAATGCACACTAGCCCTGCTAAGCACCGATGCAGTTTCAGTGGAACCCGCAGAAGGCCCGAACCAACCTTGAGAAACATGGGGTATCGTTTGAAGAAGCGGTTACGGTCTTCGGCGATCCCTTTGCCCTGACCATCGAAGATCC
>JAYKIM010000158.1:0-3099 GCA_035286245.1 Cyanobacteriota bacterium | reverse complement strand
TATTCTGGCCCTGCTAGAGCAGTTAGGGATTCCCCTCTACGCCGCCGATCGGGACGATCTCCACCCCCTGGTGTTCGGCGGCGGGCCGGTGTTGACCGCCAACCCCGAGCCCTTTGCCGACTTTTTTGATGTGATCCTCCTGGGGGACGGGGAAACCCTGGTGGATGACTTGATTGACCAGGCGATCGCGGTGCGCCAGGCAGATCGGCCAACCCAACTCCATCACCTGGCCCAGGTGCCCGGCCTCTATGTCCCCAGCCTCTACCAGGTGACCTACGCGGGTCCCGAGGCCGGGGTGGCGGCCATCACCCCGGGGCAGGCCCAGGTACCCGCCACCGTCACCAAGCAAACCTACCGGGGGGGCGTCCTGTCCTCCTCCACCGTGGTCACCCCCCAGGCCGCCTGGGAAAATATTTTCATGGTGGAAACGGTGCGCAGCTGCCCGGAGATGTGCCGCTTTTGCCTGGCCAGCTACCTCACCCTACCCTTCCGGACCGCCCCCCTGGAGGCGGGATTGATCCCGGCGATTGAGCGGGGGCTGGCGGTCACTAACCGCCTGGGCCTGCTGGGGGCCTCGGTCACCCAGCACCCGGAGTTTGATTCCCTGATGGCTTACCTAAACCAACCCCGGTTTGACTCGGTGCGCCTCAGCCTGGCCTCCGTGCGCACCAATACGGTTACCCCGGCCCTGGCCCAGACCCTTAGCCGCCATGGCAGTCGCTCCATCACCATTGCGGTGGAAAGTGGGTCGGAACGGGTGCGGGCGATCGTCAATAAAAAACTGGCCACCGAGGAGATTGTCGAGGCCGCCATCCATGCCCGGGCGGGGGGGCTGCAGGGGCTAAAGCTCTACGCCATGGTGGGGATACCGGGGGAAACCGAGGCGGATGTGGAGGCCACCTCGGCCCTGCTGCTGCATCTCAGGCGGGCGGCCCCGGGACTGCGCCTCACCCTCGGCTGTAGTACCTTTGTGCCCAAGGCCCACACCCCCTTCCAGTGGTTGGGGGTGAATCCCCAGGCCCGGCAACGGTTAACCTACCTGCAGCGCCAGCTCGGCAAGCAGGGGATGGAGTTTCGGCCCGAGAGCTATAACTGGTCGGTAATTCAGGCCCTGATCGCCCGGGGCGATCGCCGCCTCGCCCCGATTCTGGTTCAGGTCCGCCACTACGGCGACTCCCTGGGCAGCTACAAACGGGCCTTCAAGGATCGGGCCGGCCAACTCCCCCCCCTTGATTTCTATGTCCATGATACCTGGGGGGTAGATCACCCCCTCCCCTGGGATCACCTGCAGGGGCCCCTGCCCAAGGCCACCTTGGAAAAGCACCTGCAGAGTAGTCAGGCTGTGGGCTAAGGCCACGGGTTGAGGGCCATGGGCACGGGTGGCAAGGGGAAAGAAATAACCCATAGCTAATCTGCCCGTTCCAGGGTCGGGGGTTATGCTGTTAAGCGGTGTCTAGGGAGTATTCCCACGGGAGCAGGGTGAATCAGAGTAAATCGCAAGGGTCGGCAGTAGGGCTGGTATATTTGTCTATGGTCTCCACCCAATTGGGGTCCACCCTGGCCAAGAGCCTATTTGGCCAGGTGGGGCCCCTGGGCATGGTGTGTTTGCGGGTGGGGCTGGCGGCGGTGGTGCTGGTGGCCTGGCAACGACCCCGCTGGCGGGGTTACTCCGCTCCGGCCTACCGGCGATTGGTGCTGTTTGGCCTCACCCTGGCCACCATGAACAGCTGTTTTTACCTGGCGATCGCCCGCATCCCCATTGGGGTGGCCGTCGCCATTGAATTTTCCGGTCCCCTCCTGGTGGCCCTGATCCACTCCCGGCGATGGCTAGATGGCCTCTGGGTAGGGCTGGCTACCCTTGGTATTGGGCTGCTCTCCCCCCTCCACACCGCTAGCCTGGATGGGGTGGGGGTGGGCTTTGCCCTGCTGGCGGGGGTGGCCTGGGGCCTATACATTATCCTGTCGGCCCAGGTGGGGCGGGAGTTTAAGGGTAGTGAGGGGCTAGCCCTGGCCATGGCGGTGGGGGGCCTGGCCCTGCTGCCCCTGGGCCTGGCCAGCGCCGGTGCCACCCTGGTTAACCCGAGGATTTTAGGCTTGGGTCTGGGGGTGGCCCTGCTCGCCTCCGCGTTACCCTATTCCTTGGAGATGGCGGCGCTGCGGCGGCTACCGGTGACGGTGTTTGGGGTGCTGCTCAGCCTGGAACCGGCGATCGCCGCCCTGATCGGCTTCCTGGGTCTGGGGGAAACCCTCACCCCGGTGATGATCCTGGCCATTTTCCTGATCATGGTGGCGGCCGCCGGCATTGCCCTCTGCCAGCCCCAAGCATGAGTGGCCTAGATCCGTAACCGCCGGGCCAGGTCCGTGTAGCGTTGCCGATCCCGGCCCTGGCGCACCGCCAGGGCGATGGCCTTTGCCGGCCCCACCAGGATGGCTAACCGGCGGGCTCGGGTGAGGCCGGTGTAGAGTAGGTTGCGGCTGAGCATCAGGTAGTGGGTCATAAATAGGGGCAAAATCACCACCGGGTACTCGCTACCCTGGCTTTTGTGGATGGTGATGGCCCAGGCCAGGGCGATTTCATTCAGGTCGGCGGCATCGTAGGTGACCCGGCGATCGCCAAAGTCCACCGTCACCTCCTGGTCCTCCGGAGCGATCGCCTGGATCACCCCCAGGTCCCCATTAAACACCTCCCGCCCGTAGTCATTCACCTGCTGGATCACCCGGTCCCCCAGCCGCAGGGTGAGGCCACCCCGCTGCCATTCCGGCTTGCTGGCCGCCGCCGGGTTGAGCCACCCCTGCAGCAGCTGATTGAGCTGGCGACTCCCCACCCGCCCCCGGGTCATGGGGCTGAGCACCTGCACATCCCGGATCGGGTCAAAACCCAACTGGGGAATCAGCTGGGTCAACAGATCCTGAATCGCCTGGATCCCCGCCTCCGGATCCGGGGCTGCCAACCCCAAACAGTCGGACTGGGGTTGGTCAGACACCGGCTCAAGGCGGGGCATCTGCCCCTGGTTGAGGCGGTGGGCCTGGGTGATAATGGCGGAGGCTTGGGCCTGGCGAAACACCTGGGTGAGGCGCACCACCGGCACCTGACCGCTA
>JAYKIM010000157.1:0-12253 GCA_035286245.1 Cyanobacteriota bacterium | reverse complement strand
CGCCAAACTTGGTGGCAGAAATACCGCCATTAACCACCAGCAAGCCCACCAGCAGGGTGCCCGTCCAAAAGTGGGGACTGGCCAGGATGGGTTGGTCCTGCATCACCAGGGAGAGCACCCCACCGGTGTAGCCCAGGCTAATGAAGGTCACCAGCCAGGGCGCCAGGCGCCGGTGCATGGAGCGACTTTCCAACTGCTTGTCGCTATCCTGACTGAGGCGCCCCTGCCAACCAGACCAGGCGGTCACACTACCCATCACGAATAGAACGATGCCAAATCGATCAACAGCAACAACAGCTAGAACAACGGCAGAACAACTCAGAGACCAACCTGAGGACCCTACAACAAAACATTACCTACACCGCCAATCAAGTCGCTGAAACCAGCAATTCTCATTTTAGAACTCTTGTATCAGAGATGGCGTTTCGAGCTTAGAACGCCTAACGGAAGGATAGGCTTTTCAAGCAGAGCTATTGAGAATGTTCTCAATAGCTAGAGCCAACATGTGGTCAAAGTTTTCATAATGAGAATTGCTGTGCAGTTGAAGCCGTCATTGACAGTCTTAACTGTAAGCGAGCATAGTGGGTTTATGGTGATGTTGCAACAGATCGCTCAGCAACAGCCCGAGATGGTCTTAGATCGCTTTGTTGAGGTGACCATGACGCAACCCCAGCTTCCCACCCTGGACCTGATTTCCCTGCATGGGGCGATGGTCGCCCACCAGCCCCTCAACCTCAGCCTGGTGATCGATCGCTCCGGCTCCATGCGGGGCCAGAAGACGCACTACGCCCGGGAGGCGGCCCGCTTTGCGGTGGAAAACCTGCTACCCTGCGATCGCCTCAGCGTGGTGCTCTTCGATGACCGCATCGAAACCCTGGTGCCCAGCACCCTAGGGATTGGCGATGACTACAGTGAGGGCCTGCTGGCGGCCATGGCCCGCAGTGGGGATGGCAACTTTTTCCACATTGAGTCCCCCGACCAATTCCCCACCCTGTTTGAAACCGAGCTCTCCGGTCTGGCCACCACCCTAGGCCAGCGGAGGTGGGCCAGAACGTTCACCCCGTCTTCGCTTTGACCGATTAACCCTGTCCTAAGCCCTCTGGCCAAAGCTATAATATGGGCTCAAAGATCCCATTGGTGAGGGTAGACCTATCCACTATGCCTGAGGTAACCCCTTTCCTAGACCAGACCATTGACCTGGCCCCCCTGATCGATCACGCCCTACTGACGCCTACGGCTACCCCCGAACAGGTGAGTCAGTGGTGTAGTGAGGCCGATCGCTACGGTTTTGCCGCGGTCTGCGTCTACCCGGTGCATGTGCGCCAGGCGGTGGAGTTACTGCACCAGAGCCGGGTACGGGTGTGTACGGTGGTGGGCTTTCCCACCGGGGCTAGCACCCCCGCCACCAAGCTGTTTGAGGCCCAGGAGGCGGTGGACAACGGTGCCACCGAACTGGATGTGGTAATTAACCTGGGCTGGCTCAAGTCCGGCCAGGAGGATGCCCTACATCGGGAAATTGCCACCATCTGCGAAGAGACCGGTCAGGTGGTGAAGGCGATTTTGGAGACCGCCCTGCTCACCCCCGGGGAAATTACCCTGGCGGCGGAGCTGTGTATGGATGCCGGGGTGGCCTTCTTAAAAACCAGTACGGGCTGGCAGGGGGGAGCGACCCCTGCCGTGGTGAAACAGCTCCAGCACCTCACCAAGGGCCGGGTGGGGGTTAAGGCCTCCGGCGGTATCCGGACAGCGGAGCAGGCCATCGCCCTGGTGCAGGCGGGGGCTACCCGCCTAGGCACCTCCCGGGGGCCAGAGCTGATTAAGCAACAGCAGGCGGCGGCTCCATGAGTCAGACCGCTAAACTCACCGGTATTAACCTCAAGGCTGCCCCCCTGGGGGAAAGCGATCGCCTGCTGACCATCCTCAGCCCGGAGGTGGGCCTGCTGCGGGCGGTGGCCCCGGGCTCCCGCAAACACCAGTCCCGCCTGGCGGGCCGCAGTGATCTGTTTGTGATCAACCAGTGGCTGGTGATCAAGGGCAAACGGTTAGATAAGGTGGTGCAGGCCGAAACCCTGCGGAGCTTCCCCCGCCTCAGCCAGCACCTGGGTCGGTTGACCGCCAGTCAGTACCTGGCAGAGGTGGTGCTGTCCATGGCCCTGAGTGACTGTTCCCAGGTTGATCTCTTCGAACTATTGGTGACCCACCTGGCCCACTTGGAAACCAGCCCCTCCCAAGACCTGCTGGCCGCCCTTTGCTATGGGTTATATCAACTGCTACGGCTGGGGGGGGTGGCCCCAGAAATGCAGCGCTGCTGCCTCAGCCAACAGCCCATTGTGCCCAACTTTCTAGACCCCAGCTGGCAGGTGCTGTTTAGCTTTGAAGCGGGTGGTCTGGTGCAGGGCGGTTACTCCGCCGTCGGGGTCGGTGGGAGGTCCCGCATGGCGGAACCCCCTCAGATCTACGCCGCCGGCCCAACCCGCCACCCTAAGCCGGTTCCCCTAACCGCCCTGGAGGTGACCCTGTTGCAGCAACTCAGCCAAGCCGAGGGGCTGGCCCCAGCCACCGGGTCGGCCAAGGCGGAGCCCGATCCGCAAGTCTGGGCCCGGTTAGAACGGTTGCTGCGCCAATGCGCCCAGGATTACCTGGAACGGCCGATTCGCTCGGCGGCCCTGATTGATGTTTGTCTAGCGAGTGTTTAAACTAGGGGCAGATGACAGTTAACCTGGCCCCTTAGGTCACCTCCAGTTTGAGAACTTGAGTTTTTCCCCTTGGGGCAAACTCCCGGTTTGGAGGCGGTTAGGGTTGAAGTTTGGGCCAGAGCCCCGTTACGGTTGCTTACCATGCTGCGTGAGGTTGAGTCAAATAGCCCAACTGTGGAGGGCATTCCCCGTGGCGTCAATGGTCTTTCGAGCCCAGGCCAGGAATCCGCCGATCTGGGTGGCCAAGCTTTGGAAAATGAAGGCTTTGCGTCGGTTTTGGCTAACCGCAACTTCCTCACCCTTTGGTTAGGGCAGCTATTTTCCCAACTGGCGGACAAAATTTACCTGGTGTTGATGATTGCCATCATCTCCAGCCAGTTTGAGGAGCCCGGCCAGACCATCAGTGGTTGGGTGGCGGCGGTGATGATTGCCTTCACCATCCCGGCGGTGTTGTTTGGCGCCCTGGCGGGGGTGTTTGTAGATCGCTGGCCCAAACGGGCGGTGCTGGTGCTGTCAAACCTCCTGCGGGGATGGCTGGTGGTGCTTTTACCCCTGGGGCTGTGGCTGACCCAGGGGTGGGGGCAGATCGGAACCGCACCGGTCAGCTTTCTGCTATTGCTGACCGTGACCTTTGCCATGTCCACCCTCACCCAATTTTTCGCCCCGGCGGAACAGGCCATGATTCCCGTGCTGGTGGATCGATCGGATTTGCTCTCCGCCAACTCCCTCTACACCACCACCATGATGGCGGCGGTGATTGTGGGCTTTGCGGTGGGTGAACCCCTGCTGGGGCTCAGCGATCGCCTGATGACCGCCCTCGGGGTCAGCCACCATGGCCCGGCCCTCCTGGTGGGCCTGAGCTACCTGACCGCCGGGGCCTGCTTGATCGCCATCACCCCCCCCCCAGAGACCCTGGCCAGCCCCCGCGACCTGGCCCAGATTTGGACCGACATCCGCGATGGCCTCAATTACCTGAAGGGCCACGCCCAGGTGCGGGTGGCGATTCTGCAGCTGGTTTTGCTGTCCTGTGTGTTTGCCGCCCTGGCGGTGCTGGCGGTGCGGCTGGCGGAGTTAATCCCCACCATCAAGGCCTCCCAGTTTGGCTTTTTACTGGCGGCCGGCGGGCTTGGGTTAGCGGTGGGGGCCCTGTTTGTGGGCAACTTTGGCCAGCGCTTTCTGAAGCGCTACCTGAGTTTGGCCGGCACCCTGGGGCTGGCCCTTAGTTTGATTGCCCTGGCCTGGACTACAGAGCAGCTCTGGCCCTCGATAGTGCTGCTGGCCCTGATCGGCTGGTCAGGGTCCCTGGTGGCCATACCGATGCAAACCCTGATCCAACAAAATACCCCCGAGGATATGCGGGGTAAGGTCTTCGGCCTGCAGAATAATTTCATTAACATTGCCCTCACCCTGCCCCTGGCCCTGGCTAGCCTGGTGGAAACCAGTCTGGGGCTATCCAATGTTTTTCTGGCCCTTGGGGTAATGGTCGGCGTGGGGGGAGTTGTAACCTGGTATATTGCCGATACGGCGTTACGCTAGGGCTCCTAGGGCATCTCCAAGCCGTTAGGTCTGGGCAGTGCTGTTTCGGGTATGATCTGTGGCCCGGGGGGGTGCCCCTAGCCTGACCGCCGCCTTCTACCCGTTACACCTCAGACCTTAGACTGCATGCACATTGCTTGGCTTGGCAAGAAATCTCCCTTCTGTGGCAACGTCACCTATGGCCGAGAAGTCACCAATGCCCTGTTGGAACGGGGCTACCGGGTTACCTTTCTACACTTTGCCCAACCCGATGAATCGGACCTGGCGGACGACCATCCCGATCGCTCCGAGGTGCCCCTGCCCTTTCTATTTAAGTCCCAGATCCTCACCATCCCCTCCCTTAAGTCTGGCAAGCTGCTGGCGGAGGCTCTGCAACGGCTGCAGCCGGACCTGGTGCACGCCTCCCTGACCCTCTCTCCCCTGGACTTTCGTCTGCCGGAAATTTGCCACGAGCTCAATCTCCCCCTGGTGGCCACCTTCCACCCCGCCTTTGACCGACGGGTGCGCAGCATCACCTCCGGCACCCAGCACCTCACCTACCAACTCTATGCCCCCTGCCTGGCCCACTACGATCGAGTGATTATCTTCTCAAACCTGCAGCGGGACCTGTTGACCAAGCTGGGGGTACCGGCCCAGACCCTGGCGGTGGTGCCCAACGGGGTTGATACCGAACGTTACTGCCCGGGGCCCTCCACGGCGCCGGCTGACCTCCAGGCGGAACGACTGTTTGTTTACCAGGGGCGCCTATCCCCAGAGAAAAACGTCGAGGCCCTGCTACGGGGCTGGCGACAGGCGGATATGGGCCCCCACTGCAAACTGGCCATTGTCGGCAACGGCCCCCTGGAGACCTCCCTGAAGCTGTTCTACGGTGATGATCCCAGCATCCTCTGGCTAGGCTACCTGGCGGAAGATCACCGCCGCATCGATCTGCTGCGGGGGGCGGATGGGTTTATCCTGCCCTCCCTGGTGGAGGGGCTTTCCCTCTCTCTGCTGGAGGCCATGGCCTGCGGCACCGCCTGTATTGCCACCGATGCTGGCGCCGATGGGGAGGTGCTGGCGGAGGGGGCCGGTATCGTGCTGGATACCCAGCGGGTCTCCAGTCAGCTACAGACGATTTTGCCAATTTTCCGCGACCACCCTGAAATTACCCAGCTACTGGGGCAAAAGGCCCGAGATCGGGTATTGCAGCGCTACACCCTAACCGCTAATATCAGCGAGCTGGAGGCCATCTATCACCAGGTAAAGGCCGCGCCAACCGGTCTAGTGGGTCAGCTGTAGGGGCGGCAATGGCCTTAGAGGTTTGTTTGAAACGCTAAGGAGGGCTTTAATAGGGTGCATCCCACTTTTGCAGCCCCCACCCTAAATCCCTCTCCCAGAGTGGGAGAAGGTTGATAGAGTACTAGGATAGCCCTTTTCAAACCACCTCTTAGCTAGATTAAATCCCCCAAGGCCTTGGCCACGGTTTGCACATCCTTGTCGCCCCGGCCAGAGCAGTTGATCACCAGGCGGGGGTTGCCCGTTAGCTGGGGGCAAAGTTGCTCCAGGTAGGCAAAGGCGTGGGCGGTTTCCAGGGCGGGAATGATGCCTTCCAGGCGGGAAACCCGCTGAAAGGCCGCCAGGGCCTCCTGGTCGGTGACGCTGTAGTACTCCGCCCGGCCCATATCCTTGAGGAAACTATGCTCGGGCCCCACCCCCGGGTAATCTAAGCCGGCACTGATGGAATGGGCCTCCATCACCTGACCGTCCTGATCCTGGAGCAGGTAGCTCATGGCGCCGTGCAGCACCCCCACCCGGCCCGCCGTCAGGGTGGCGGCGTGCTGGCCAGTGGCCACACCACTGCCCGCCGCCTCAATGCCAATCATCCGCACCGTGGGTTCCTCCACAAAGTCATGGAATAGGCCCATGGCATTGGACCCACCCCCCACACAGGCCATCAAAATATCCGGCAGAGCGCCAAACTTCTGCTGGCACTGGGCCCGGGTCTCCTCCCCAATCATGGCGTGGAAGTCTCGCACCATCATCGGATAGGGGTGGGGGCCAGCCACGGAGCCCAAAATGTAGTGAGTGGTTTCGACGTTAGTCACCCAGTCGCGGATGGCCTCTGAGGTGGCATCCTTGAGGGTGCCGGTACCCGCCGACACCGGCCGTACCTCCGCCCCCATCAGGCGCATGCGAAAGACATTGAGGGACTGCCGCTCCATGTCGTGCACCCCCATGTAAATCACACACTGCAGGCCAAAGCGGGCGCATACCGTGGCGGTGGCAACGCCGTGTTGACCGGCGCCGGTCTCAGCAATCACCCGCCCCTTGCCCATGCGCTTCGCCAGCAGTACCTGACCCAGGGCGTTGTTAATCTTGTGGGCGCCGGTATGGTTGAGGTCCTCCCGTTTAAGGTAGATTTCTGGGCCCTGACCATCGGGGCGCCGGTAGTGGGCGGTGAGGCGCTCGGCAAAGTAGAGGGGGCTGGGGCGACCCACGTAGTCGTGCAGGAGCCCCTGGAGCTCCGCCTGAAAGCCGGGTTCATGGCGGTACTGGTAGAAGGCCTGCTCCAACTCGGTGAGGGCGGGCATCAGGGTTTCCGGCACGTACTTGCCGCCAAATTGGCCAAACCGACCCAGGGAGTCAGGGCGGGGGGGCAGGGCGGCGGCGATGGATTGGGGGGATAGGGGAGTTTGGGTCACAACCGGGGATAGGGAGGTAATAGGGGTAGACCTCATTATATATCCCTACATATCTATGACCAGGATGCCTAGGCCAGAGTCAGTAAATCCCTTCCGGGGGAGCTTTAGTTTATGGGGGGGCCGGGGTGGCCACTGACCCAGGGGGTGAGCCCAGTCCCTAGGGAGGCCAGAACCGATCTGAACCAGTTAACTCAGCGGCCCGATCTCCAGCTGCTGTAAACCAACCACAACCCCAGGAAACTGGCGGCCAGAAACAACCCAATGGTTAACCACTGCCCCTGGGAGGATTGACGGCCCGTGGCCACAATGGCGGCGCCGATAATCAGGGCCGCTACCACCGTACTAAAGGATCGGCGGTTGGCGGCCGCATCAATACTGCGCCGCAGTTCTTCCAAACCCTGGATATGCAGGTTCCACTGCAATTGCTCTGAGCTCAGGCGATTTAGCAGAAAGCCCAGCTGGCGCGGTGAACTAAGGGAGAGGTTACGCAGTTCTAAGCCACTGCGCAGTAAGGCCTGGAGGGGGTCATCACCGATCAGCTGCTGCCGGAATAGATCCACCATCAGGGGGCGGACCTCCTCGATCAGATTCACCCCAGGGTTAAACTGTCGGGCGGCCCCCTCTAAATTAGCCAGGGACTTGGTGAATAAACCAATGTTGGCGGGCCAGCGCAGGTGGTTGCGAATCCCCGCCGCCAAAATTCGGCCAAACATTTCTGCTGTATTCATCTGCTCCAGGCTGAGGCCATAGTATCGCCCCAATAACCGGGTATAGTCACTTTCCATGCGGGCCAGGTTGACGGGTTTTAGCGGTTCGGCCAGCTGCAGGGTTAATTGGGCGCAGCGCTGGGCATCGCAACTGACAATGGCCAGCACCATTTCGGTCAGGGTATGGCGGGTGCGGGGGTCGAGGTGCCCCATCATGCCACAATCTAACAGGGCGATGCGGCCATCCTGAAGATAGAAAATATTCCCCGGGTGGGGATCGGCATGGAAAAAGCCATCCACAAAGTATTGCTTAAAGAAAACCCGAAATAGTAGGGTGGTCACCTGGGCGGGTGTGCCGGGCTGGTGGGGGGCTGGGCTAGCCGGTCGGGGGGTGTTGAGCAGGGGCTGACCCTCCAACCATTCCAGGGTCAGCAGTTTAGGGTTAGTTAAGGACCAGTACACCTGGGGCACCACCAGCTGGCCAGGGTTATACCAGCTACTACTGCTCAAGTTGCGGCGCAGTTGGTCGGTGTAGCCGGCCTCCACGGTAAAGTCCAGCTCCGCATTGAGGGCGTCGGCGAACTCCTCCGCCAGGTCCACCAGGTTATAGCGTTGGCCAAACTGGGTGCCGGCCATCAGCCGGGCAATATCGCGAATCATGCCAATGTCCTGCGCTACCTGCTGCTCAATGCCAGGCCGTTGTACTTTTAAAGCCACCACCTGTCCATCCTTCAGCACCGCCCGGTGGGTCTGGGCGATGGAACCGGCGGCGATCGCTCCATAGTCAACCCGTTGAAACAGGGTTTCCAGGGGCTGGGGCAGGTGGCGACGAATTTGAGCCTCTGCCTGGTGGGCACTGACCGCCGGCACCCTACTCTGAAGATGGCTGAGGGCCTCAATATAGGCTGCCGGTAGTAGATCGGGGCGAGTGCTTAAAAGCTGGCCCAGCTTCACATAGACCGGGCCCAGGTCGGTCAGAATGTTCACCAACACCGCCGGGGGCGGGATATCCGGCTCATCCGCCTTCCCCCCCGCCAGCAGCTGCCGCATGTAGTCCCAGCCATGGCTGAGCACCACCTCAATGATTTCTCGCTGGCGAGCCAAACGTTCAGATGACACCATCGGTACTTTCATCAGCCTTGCCCAACCCTCTCGCTCCATCTTAAGGGGTAGTTTCGTGGCTGGTGGCTTTAAATCCTGGATTGATCCCTAAGGCTGTGTTAGGTTCTGGGGACTTGGTTATACTAAACCTGCCCAGCCTATAGTTTTGGCCAGCCCACTGAGGATAGGGTAGCCCGGTCAGTTTGATGGCTCCCCACTGACAGGCTGATCTCGTTGCACGGGGTAGTAGAAGGCCAGGTCTGGGTAGGACAGCGTTGGTTGGTGAACTTAAGGAACCTTCAGATTGAACATTCCCTCGCTCATTTCCCTGGTGCCCTGGACTGATCCCACGGTTAAGGAGTGGTCAGCGGAGGCCCGCTGGCTACGCTGGCTGACCATGGTTTGGCTCGGTATTGGCTTAATCATTCTCTTTTCAGCTTCCTATGCGGTTTCCGTGGCTGAACATGGCCACGGTTTACACTACGTCTTGGTACAGCTACTTTGGGTTGGCGTCGGGCTGCTGGTCTTCAATCGCATTGTCCATACCCCCCTCGACACCCTGGCCAAGTTTTCGGGCATCACCCTGCTGCTGTTACTGGGTTTAGTGTTCCTCACCCTGGTGCCCGTTTTAGGGGTGACGGTGAACGGAGCGGCCCGTTGGCTGCCCTTGGGACCCTTTATGGTGCAACCCTCGGAACTGCTCAAGCCCTGCCTGGTGTTACAGGCCGCCCGGCTATTTAGCCGCTGGCCCCAACTGAGGTGGTCAGTGCGGCTCACCTGGCTAGGCCTGTTTGGGTTAATTTTGGTGGCCATTTTGCTCCAGCCCAACCTGAGTACCGCTGCCGTCTGTGGCCTTACCCTATGGTTGATTGCCCTGGGGGCCGGCCTGCCCTATGCCTATATTGGTTTAACCGCCCTGGCTGGCAGTCTGGCGGCGGTGGTTAGCATCAGCCTGAAAGCTTACCAGCGCCGGCGCATTGTCTCCTTCCTCAACCCCTGGGCTGATCCTGGGGATCAGGGTTACCAGCTGGTCCAAAGCTTGCTGGCGATTGGTTCGGGAGGTCTATGGGGAGAAGGCTTCGGCCTATCTCAACAGAAACTCTCGGCTTTACCGATTCAGTACACCGATTTTATCTTTGCGGTTTACGCCGAGGAATTTGGTTTGCTTGGTGGCCTGATACTGCTGGCCTTTCTTACGATCTACGCCACCCTTGCCCTGCGGGTGGCCCTGCGAGCCCGGGAGACCTCTCGCCAACTGGTGGCCCTGGGTGCCATGGTGGTCCTGATTGGGCAAGCGATCTTAAATGTGGGGGTGGTCACCGGGGTGCTACCCACCACCGGTCTACCCTTCCCGATGATTAGCTACGGTGGCAGTTCCATGCTATCAAGCCTAGCGATCGCCGCCCTACTGGTGCGGGCGGCTCGGGAAATTAATCTGCAACCCCCTGCCCCGATCGCTCCCAAACCCCTGCTGCGACTGCTATAGTCCAGGCCCGGATTTTAGTGGCTGGCCTAGTTGTGGTTTATCAACACCCAGCGATTTCCGGTGCTTACCCAAGGACATGGCACCCAGGTTGAGGTGGTGGTTGACCCAGTGGGTGGGCCCAGGCCCTAGACAGATCTGAGCCGAGCGGGCCCGCTCGGCTCAACGGCTCCGCTTACCAGCGGCTATAAGCTATTGGACTTTAGCCTAACCAGGTAGGCAAAGGTCGTCAGTAAAATGCCAACTGCCCTAGGGTCAATGATTAAGGCCGCAGCTCGGTGGGGGTCAGGTTGGTTGGCGGCGGCAGATTGGGCACGGAAGCAAAGTGGTCAATCACCAGTAGCGGTAGGGTGAGGGTAGCGATGGCGATCACAAAACCAAACAGGTTGGCAAGGATACTGGGAGGCTCCCCAGCGGAGGCGTCAGATTGACTGGCAGAATCCATAAGGTCCTATAGTTGAAATCGGCAAGGTGGGATCAAAAAGCCCTCAACAAAATGGAGATAGAAATCTCGTTCAGGCTAACCCACCAATCCAGAAGCGAAGAGCATTGACATCACAATTTTAAGCATCGCTAAAGGATAAATCGTTGCTTAGAACACAAACCTCTCCCTTTGCCACCAATTGATAACATAACTGGGTACAAGGGCAGAGGGAGAATCGCGACCCAAACAACTACCCGCCATTCTAGCATCTCCCTCCGATTCAATGGAGTACGGATGAACTGAGAGCCCCTGGTGAGGCTTGGCTTGGGCCAGTTCCACAAACTGCTCCCACCCTATCCCCAGGGTTCTGGCCAGAGTTCTCTTTGCCTGGGTAAAATTTGCCCAGGACTCAGTCCTCCAGGGACTGCTGGGCCTTAAGTAGGCTGTGGATCTGTTTCAGTTCCTGGAGAATCTGTTGGAGCAGGGCATTGGTCACCGTTTCTGTGGGAGTTTGTACCTGGATGGTGGGTTTCAGGCCCAAAACCTCCTCCCCAAAGCGCTGCACCTCCTGGGGCCGAAACTGTAGGGGGTCATCCTTATCCCGCCGTAGCTCAGGATTGAGCTTTTGGGGATCGTAGGGGGAGTTAAGCAGTTCGGGATTAGTGTTGGCATAGCGGTAAACCGAGGCCCGGGACCGGTTCAGATATTTTTGGACGTCTTCAATGGTCAACAGGGACAGCTGGTCCTCGGGGATATGGCCAAGGCTCGCTGGGGCCCAGGGTTCTAGGGGGGATGCATCGGTCCTAAGGCTGGGGGGAAGAAAATCATCCATGGTGCACGGGACTATAACTAGACAACCGACCTTGCCATGGTATCGCTGACTGCTGTTTCTGAGGCGGCTGGGGAACAAAGATAGGGATCAAAAACCGGTTGGTCTATCTGCCAAGGCCCGGCAACTAGCGCTTACCGAGTAACTGATCCCGCAGGGTTTTGATGCGATCGCGGTATTTGGCAGCCTCCTCAAACTCCAGGTTTTTAGCCGCCTCCTTCATCTGTTTTTCTAGCTGGCCAATCAGTTCAGGAATGTCCTCCAGGGGCAGGTCCTCCTTGTGGTCGTAGGCTACCTCCAACTCCTGGGCGCTGAGGCGGCGAGACACCTCCAGAAAGGAGAGAATCGAGTTGCTGTTACGGCGCTGGATGGGTTGGGGGGTAAGGCCGTGTTTCTCGTTGTAGGCCATCTGGATTCCCCGCCGCCGTTCCGTTTCCTCGATCGCCCGGGCCATGCTATCGGTCAAGTTATCGGCGTAGAGGATGGCCTGGCCCCGCACATGGCGAGCCGCCCGGCCAATGGTCTGGATCAGGGAGCGCTCCGCCCGCAAAAAGCCCTCCTTATCCGCATCCAAAATTGCCACCAGGGAGACCTCCGGCAGGTCCAGCCCCTCCCGCAGCAGATTCACCCCCACCAGCACATCGTAGTTACCGTTGCGCAGGTCTTGAATAATTTCAATCCGCTCAATGGAGTGGATTTCGGAGTGCAGGTAGCGCACCCGCACCCCGTGTTCCTCCAGGTACTCCGTCAGGTCCTCCGCCATCCGTTTGGTCAGGGTGGTGATCAACACCCGTTC
>JAYKIM010000156.1:0-4771 GCA_035286245.1 Cyanobacteriota bacterium | reverse complement strand
GGCGGGATCCCCCCAGGGGAAAGTAGAGATAGTTGCGCAGCCAATCGCCCAGGGTGATATGCCAGCGCCGCCAGAAATCCGCCAGGCTAGTGCTGAAGTAGGGGGCATTAAAGTTTTCCGGTAGGGTAATACCCAGGAGCATGGCACTGCCCCGGGCAATGTCAACGTAGGCACTAAAGTCCAGATAAAGCTGCAAGCCGTAGGCAAAGGTGGCCAACCATAGATCGGCACTGCCGGCCCGGGCCAGGTTGTTAAAACTAAGATTGACCAGAATAGCAATATGGTCTGCCACCAGCAGCTTTTTGACCGCTCCGTAGGCAATCAACCAGCCTCCCTCTACCATGCCGGTCAGACCGGGAGCCTTTTGTTGCTCCACCTGATCAATAAATAGGTGAAAGCGGGTAATCGGCCCAGAAATTAACTTGGGGAAGAAAAACTTATAGGCACTAAAATCAACCAGACTTAAAGCGGGTGGGGATCCTCGGTAAATATCCACCAGATAGGCAATACATTCAAAACAGAAAAAACTCAACCCCAGGGGCATGATCAGATTAGTCCAGACACCGGCGGTGGGGCTTGTTTCGCCAGCCCAGCCCAGCAACCGCAGGCCACCCTCTAGATACTTAAACCCCAACAGCAAAACCACATTAATAACAATGCCAATCCATAGTAGTCTGCGCCGTCGTCGATTCCAGCCCTGTTCAGCTAGTTGCCAGCGAGAATTACCCCTCCGCCAGTCAAGGGGAGCGGCTATGGCGTTGCCGAGGAAAAAGGTGACCAGCATTAAGGTCACCATTAAAAATAAATACTCAATCTGTAGAGAGGCATAGAACACCAAACTGGCAATGGTCAGCAGCCAGAGGCGAGCCTTTAGGGATGGTAGGGTCCAGAATAAACCAAGGACACTTAGTAAAAACAGTAAGTAGACGATGGAGGGCAAAATCATGGCGAGGAGGGAGATGGCACCCTAGGCCAGGCAATCAGGGGGTCTTGAGCCAGGCGCTGGGAGACTTGGTAAGCGCCGTAGCGATTTAGATGACTGGGATCTGAAAAATAGTCGTACCGCTGGGGCCAGGCCAGGCCCAGGTCTCGAAATAGAAATCCAGCCTGATCGGTGGATAGGGCAAGCATATATTGCCGGAACTGCGTCTCCGCCTGTTGTCGGTACTCGTCCAGATACTCATCGGTTAAGGGGGTATTGATGAAAACAATGGGAACCTTTTGACCCTGGGTAAAACGAATTAATTCAGCGAAGGCAGCCGACTGCTCGCCCTCCAGCTGAAAGCCGTCGTAGTCGCCATCGTAGTTACCCGGCACCCTGGCGTAGGTTTGGTAGTAGGTGGCCGGGTTAAACCGCACCGCTAGGGGTAGAAAGCCATCAAAATCAATAGCACTACCTTCTGGCATGGGGGCATCGAGCCGCTCCTTGGTGGGAGCAGGTCCGGCCAGGGATGCCAAGCCGTCCTGCAACCAGGTTTTGAGTTGAGTGCGATGGTTGTGGGTGGCCGATAGGTGGCCTAAACGATCGCTGATGCCTTGATCGAGAGCCCGGTAACTACTGCTAAGGGAGGCTGACTGTGCCGTTACGGGGGCGGTCACCTGATTATCTCCAGATTCTCCACCCTCGGCCAGGCTGGCCATCAGTTCCCGATAGCCAGGGGAGGCGATGATGGCATTGTAGGTCACATCTTCGCGCCCACTGTTGAAGGCCCGGGCACCATCGACCCAAAGAATCAGTTTGGGGAGTTCCTGAGGTGCTAAAACCTGACGAATCACCAGATCAACCACCTGGGCTGTGGCGCCGTTGATGCCAAAGTTAAAGATATCGATATCGGCATAGCCCAGGGCCGCCAGTTGTTTACCCAGGGCAACCGGGTCTACCCCCCGCAGAGCTCGGGAACTACCCACAATCATCACATCAGCGGGCCCCTTAGTCTTCAACCGCTGGCGATAGAGGGCAAGCTTCTCATTCAACTGTTGACTATTGAAGGTCGGGATGGGGGAGGCCGCCACCAGCTTGTCAATGTCTACCCTGGGCTGATCGGCGGTGGTGATCAGGGGCAGGTCCCTAGACTCCGATCCGGAGTTGTCTGGGCTCAGGAAGCTATCCGGGCCGTTGTTATCAGGCTCCCTAACCGGCTTTGAACCCTGGGGCCAGTCTAAGGCCGCCAGGGCTTCCTCCCAGGCCTGGGTATCCCCGGAGGCCGGGGCGGTAGGATTATTAACCACCACGGTCTCCGCCTTAGCCGCATTGGGGGTGGCGGTTAACACCTGCCCCACCACCCAATCTAATTGCAAGGCTATAAGTATCCCCACTGCAGACCAAACCAGGGCAATCTTGAAGCCCTCAGCCTGGGCAGTGCCAGTCAGGCTAGCTAGGGGATGGCTGGTGGCATGATCAGTGAAGAGTTGAGATCGCAGCAGCCAGCGGCGAGGGCGATGGCCTAGGCCCTGCAGCCCTGCAGGTTTCTCCTCCAGACCGATCTCCGCCTCAACCGGGGTAAGGGGCTGTTGGGATTTAACCAGTAGGTCATTGACGTAGGCGTGGGAGGCGCTAAACTCTGGGGTGGCTTCCGGCACTAACCGGTGCCGGGGGCGAAAGTCTCGACCGTAGCTCCAGGCTGGCTGGGCTTGACCAGACCGCCGTCCATAGATCCTGACTCCCTCCAGACCCGCTGGGCTCAGATCCTCGAGGTATTGGCGGAGGCCCGGGGCGATTAGGCGCTGTTGGGGAAGCAGGGGGCTGTCGACCATGACATGCAACAGCCGATCCCGCACCAATAGTTGGACCCGCATACCACCGGTGGCCAATCGGTCATCCAGATTAGGGTTAAGGTATCGGGTTAACAAGAAGGCCAGGGCCGGCAAGTCCCCTAGTTGGCCCAGGTATTCTGGGGTATCCGCTAAATCACTGTGCTCAGCAGCGGGCAGGTTCAGGTAATGTACCCATTCAGGGGGTTGCTCCGCCACCGTCGGCCCATAGAGGACGGCTCGACCGATCCCCTGGGGAGCAAGGTCCTCTAGTAGGGGGGTCAACACCTGCAAAATGGTGTCCTGACTCGGGTGGGGTTGGGGGTCGCCCGTGTCGCCAGGGTGGGGGGATCGATGGCAAAAACCATGCAGGGTGCCGTCGCTGATAGTGGCGGTGGCGGTCAGACCGTGGGGCTTGAGGGCCATACTAAGGAGGCGTGCCAGGGCGTCAACATCACCCCAGCGGCCCCACTCCCGCAGCATTTCCTCGGCGGGGGTGAGATCGATGCGCAGGCTCCAATCGGGCCTGGTTTCCCCCCGCACCTGCAGCAACAGTACCGCATCCTTGTATTGGGTTAGATGGAGCGATCGCAGTCGTTCCGCCGTGGGGCGAGCGATCAGACTGGGGTCGGGACTATAGGTGGCTTCGCACAAAATCCAGAGGCGTGGGATTAAGCCAGCGGCCCCCTCCGTCCCAGGGGAGTAGCGATGGGTTTCGGGGCCAGACAGCGGTTCCTCCAGGCGATGCAGGTGGGCTAGCCCCGGAATTGCCTTAATGCTTACCCAAACCCCCACATCTAGAGCACTAAGGATTTCACTTAGATACCAGGCAATAGCCTCCGGATCTCCCCGACGGGCTAAGCTGAGATTGGACAGTACCATGGCTCGACCAGTGACGTCACCACTGGCTACCAAATCTGGATGATCCCGGGTATAGTCCTCTAGCAATGACTGGGCCGCCTGCAGGTCAGATCCGTCCTGGTGATCTAAAACCAGCTGAGCTAAATGGCGCTCTAAACGGTTTAGGTAGATCGGTGCCGTCCAGTCTGGCTTACTTTCCCCTAGACGACGACTATAGAGGTAGAGCTGGTAAACCTGGGGGTAAACCTGACCTAGGGGGGGATAGTCTGAAGACTCTAGAAGATGACGGACCAGCCCTAGTAGAGCTGAAGTTTGTGCCAGGGGCTCCGGCGTTTCACACAGCACATGGAGGATATTACCTCGTAGCTTACAGTGGAGGACCGCCTCAGGTTGACCTAGGGCTGCTTTCAACCAATTAAACAGACCTGATGGGGGCGGGCTGGTCATGGAGTGGGGTGACGATAGGGAGATACGCATGGCAAACAGATAACAACCCACGCTAAGGCAACAGCGGTAATAGGGGATAGATTAACCATAGACATGGGGCTGGCGCCGTGCGTTATAGCAGTGAAGCATACCGCAATCTGCCCATTCAGGCTTAAAAATTAGGGTATTTAGCCGAGTTTTTCAGGCGGTCTCCGCCGATAGGCCGCTACTACCTTAGCTATCCTATATGATAGAAAAAAATCCCCAGAATCAGCCTCGGACTATAGGGTTTATCTATGGCAGTCTTAGCATTCACTGAGGGTCGAACCAGTTACCGTGAGCCGTTGCTGTTCATCGGTCCCCATGGGGCGGAGGTGTTGGTGGGCATGCTGGTGCCAACGGTTTTAGTGGCTATCTTAGCGGCTAGGGTTTCCGCCAATTTCTCCGGGCAGTTAGGCTATTTGGGGGAGCAGTTACTACAGTCAAACCGCTTACCCCAGCTGAATATTCCGACGTCTAACGGAGGTTAAACCGGCTATGAGAGATTTTACTTGGGCGAAGTGCGTTGCGCCCCCCCGTGCCTCTTATCAAGGGGATACAGTGTGAAGCGGCTTTGTTGCATGAATAATCCAGGGTCAGGGGTTTCCCCGTTAAGGCCAGTAAGTTAAGCTTCAACCGGATAGCTATCAGGCTTGGCCACTTGAATGATGCGATTCAGCGCCGCACACTGCAA
>JAYKIM010000155.1:0-15179 GCA_035286245.1 Cyanobacteriota bacterium | reverse complement strand
CCATGCCCTCCTTCACCCAGGCATGGCTCCAGTGGTTGATCACCAGCAGGTCGCCAAACCACTGGTGGGCCAGTTCATGGAGCACCAGCATCTCAGAGTTGCGGTGGTCGAGGGCGGCCCGGTCATCGAGCAGGCAGCGATCGGTGAGGATGGTCAGGGAGGTGTTTTCCATGCCGCCAAAGATAAAGTCGGCGGCACAGACCTGGGCGTACTTAGAGAAGGGGTAGGGATAGCCGTAGCGATCGCTGAGGAAGGCCATCATCCGCGGGGTTTTCCCCATGGTTAGCTGGGCCTGATGGCCCTGGCCCTTTTCCACGTAGTAGGTGAGGGGAATGTCCTGCCAGCGGTCCTCCAGGCAGTCAAAGTCCCCCACCGCTAGGGCCAGCAGGTAGGGGGGATGGACCTGGCGCTGGTGCCAGTGGTAGGTGGTGTCAGCCTCCAGGGTTTGTTGACTGATCAGATCACCGTTGGCGATCGCCTGGTAGGGCTGGGGCACCCGCACCCGGATTTCCGAGGTGACCAACTGCCCCGGGTAATCCAACCCCGGGAACCAGTAGCGGGAGTCCTCATCCTCCCCCTGGGTCCACACCTGCAGGGGTTTGGTGGGGTAATCCCGATCGGGGGCAATGAAGTAGAGACCTCGCTGGGGCTGCTCCAGGCGATAGGTAATGATCAAGTCAAAGGGTTGATCCCCGGCGGGGGGTGTCGAGAGATACACCTGCAGGTGTTCCCCATCGTAGTCAAACCCCTGGGGCTGCCCCGCCACCATGGCTGACTGGATCCGCTGGTTAACGGCGTCCAGGGTGAGGCGCTGCAGGCCATGGCGGATCGGCCTCAGGGTCAGGGTACAGGTGCCCTGGCAGGTGCGTTGCTCCAGGTCGAGGGCTAAATCCAGGGCGATGTGGAGGAGTTGGACGGGGCGATCGGGGGTGTAGTGGGGCTTGGCGCCGGGCAACTGGAAGGATCTATGACCGTTATCCTGGTCAAAGCGATGGGCATTGAGCATGGGATTAGGGGGAGCTACAGGTAGGGGGCTGGGCTGTTGTTTAGTGTAGGCGATCGCTCCGGCCTCGCCCTTGACTTTTCCCTAACAAAGATGAATTACTGCCCCAATTGATGGGCTCGGGCCCCCTAACAACAATGGTCGGGTGCTTCGGAACAGAGTTCAAATCCTAGCAGGAGCCAGACCCACCCCTTACGAGACATCAAATTCACCGGCAAACCCTAACCTGAGGGCCCTGGCCAGGGCTATAGTTGTGGAATAACGCTGCAATGGTCTGATTTGCCGCCATGGGTAGGCTTTTCCCTAAGTTTGATCGCCACCAGTACTGGCTCACGGTAATGGCCGTCCTGTTTGGTTTGATTGGGTTAAAGCTAGTGATCACCTGGCTAGCGGAGGCCTTTCTTTACCCCTTGCCCTTCTTGGGGGGATGGCTGAAAAGTCTTGAGATCATCGAGTTCATTAACATTCCCCTATTTGCCCTGCTGGGGTTAGGTTTGGGGGCAGCCTGCCAATGGCTACCGGCCAAAACCCCTCTGCCAGCTAAGGCCCTGGCCCTGGTGCTGAGTCTTCCCCTACTGTTTTTCAGTAGCTATGCCCTCCGTTACCATCTCTGGCTACACCGGTTGACCGCCGAGGCTGACTTGCCCCGCCAGGAGGTGCGGGCCATGGCGGATATCGCCCTGCAGCGAGAGAGTGGCCACCGGGGTTTTTGGGGGTACTACATCACCACCACCAGCATGCCGATCCTGCCTCAGTCGGGGGCAGAACTGCAGCGCATGACTGAGGACCAAAAGTGGTTCCGCTCTGAGCTGACCCACTTCAGTGGCATTGAGCCGGGGGTGTTTTCCCTGGTTTTCAACGGAGCGGGGTGGGGGATTCGGCTGTTTTATATGGGTTTAGCCTTTATCACCGGGACGATTTACTTTCTCAAGGGTTTAGCCTGGGTCCATGCCCAACGCCTGCATCGTTTGGTACAGACTAAGCCCTAGGGGGGATGATCAACCGGCGAAAATCTGCAGACTTGCCAAAGAATGGCTGGGCTACCCACCCGCCTTGCCTGGGCCCACGCTAGGATGGGGCCATAGGCATACTCCTAGGCTTTACCCAAGGTGACCGCGATGGCATCGGCAACACAGGTTCGAGACTTTCTGGCCCACTGGTTCCAACTGGGTAAGCCAGTACTGCTGCCGGGCAATCGGGGACAACGGCTACCCGTTCCCATTTTCCGCCAGGGTCAGTATAGCCAAGAATTTGAAGAGTGCTGGCGGCAGATCATGATTACCCACGGCCAGGATTGCTACCTGAGCGGGTGTCACCAAAGCATTGCTACTCTACTGTCCTCCGCCTGGGATGTAACCGCCTGTGCCCGCTGTTCTATGCCTGTTTATCTGCCAACCCTGGGGCTGACCGACTCCCCCTGCCCCTGCAATGATCTCTCCACCTGGCCCAACTACGATGTGCCCATGCCCCGCCCGGCGGTGCAGGACGATCAGCACCTCAGCCAAATTCAGACCCGTCTAGCCCGCCCCCTGGGTCAGCCAGGGTTGTCCCCCCGGGGGGCTTACGAGGCGGAGGACACCAGGGTCTTTTCCGACTGGCGGGGGATTTCGTAGATCATAAAGTCACTGGCCATGATTGTCTGGGGGAAAATGGCCTGGGCTTCCGCCAATAGGTCACTGAGTTGCAGGTCATTGCCAGGGGCGTAGCGGGGGCTAAAGTGGGTCATGATCAATTGCTGCACCTGGCCAGCCAGGGCCACCTGGGCTGCCATGGTGGAGGTGGAGTGTAAGCGCTGATAGGCCAGGTCCGCATCCCGGTGGGAGAAGGTGGCCTCGTGGATCAGCACATCCGCCCCCGCCGCCAGGCTCACCGATCGCTCACAGTAGATGGTGTCAGTGCAGTAGACCAGCTTGCGGCCCACCAGGTCGGGGCCACACAAATCAGCCCCATGGACCGTGCGCCCGTCCGCCAGCTGCACCCGCTGGCCTCGCTTTAGCTGGCCGTAGATGGGGCCGGGGGGAATGCCCAAAGCCTCGGCCCGCTGTACATCAAAATGGCCGGGTCGGTCCCGCTCCTCCACCCGATAGCCGTAGGCCGGGATGCGGTGCTCCAGGCGATCGCAGAGGACCCGGTAGTCCCCATCCTCAAACACCACCCCCGGCTCGACGGCGTGGATCTGAATCGGCAGGGTGAAGTGGGTATGGGAGTAACGACGACAGGCCTGCAGGTAGTCATTTAGGGGTTTGGGCCCGTAGATATCGATGCGCTGTTGCCGGTTGCCGGCTAAGCCGCAACTGGCCAGTAGCCCCATTAACCCAAAAATGTGATCACCATGCATGTGGGTGACAAAAATGCGGCGGATCTGGCTGGATTTAAACTCACTGCGCAAAAACTGGTGCTGGGTGGCCTCACCACAGTCAAACAGCCACACCTCGGCTCGCTGGGGCAACCGCAGCGCTACACTGGAGACGTTACGAGACCGGGTGGGCACCCCAGAGCTGGTCCCTAAGAAGGTAATCTGCACCGGCGTTGTCCCTGAACCTACCTCCCTATCTTGCCATGGCTGGGAGGGTATGGGGGGCATGGCCGGGGGGAAAGCTGATCAACCTGGATCTTGTCAAACGACTCCAGGGATGGTTAGCTAAAACCTTAATCTGTAGCTCAACTACCCATGCCAATAACGCGACTATGGATGGCGGCGGTGATCCTTCCCCTGGGCCTACTGACCCTGGGGCCTCCAGCCAGGGCAGAGGGGCCGGCGATTTACTACGCCTGGCGATCGGCCGCTGTCAACCAGACAGAATGCCTGGAGCAAGCTAGTCAAGCTCTGACCTCCCAACAGTTAGCCCCCACCCAAACCGATGACACCAGTGTGGCCGGCCAGGGGGAGGACTCCACAGCGGTTTTTGTTTGCCTCCAGGGCCTTGATGCCACCCTGGTCATGGTGATTGTGGCCAGCCCCAGCCAGGATCGGGCCATGGCCCTCCGGGACGCTTTGAAGCAGGCCTTTTAGGGGTTAGGGAAGGGTGGAAATGCGGGTACTGGCCTACCGCTATGGGGAGGGTAATGGGAAGGACCTGTCTCAGTCGGGGTGGGGCGAGGCGGCCCAGCAGTATGATATTGCCCAATACTATGAAGACCTCTGCTTGCCCCTCAGCCCTGGCCACCGTCCCCAGCTTACCCAACTGTTGGCCGATAACCGTGAACAGCCTGCCGATCTGATCTTGGTGCAGGGTCTGGAAGCTCTGGGGGATAGTCTGGCGGAGGTGGTTGCTCAACTTCAGACCCTGGAGGCCATGGGGAGTCCGGTGATGATCTGGCCCGGGGGTACCCTGGTGACGGACCTTGCCCTGGTGCCCCAATCGGCTGAGATGCAAGACCAGTTGTGGCGCCGCCAGCTGTGTCGGGGCCACGCTCGTAACCGACTCCAATCCCTACCGCCGCCGGGCAAGGCCCCCTATGGTTATCGACGGGGGCAAGACCGCTATCTGATCGATCGCACCACCGCCCCTGTGGTCACCGCCCTGGTGAATGAATTCCTGCTCTACGGGTCCCTGCGGGGGGCGGTGCGGTTCATTGAAAATCGCTTTGGTAAGCGCATTGCCGTCTCCACCGGGCGGCGCTGGCTCACCCACCCCGTTTATCGGGGGGACTTACAATATCAGGATGGTCACATCCAGCGGGACACCCATGCCGCCATTATCAGCCGGTCGGAGGCAGCCCAGATCGATCGCCTGCTGCGCCGCAACCGACCCCTCCCCCCCCGTACCGCTGGCGCCCCCCGCTCCCTGGCTGGGCTGGTGTCCTGTCAAACCTGTGGCTGCCCGCTAATTATTAGCCAAACCAGTCGTCGGGGCCAGGCTAAAACCTACCTCTATCTGCGGCCCAAGGGCTGCGGGCGATCGCCTCGCTGTGGCAGCCTGCCCTACGATGCGGTCCTGGACAAAATTATTGATCAAATTTGTCAGGACCTGCCCCGGGCCGTCGCCCGCCTGGGGGCCGGGGGGGCAAGCCCTGCCATCCCTGAAGTAGCCTCCCAGGAGGGTGGGGGGGCAAGGCAGAGCCCCACCCCCGCCCCGGCTGGGGTTGCCCAATTGGGGCGGGGGGGCCCTGGCCGGGGTGATCAACTAGCCGGGCAAATCACCGAGAAGCAAGCTATTTTAGAGCAGCTGCCCGGCCTGGTGGCGACCGGCATCCTTGATCCGGAGACGGCGGACCTACGACGGTATACCCTGACGGGGGAGATTGCCCAACTCGAGCAACAGCGGTCCCAACTGCCACCGGTGAACCTGCAGGAACTCTCCCGATCGGTTGCTATCCCTCAATTTTGGCTGGACCTATCCGAGGCGGAACGGCGGTTCTTCTTTCGGGAATTTATTCGCCGTATTCAGATTCAGCGCCAGGCGGAGGGTTGGCAGGTGCACCTGGAGCTGGTGTTTTAACCATTCACCAATAGGACTACCCCCACCAGAGCAACCACCGCTCCCCCCACCGCTCGCCCTGTCACCCGATCCCCCACCAAGACCGCCATCGGCAGGATAAAGAGGGGACTGGTGGCGGTAAGGGCCTGGGCCACCCCGGTGGGGCTGTACTTCAAGGCGATCTGCTGGAGATAGATCCCCAGGTAGGTACCCAACACCGCCGCCACCGCCACCAGGGCCAGGACTCGACCGGACTCTAGGGGCTTAATGTGATGGCGCAACTGCCCCTGACTGGCCAGCAGGGTGGTAATCAGCAGGACTCCCCCCACCAGACGCAACAGGGAACTCCACAGGGGGTCGACACTGGTGTCCGCCAGGGCGGCCCGGGACAGCACCGCCCCGCTGGCCTGGCCCAGGGCCGCCAGGACCCCGTAGAGGATGCCCCGATAGCCGGGACTAGGGGTAACCTCAGCCGTTGGCGGCAAACGCTGGCTAATCACCCAGCCCACCCCCGCCAGGGTCAAGGCCATGCCCAGGTAGGCTGACCAGCTCAGGACTTCCCCCAGTCCTACCGCTGCCAGCAGGGCCGCCAGGGCGGGGGCCAGGGTTTCCATTAGCAGGGCCCGGCGGGCTCCCAGGTGGTTGATGGCGGCAAAATAGACCGTATCCCCCAGGCCAATTCCTACCCCGCCACTGGCCAACAGTAGTACCAGAACCCAACCCTCTAGGCCGGCGGGAGGGCGCCCCAGGACCAGCAGGGTGAGGGCCAGTAGCAGTAGGGCGATCGCCCCCTTGGCCAGGTTTAGCCCTAGGGGCAAAAGAGACTTACCCAATTGACCAAATAACAACGTCGCCAGGGCCCATAAAACGGCAGCGGCCAGGGCCGCCACTTCACCGAGCATTAGTACCCCACCGGGAACCGTCTATGGAATCTTCACAATTTTTCTTGGGAATCATTCTGATCGCCAGACCAAGGGCCGTATATATGAGCAGTTGATTAGGTAAACGGTAGACCCTCCGCTTAATTTCGCTTAATGGCTGCCCTATGAATAACTCTAGTATGCGTTTCTACACCTTGGCTTCCTGTAGTGGGCTCTTGGCCTTGACCGCCTGTGGCAGTCAGGAGGCTACCACTCCCCCAACCCAACCTACCCAGTCGGCCAACACACCACCGCCTAAGATTAATCTGCGATCGCAGTCGGTGATCCCTCTTCCCCAGTCTGCCACTGGGCCAGAGCTATCCCCAACCGCTCTGGTTAGGTCTAGGGCAATAGCCCTAAGCGGAGGAGGCTCACCCTTTTCCGATCAGGAAATTCAAGCCAGACTTCAACAAGCCCGATTGAAGCGAGAACAGCTGGCCAAGACTAGATTAGCCCAACTGCAAGCTCAGCGTAGTCCGGTGGTGACGTCTACCGTTACCAGCTTGCCCCGGCAACCGATCAACCTTAATCCAAACTTACCAAAACCCCTGATTCCGGCTCCTCCCCCCGCCTCTACCCTGGCCGAGCAGCCTATACCCACAGCGGCTTCTCAGGTGCCACCCACGACCGTTAGCTCTGTTAACCATGTCTCCGCCACATCCCCTGACCCCACCTCTCCGTCTTCAGGGGTTGCTTCCAAGCCAGGTTCAACCTGCCCCGGCTTAGTGCAGCCTGGCCCTCTTCAGATCAGTCTGGCGACAGTTAAAGTCGTTGCCCCTACCGCCCCTACCGATCAAGTGACCAGTCCCCTGCTGCAGTCCCCTCACGCACCCATGGGTAAGGCTTTGGAAGCATCTCACCACCAGAGTTACAGTGCCCTTCGGGGAACCTTCCCCTGCTTGACAGCGACTCGCCTGCCCAGCCAAGCGATGCGCCTACATTCACAAGTCCTGTATCAAAATCCTCAGGACTCGACTCGAGACTCCAGGCTATCCCCGCAGGGACCGATCGGTGCAGAATCTCTCCGAAACCGACTGGTCTTTGGGTCTCTATCTCCTGAGCAAGGACAGAGGATAGATGATTCCAGGCAGTCTCCACTGACCTCGCCAGAAACGTTCCGTCAGAGGCCTGGGTTCTCCTCTCGCTCCCTAGCCCACCCAGGATTTGGCCCGGAGGCGACGAACGGTCAGGAAGGCTAACCGTTCCTATTGATACCTATCATCACTCAGAAACCTGAGAACGTTGTTGGCGGAAAGTCATCTAAGACGAGAGCATCCCACTTTTGTAAGTTTGCCCTCATCCCCTAACCCCTTCTCCCAAAAAGGGAGAAGGGGAACCGGATTCAAAGTCCCTCTCCCGCTCTGGGAGAGGGATTTAGGGTGAGGGCTGCAAAACTGGGATGCACCCTCTAAGACGTTGACACGGCCTGATTGATAGCATAACAGCCTAGGTTTGACTGAGGCGTCGTAGGTTAAGCACGTCGGTCATTTTACGCAGTTGGCTAAAGGTCTGCTCAAGATGGAGGTGATCGCGCACATCCAACCCCAGGTCAATCTCTGCGGTTTGACCTGGGAAGGTCTTGACTTGGGCCTTATGGACATTAATTTGTAGGTCTGACAGGTGGGAGAGAATATCCTTCAACACCCCGACCCGATCAATTACCTCAATTTTGATTTCCACTGGGTAGGTTTGGCGAGGGTTGGCTGGGTCGCCGGTGTTCCAACTCACCGGAATCAGCCGATCACCCGGCACCGCCTCCAGGTTAGGGCAACCCTGACGATGGATGGCAATACCCCGACTGCCCAGACTGACGCTGGCCAGGATTGGTTCCCCCGGCAGGGGGTTGCAGCAACCAGCGATGTGGTAGACCAGCCCCTCAACCCCGAGGATGGGGGCATTGGAGGGCAGAGTCCGGGGCCGTTGGTGGGGGCTGGTTACTGCCCCAGCCAAAAACTGATCCGCATCCGCCAGGGAAAGGGACTCCAGGGGTTGCTGGGCCTTGATACTCTCCCGCAGGCGATTCACCACTAGATTGAGGGTGACTTCGCCGTAGCCCAGGCCCGCCATCAGATCATCCACCGTGGCGTAGTTGCAGCGCTCCGCCGCTGCCTGGGCCTGGTTAGACTTGAGCAGGGCATCAAAGCCATTGCGCCCTAGTTCCTTCTCCAGCAGGTCGCGACCCCGGGTGATGTTCTCATCTCGATTGGAGCGCTTATACCATTGGCGAATCCGGTTACGGGCTCCGGCGGTGACTACAAAGTTAAGCCAGTCCAGGCTGGGGTGGCTATTCTTTTGAGTAAGGATCTCGACAATGTCGCCATTTTTTACCGGGGTGTCGAGGGTGACGATGCGATCGTTAACCTTGGCACCAGAACAATGGTGTCCCACCTCTGTGTGGATGCGATAGGCAAAGTCAACGGGGGTAGCGCCACGGCTAAGGGGGATGACATCACCGTCGGGGGTAAAGACGTAGACCTCCTCGTCAAACAAGTTGCCCTTGACGTTCTCCAAAAATTCCTGGGCATCCTTGAGGTCGTTTTGCCAGTCCAGCAGTTGTCTCAGCCAGGTAAATTTCTCATCGTCCGCACTCAGGGGGGTATGGCTGGAGCTGCCGGTTTCCTTATACTTCCAGTGGGCGGCAATCCCATACTCGGCGATGTGGTGCATCTCCAGGGTGCGAATCTGCACTTCGATCGGCTTACCCTTGGTGCCAATCACCACCGTATGCAGTGACTGATAACGGTTGGGTTTGGGTAGGCCGATGTAATCTTTAAAGCGACCGGGGATGGGTCGAAAGGCATCATGGACGATGGCCAGGGCCCGATAGCAGTCCTCCTTAGTGCCGACGATCAGGCGCACCGCCGCGACATCGTAGATCTCGTGGAAGTCCTTACGCTGCTTCTCCATCTTGTTGTAGATGCTGTAGAGGTGTTTGGGGCGACTGCTCACCTCCACCACCTGAATCCCCGCTTCGTGCATGCGCTGCCGCAGGGTTTCCGCTACCAACACCAGGCGGGCCTCCCGATCAGCCCGTTTTTCCGTGACGTACTCCTGCATGCGCCGGTAGGACTCGGGATCCAGGTACTTAAAGGACAGATCCTCCAGCTCCCACTTGACGCGTCCGATCCCCAGGCGATTGGCTAGGGGCGCAAAAACCTCCATGGTTTCTCGGGCAATGCGCCGTTGCTTTTCCGCCGGTAGGTGCTCCAGGGTGCGCATGTTGTGCAGGCGATCGGCCAGCTTCACCACGATCACCCGAATGTCTTGGGCCATGGCCAGGAACATGCGACGAAAGTTTTCCGCCTGGCGCTCGGTTTTACTTTCGAAGTTAAACTTAGAGAGTTTGGTCACCCCCTCCACCAGCTGGCGCACCTCCTCACCAAACTGTTGCTCCAGTGCCTCTGGGGTGGTGTCGGTGTCTTCTACGATATCGTGGAGAAAGCCCGCTGCCACCATGGCACTGTCGCCCCCCAGGTCTCGCAGGAGGCCAGCTACGGTCACGGGGTGACAGATATAGGGCTCTCCGGAGGCCCGTTTTTGACCTTCGTGGAGGTGGTAGGCAAACTCAAAGGCCCGGCAGACCAGCTCGTCACCGGAGTGGTCAATCTCCGTTTCCACACCCTCCGTTTCAGCTTGCTGGTGGTAGCTCAGGATACAGTTGGCTAACCAGTCGGGCAGGCTAATGTCGGCGGGAAGGGGAGAACGGACCGTAGTGACAGCCATGGCGTGAACTCGGCAAAGGGTTATAGAAACCTGACCCAGGGCTGCGATCGCTCTGGATCTGGCCAGGTTAAATTCTTTTCTCTAGAGATAAATTACACCATAATCTAAGGAAAAATCCTTAACCTCAGGTATAGCTGTCTCGACCCTGAACAGGTCGAGGGTTGGAGGTAACCTCAAGCTGCATCAGAATGACTTCTGAGCGGCTATTCTTTGTCATTTCTTAACCTTAGCACCTGTGTTAGTCTCTAAAAACTTTCCCCATAAAGACTTAAGGGCAGGATCACTGCATGTTGAAGGGGGCTAGGAGTTAGGAGGTTGGCTGAAAAGGGTGATTGCCTATCGGCAGCGGCAATTAGGTCTCTACCGCCAGGGTCCGGAGCCCCAGGTAGAGGCCGCTGGGGTGGCGACCAATCAGGTAGAGGGTCACTTCAGGGGCCGTTGAACGGTAGGTGTGGATCTCGGTTAGGGTACTCCAGAGCAGTTGTTTGAGGTATGCATAGCGCTGTCCCAGATGGTCGCCCTGGGGGCTCCGCCAAAAGGGGTTGGCGAGGATCGACTGAAAAAAAACCTCTCCTGGCCAACAGGTCAGGGGCCTGGACGGATTAGCCAGGGTTGCCTCCAGGGTTGGCTGGTCCCACTGCACCACCGCTAGGGGGGCATCGATTTCACTGGGGTACCAGAGATCAACTGCCGCCGCCTGCAGCCTGGCCAGATCAGCCGCCAGGGCCTCGGCGGCGGGAAGATCCACCACGGCTAGAATTGCTGAATCACTTTTTTGGCTTCCCCCACGTGGGCCTTGGGGTTAAATTGGGAGTTAAAGATGTGACGTACCACCCCGGTCTCATCAATCACATAGGTGACCCGGCCCGGCAATAGGCCGAGGGTGGCTGGTACGCCGTAGGCCCGGCGTACCTCTCCGGTGCTATCGCTGACCAGGGTGAAGGGCAGGTTGTACTTGCTGGCAAACTGCTGGTGGGAGGTGGGGGAGTCACTGCTAATGCCAATTACCTCTGCCCCAGATTGCTGAAAGTCGCCATAGCTGTCGCGGAAGGCGCAGGATTCAGTGGTGCAGCCCGGGGTATCATCCTTGGGGTAGAAGTAGAGCACCACTGACTTTTCCCCGCGATAGTCACTCAAGGTAACGGGCTCCCCAGATTGGTTCATCAGGGTAAAATCGGGGGCGATTTGACCAACTTGTACTGGCATGGGTATTCTCCAGAAAAGAGTCACATTTGTTTATAATACTTAAAACTATAGTCCAGGGTTGGCCATTTCTGCGGCGGCCGCCGAGTCTGCTGAGGGATCCGCTAGGGGTATGGCGATTTTGCTCTGGTTTCGACAGGATTTGCGACTGCAGGATCATCCGGCCCTGAATTGGGCGATCGCCTTGGGCAAGCCAATTCTGCCCCTTTACTGTCTCGACCCCCGTCAGTTTGGTCAAACCAGCTTTGGCTTTGCCAAGATTGGCCCCCATCGGGCCCAATTTTTGCTAGAAAGTTTGGCGGATTTACGGTGGGCCCTGCGGTGGCGGGGCAGTGATCTGGTTGTCCGTCAGGGCCACCCCGAGCAGGTGATTCCCGATCTGGTGGACAGCTTGGACATGGGCACGGTGGTCTGGCACAGCCCCGTCACCCAGGAGGAGTTGGCGGTGGATCGGACCCTCTGCGATCGCCTGGCGCCCTTGGGGGTGCGCTATCATCGACCCTGGGATGGCACCCTCCACCACCGTGACCAGTTGCCCTTCGGCCTGGCGGATCTGCCGGAGCTGTTTACCCCCTTTCGGCAGCGGGTGGAACAGCAAAGTCGGGTGGCTAGCCCCGCCCCCACCCCCGATCGCCTGCCGCCCCTGGAGCAGTTGGGGGCCATCGACCGGGGTGAAATTCCCGGCTTAGCGGATCTGGGCCTGGCCCTCCCCACCCCTGACCCCCGGGCGGTGATGGTGTTTCGGGGGGGTGAGCGGGCCGCCCTGGAACGGCTGCAGCACTACCTCTGGGACAGCGATCGCCTAAAAACCTATAAACAGACCCGCAACCAGATGGTGGGGGCCGACTATTCCAGTAAACTATCCCCCTGGCTGGCCCTGGGCTGCCTGTCACCGCGCCAGGTCTACGCTGAGGTCAAGGCCTACGAGGCGCAGCGGGGCAGCAATGAATCCACCTACTGGTTGATCTTTGAGTTACTCTGGCGAGACTATTTTCGCTTCATTGCCGCCAAGCATGGCGATCGCCTCTTTTATCCCTCCGGTCTGCGTCGCCTGGCGGTACCCTGGCGCCTGGATTGGGCTGAGTTTGACACCTGGCGCCAGGGGTTGACCGGCTTTCCTTTGGTGGATGCCAACCTGCGGGAACTAGCGGCCACGGGGTTCATGTCCAACCGGGGTCGCCAAAACGTGGCCAGTTTTTTAACCAAAAACCTGGGTCTAGACTGGCGCCTGGGGGCCGAGTGGTTTGAGTCCTGCCTGATTGACTACGATGTCTGTAGCAACTACGGCAACTGGGCCTACACCGCTGGGGTGGGCAACGATGGCCGCGGCTTTCGCTACTTTAACATTCTCAAGCAAGCCCAGGACTACGATCCCCAGGGGGCCTACGTGAAACTCTGGCTACCGGAGTTGGCCGCCCTACCTGCCGCTAAGGTGCATCAGCCCTGGCAACTGCTGCCGGTGGAGCAACGCCGCTGGGGAATACGGCTGGGGGTTGACTACCCCCTCCCCATGGTGGATCTGGCGGAGTCGGTTAGGCAAAACGAAGCCCGCTATCGTTCGGCGCTTGAACTGCCGACCAGGGCGGATAGAAAACCTTATCCGCGGTAGGCAAACTCCCTACAGGGGCATATTGTCCTAGCTACCTGCAAGGAGGTCAGGCCCAGGCTAATTCCACTGAAAGACTGGAGACGCACTGTCGTTCCTTCACAATAATCCTCGATAGCGAATGAAAATTAAAACCACCGCCCAGGATCCTAAGGCGACTTTAACCGCCACCAGAATATTTAGGATAGGGATAATACCGCCGCTGATCAGCGCTCCCATATCGCCGTGGGGCAGTTCTACCCCGATCAGGGTGATGATGGACAGCAGCACAAATACTAACACCGAAATCTTTTCCCAAATTGCTGCCCGCCAGCGCTGATAGATGCCCTGCATCCAGTCTGGGGAAGAGGTCATGGCAATCAACCCGATGGCGGTACCCCCCGCTACCCCTGCGGCAAAGCCGCCCCCTGGGGTGAGATGGCCACGCAGGGCTAATTCAATGCCCACCAGGGCAGAAATCGTCGCCCCCAACCGTGCTAGTAGCACCGAGGATTGATCGGGAAATTGATAAACCTGACTGAGGGGACGTTCATTCGACAAGAGGAAGTTACAGCCCATAATGGCGATGGTGAACACAATCACCTCGAAGATCGTATCGTAGAGCCGATTTCGCAGAATAATACCCGACACGACGTTGGGTACACCGCTATCCTGGGCTATGGCATCGACAATGGAGAAGGGCAAGGTCGGGGAAGGATTCGGTATAAGTAGAATCTTGATGTAGAAGGCAAGACCGGCAATTAAATAAATCCATTTCATCAAGTCACCTCTCAAACCACCGCAGGATCGATGTAGCTTAACTGGGCTATGGCGGTTAGGAAATCCCGGTTCATCAGGTCGTAGAGGCGCCGCAATCGAGTGGTGATGCGGTAAGGCGGGGTGGAGGTGGAGGAACTGGCAGCGATCGCCCCCCATTCCTCTAGCCCAGAGCCCGGTTCACAGGTGGCGTGAACGTCTTTTTCCATCAGCGCCCGATCCAGGTCTTCTCGATTGCCGTAGGGTACCAGTTCAACCCGCAGGTGATAGTCGCTAAAGGCCCTATTGAGGTGGTTGACCAATTCCTGTAGTGGGGTGACCTCCGGGGTATCCAACCCCCTTGCCGCCTCAGTGGCTCCGGCGTTGAGTACCCCCAACCGGAAAACCAGGGATGACCGCACCGCCACGGCGTAGAGGGTAATCGCCAGGAGGGTGCCAACCAGCGCCTCGGTCAAGGCCACATCTGGAGCCCCCAGGACGGTGTAGACCAGGGCGGCGATCGCCCCCAGAATCCCCCGAATCACCAAGGCATGGTAAGGATTGACCTGGAACACCAGCATAGCTGCTGCCAGGGGCAGCAACGCCGTAATCCCATAGATGTAACTATCCATTGGATGACCTCCGGGTGATCAAACTGCGGCTAGAGCAGTAGGCCAGCACGTAGCCCAACATAGTGTTCCATAGGGCCAGGGAAAGCATGGCCAGCAGCAACAGGGGCCATTCTCTCGATCGCTGCAGGAGCAGGCCAAAAATAATGGCAAGGGAACCCAGGGTATCTGACACCGATAGGTTGTGCAGCTTGAACAGCACCGATCGCTGGCTCAGTAGAAACGAGGTACCCCAAAACCAAAACATCAAGCCCAAGCCAATACAGCCATAGCTAAACCACTCCATCATGCATCCCCCAAGCGTTTTAGAATATGGGCCAACAACATAAAACCCGCATTACCCACACTTAAAATAATCACGCCCACAACCCCTATCATCCAATCGTCTCGCAACACCGAAACCAGTAAAATCATCACTGCGGTCTTGGAGGACACACTGGATAGGGAGAGCATGGTTTGCCAAATATCTTGGTTTTGCCAAGCTTCATAGAGGGGAATCAGTAGGGCCAAAATCATGGCCATTAGCACCAGATCTAAAAAATTCATCGCTGTCACCTGCGCTTAACCTGATGAACTTCGTACCAGCCATCTTCGTGGTAATTTAAAACCGTAGTTTTGGGTGTAAAAGTAATCAGAAAAATATCCAGGAACACCTGCCCTGGAGAACGACGACCCTGGACCCGCTCCATGACAATTTCCTCCTCCGTGTGGGGTTGCAGGATTAGTTGAACCGCTTCCCCATAGGCCTGGGGAATGGCCACAATGATTTTACCCAGCCCCCAGAGCAGATCTCTTAAGCGGGTTTTAGCTACGGAACTGCGGGGTAACAGCAGGGCAATGGTCACGCCTATAGCAATATTGACCAGACTCAAATCAGCGGTCAACAGAAACCAAATCACCAATCGCAAGATCAAGTCCCCCATTTGCTAATGCCATCCA
>JAYKIM010000154.1:0-4779 GCA_035286245.1 Cyanobacteriota bacterium | reverse complement strand
CGCTGTCGCTCCTGGGTAATGGGCCAGGCTTCCACCACCTGACCCGATCGGCACAGGGGACGGATTTGATCAATGTAGAGACCGTAGCCAATCACCGCATCAGCTCCCACAATGGCGGCCTTGGCCGCTGGGGTAATTTGGTCCAGGTGGCCAGGGCCAATCCCCACCAGCCGTAGCTGGCCAGGTTGGCCAATGTACTCTTCAACCGCTTGGGCCAGGGCTAGGGTGGCGGCCCCCGCGGCTCCCGCCAGACGCACCACCTGTTTGCTGACCCGGAGGGGACCGGCCGCCGCCAGCATGGCCGCTGCTTCTGCCACGCTTGGGGTCTGGACGGCCCGTTCCACCAGGGATGAGGGGTTAGGCACAGAGACGGTGCTCAACTCCGCCGCAGTAAAGCAACGCAGGGGCCAGCCCCGATCTCGGCAGAGCTCCACCAGGCCGGGCTCATCGGCTTTTAAATCAAGACTGGCAACCCCAGCGATCGCCCCTGGGGCCAACCCATGGGCACCGCAGACCTGCTCAATACCCGCTTCAATCACCCGCCGAGCGGTACCCCGTTCGCACCCCACCCCCAGCCACAAAACCCGAGGATGCCACTGCACCAGGGGATCACTGGATGACGGGGCTACACTGGCACTGATCCACACCTGGGCCTGGGGTGGAGACTGGGGCTGCCCAGAGAAGATAAAGGGATGATCGGTCGGCAAATGCTGCTGCCACAGGGGGGAACCCGCGTCCTGATGAACGACAATGGGTTTACCCTGGGCCATGGCGGCACTCACCTTAGTCCAATCCCCTGGACCGCGGTTCCAGCCAAAGGGTTGGCCGATCTGGTCTACGGCTGGCCATTGGTGGGCAGCCGCTGAACCCGTAATCACCGCCTGCCCACCAATCAGGTGAGCAATGGCCTGGGTAAGCCGGTCGGCTCCGGCTTGGTGCCCCCCGCAGAGGCTAATCACCTGGTCTCCCTTTTCTGACAGCACCACCACCGCCGGATCGATACCTTTATGCTGTAGCAAGGGGGCCACCAAGCGGATCACTGCCCCGGTAGCCAGGGCAAAGATTAATCCCTGATTGTGGGGCCAGAGCTGACTGACCAGGTCCCGCAGGGGACCTCCATAGCACTGCACCGAAACGCCCTGGGTAAAGGGGTGATGGCCCAGATGGTTGGGCACCCAGAGGGTGGCGGGTAGGTTAGTGGCAATGGGTAGGAGGGTAGCCAGGCCCGATGGTGTGGTGGCGATCGCCACCAACCTACTGGCTGTAGGAGCCATACATGGCGTACTCATCGGTCTGCACCTGGGCCTCAGTTTCATAGAAGGCCACATCCACCCCGGTAATCGCTCCAGCCTCGTTAGTTTTAGGGATCAACTTCAGGTAAGCACTAGGGGTGTCATAAAACTTGGGGTTGGCCGCTAATTGCAGTAAAAAGCCCCCCTCCTGGTTGAGTACGGTATAGGGACTGGTCTGACCACTACCCCATTTGACTTCAGTCGGCGTCAAGGTCATGGTACCAAAGCTCAACAGCACCTTACTGAGCGGCTGCCAATCGGTCATTAGAGCAGCGGGTAGCTGCAGGGTAGCCCTTTGATCGGCGGCCTTAGGGGCAGGGGTAGCAGGGGTAGTCTGGGGATCGGCGGCCTGGGGCCCAGGGGCCGGGGATGGGGAAACAGTTGGATTTTGACTAATTGCCTCGGGTGATGGGGCTGGGGTGGTGGTCACCGCGACTCGGTCAGGGGGTTGGCCAGCCCTACACCCCAGTAACCCTAAGCTGAGCAGAACTAGCCAAAGAGTCCCGGACAGTAGCTGGAGTCCTTGGGGTTGTTTACGGGGGAGACGCATAGGCGTGAAATAGGAAACCATAGTAGACGGCAAGACTAGCCCCAGAGAGTATAACCTCCCCAGGTCATTTCTGGGTTTGAACCGCTGCAATTCCCCTGGACTGGGAGAAGGGTTTACTGGGTTAGGGATTAAAGATTAACCGGAGAGGAAGAGGGGGAAGGGGCAGGAGCGACAGCTGGCGGTGGCGCAGTAATTGGCTCTGGCACGGTACCTGAGCCAACCGGGGATGGAGACGGTGGGGCGACATTGGCCGACGGTGTTGGTGTTAACATCGCCGGTGGGGTGGGCTCAGCGCTAGGCTCTAGGGTAGGGGGCAAGGAACCGTCGCTAGAGAGAGGGACAGGATTTTCTAGTAAAGGACTGCCGGCCGAGGGTAAGGAGGGGGTAGCCGATTGGGCCGGGGCTGGCCGGGCCGGGGTAACGGCTGGGTAAGGCCGGGTTACACCGGCAGATGGGGTTGGGGCTGGCTGGGGAGCATCACCGTAGTCGGGCTGGCGTAGGGGCCGATTAAAGGGCCGCACAGCTTTTGTGTCAGCCCGGTTGCCATTCCAGTCTGCTAGAGGAGGAAAGGACTGATTGGGATTGAAACGACTGGCTTGGGAAGGATCAAGGGTCTGTGTCCGCAGATGTAGGCCAACCACCAGGCCACTCAGACCGGCGCCTATGGCCGTCGCCATTAAGCCATAGGTAGCCCATCGCGACCAACCCCTGTAAACCTTAGATTGCTGGCCCTGGGCCAGGGTTGGAGCAGGCTGGGAGCTAAGGTGAAGGGGGGTAAACGGCTTTAGGGCCGGACCAGACTCTGCTGCCATCGGCGGGCGACCAGGGGGACGGTGGCCGTTGGTGTAACTGGGACCAGGGGTGACCATCGCCATACTCATCGGCTGGGGCTTTGGCAGCACTGTGCTCCATTCGGTTAAAGTCGCAGGCGGCGAGTCTGTCGCCAACTGCAAAGCTCGAACCAGGCTGTCTGGTAGACCAGGGTGGCGATGGCAGAGGTCCACATCCAGGGGAGCCCGGGTATGGGAGACATGACAACCGGTCAGCAGAAAATAGAGCAAATGGCCTAACTGCCGCACCAGCACCGCTTCTGTTTCTTCCCTGGAGGGCAGGGGGTGGCTGGGGAGGTCAAAACCGATCCAGGTGGCCTCAAACCGGTCCGGGGCCCACCAGATTTGGTCGGGCTCCAGGCAAAGTGCTAGCCAGCCTAGGGACCGTAGGGCCTGGAGGCTATCGGTCAGAGCGTTTAAGAGGGTTAGGGCCTGGGGTAGGGGTAAGGGCTGATCGGGGTTAAGCTGTTGACTGAGGGGGCTACCGGCAGGGGTAGACAGTACCTGATAACAGACCCCCTCCTCTTCAAAGCCCTCTACCTGTTTGGGTAAGAGGGAGATCCGCAGGGCCTGCACCGACTGTAGGTAGCTAAAGAAATCCGATCGCTGAGCCGCAGGGGGAATATTTTGAGGGTGACGACTACCCAGCACCCGCACCAGCACCCGCCGTCCTTGGGAAATATGGGTGGCCAGGTAGAGCGGCCCAAGGCTATCCTCCAGCGCCGGGGCATCAATCACGTAGTGGCCATGTTGTAGGGCGGTGCCAGGGGCTAGGGTCATGGGCAGCAGAGTACATCAGAAACGTTACACTATCTTAACGTTTTCCGCGGCTAACGGTTGCTCCTCGAGGGGATAATGGGTAGTAATAAACGTCATAGCCTCAGCCTCAGTCTGGATCAACCCATCAATCTGAGCGGTTAACAGCCCTTGCAGCATAGCGCGGAATCCTGGTCCTGGTTTATATCCCAGAGCTTTTAGCTGGTTGCCATTGATCAGGGGTGTCACCTCTATCCACTGGGTCAGGTAACGCCAGATCAGTGGTCCTAGGGTACGAGGATGGCGCACGCTAACCAACAGTAGGGTCGGTCGGTCCGCCTGGCGAAAAAGACCATACACCTGACTGGGGGCTAGGGAGTGAGCCACCTGCTCTAGCCAGACCTGCTCCAGGCTATCCAGCTGACTCAGGCGGGTAATGGTGCTGTCGGTAAGCTGCAGGGCAACAGCGATGGATCGGCGGTCCGCCACTGGCACGGCGGCCAGTATGACCTGCAGGCGCATCTCCCAGGGATGACAGGGCAAGGGCCAGGCAAAGTGGTCTAGCCAGCGACTCAGGCGGTGGAGTTGCTGCCAGAGACTGGGGTCCATCGCCAAACCACTGTAGAGGCAGTGGAGGGCCCGTAGTTGCTCCAGCATGGCCAGGGCCCTTGGCCATGCTGGAGAGGCCAGAAGGGAGTGCAGTTCATTTTTGAGGCGGACCTGCAGGGCGGGCACCCGCTTCACCTGGCGCTGCATTTGGGTGTAGATGCCACTATCAATGGCCTGTTGAATATAGCCTTCGGTTTGGGGATCCAAGCTAAAGCCTAGCCGCACGGCAAACCGCACCGCTCGAAAGATGCGGGTGGGGTCTTCAATAAAGCTATGGGGGTGAAGCACCTTAATCAGCTGCTGGCGTAAATCCATCAAGCCGCCAAAGTAATCCAGCAGCTGACCACGGTCGGGATCGGTGAGGCGCAGGGCCATGGCGTTGATGGTGAAATCACGACGATAGAGGTCCTGCTGGATGGAACTGGGTTCAACCTCAGGGTTAGCCGCCGGGTAGGGGTAAAATTCGGTGCGGGCCGTAGCGATGTCGAGCATCAACCCCGCCAGGGGATGGGACAAATCCTGATGCCACACCAGGGAAGCGGTTTGAAAGCGGCCATGGACTTGAATCTCGACCTCTGGATGGGTAGCCTTAATCTGCTCCGCCAGCTCTACACCGGCCCCCCCTTTGCTGCTCTGGATATTGCCATCCACCACCAGATCAAGGTCAACAAAGTTAGGGCCCAACTCCTGGGCTGGGGTTTTGGCCGACGGCGGGCAGGGGGCTACCCCATCCAGGCTTAAC
>JAYKIM010000153.1:0-25955 GCA_035286245.1 Cyanobacteriota bacterium | reverse complement strand
GTCTGGGCGGTGACGCTGTTGGCCTCCCCCAGCCGCACCTGAATGGTCTCCTGGGTGATCGGGGCCAGGGCCGCCAGCAGCGATCGCAGCTGGGGGGTGCTCTCGCCGCTGTCCAGGTAAACCCGCTCCGCCAGCTGGTGGAGCCGCTTCCAGGTGGTATAGAGCTTGGCGGCGGTCTGCTCAATCTGGGCCGCCTGGGCCACCATGTCGGCGGCGGCATTCAGGCAGCCCACCCGCAGGGCCTCCTCCAGGGCCAGCTCCAGATCGACGCTGTCGGTCTCCAGCAGCTGCACCTGGTTGGCGGAGGCCAGGTATTTGGACAGGTAGCGGGCCTCCACGGTGACCTGCTTGAGGGTGTCGAGATCGGGGTTGAGTTCCACCTCGGTTTTCAGGGTGGTCTGGTGGATGGGGGGGAGTTTTTCCATCTCCTTCACCAGGGGGGCCAGGTAGCGGGTGGGAATGGTTTGGTTGGCGGCCTTTTCCCTGAGGGTTTCGGGGATTAACTCCGAGGTCATGGCGGCCCATTCGTTGGCCACCTGGCGCACCTCCCGCCGGGTGATGTGATCCCCCTTGCGGGCCGAGTCACTCAACAGTTGCTGCACCTCTGGGGCGGCCTTGGCGGTTTCCACAAAGGCCCGCTTGCTAAACTGGTTAACCTCCTGGGGGCTGAGCAGTCCCGCCTCCAGCAGTTGGTCAGCGCTGTCCGCCAATTCGATCAGGTTGTAGGCGTGGCTCTTGGTGATTTCCCGGTCCTTCAGCCAGTTCAAGAAACCGCTGCCCCGGCCGTCGCCGCCCCGCTTTTCCCGATCGCGCACCGCCCGCAAAATCCGGCCCCGCCAGATGTCGGTTTGTAAATCGAAGCGATCGCACACCTGCCAGGCCGCCTCCACCTGGCGGTTAAAATCATAGTCAGAAATCTGTTCATCCTGGGGGTCAGGCAATTGGAAGGCCAGCTCCCCAGTCTGTAGAGCGGCCTCAATGGCCTCGGCGGAATAGGACACGATGAATTCACCAGTGGCTATAGGGCAAGTACCCATGGTACAAAATAGGACGTTTCCATGCGTTTTCCAACACCCCCATGGCCGATCTACCGATCACTGAGTTTATTCTGCGCAATTACCACAATTTCAACGCCCGCTCCCTGCGGGATGCCCTGGCCGCCTACTGGCGCCATGTCGAAGCCGGGGGCAAGATGTTTTGGGCCATGGCGGGGGCCATGTCCTCCGCCCAGTTGGGCATTAGCCTGGCCCCCGCCATTCGCCAGGGCCTGGTCCATGGTCTGTCGGTGACCGGCGCCAACCTGGAGGAGTCCCTGTTTCGCCTGGTGGCCCACCACAGCTACCGGGACTTCCCGGACTACCGTTACCTGACCAAGGCCGACGATACCCAAATCCTGGAGGCTGGCATGCGCCGGGTAACCGATACCAGCATTCCGGAGGATGAAGCCTTTCGGGCGGTGGAGTCGATCATGGTGCCGATGTGGAAGGCCGCCAGCGCCAGGGGCGATCGCCGCTTTTGGCACGAATACTTTTACGACCTGGTGCGGCAACTGGGGGCCGACCTCTACGAAGGTAACCCAGAGGAGTGCTGGCTCCTGGCCGCCGCCCAGGCCAACCTACCCCTGGTGGTGCCCGGCTACGAAGACTCCACCTTTGGTAATATCTTCACCTCCTACGTCAAGGCCGATGAGCTGCAGGCCACCACGGCCAAATCTGGCATTGAATACATGGCCGCCTTCTATGACCAGTACCAGGAATTATCCCAGGGGGCGGGGGTGGGGTTCTTTCAGATTGGTGGTGGCATCGCCGGGGACTTTCCCATCTGCGTTGTGCCCTCCATCAAGTATGACCTGGGGCAACCGGTGAAACCCTGGGCCTACTTCTGCCAGATTTCCGACTCCACCACCTCCTACGGCTCCTACTCCGGCGCCACCCCCAACGAAAAGATCACCTGGGACAAACTCACCCAGGACACCCCCATGTTCGTGATCGAATCCGATGCCACCATCGTTGCCCCCCTGATGGTCACCGCCCTGCTGGAGTGCCAGGCCCACCCGACGGCGGCCCGCCAGCTCTGGGGCTAGCCAGGCCCTTGAGGGGTAGAGATCATCGGGGGGGGAAGCCCTAGCCCCCTTACCTGGGGCTACAGCACAGGTGATTATCTAAAATCTGCGCCAGTTGGGGGACAGCGGCGGCGATGTCACCGATAACGGACTGGCGAAACTTGCTGTAGGAGGTCCTGACCACGGCATAGCGGGTGGTTTGAGCCTTCAGGTCGGTGACCCTCAGTAAACAGGCGGCGGCCTGGTCGCGGTTTTGACTTAAATAGTCCACCGGATTGCCCATCGCCAGGCCCTGATCCCAGAGGGGATCCAGGGCGGTCATAACCTCTGGCAAAAGGCGGGCGATCGCCCCAGAAATATAGTTGGGCCCGACTCCCTTCACCAGGCCATAGGTGGTTTTCAGGGCAACCCCTGATAACCCTCCCTTGCTGGCCACCTGCTGATCCACTAAATCCTCACAACTGCTGACCAGGCTGTTGTAAACCCTCGGATCCTGAAGTACATCCTGTAAACCCATCACTCTGCTCCCTTGGGAAAGCTATCACCAAGCCTATTCTTAACCGCTTACAGGCGGGAAATAACCCCAAGCTATTTAATTTTGAAGTCACTTTACTAAATGGTGAATTTTCCTGGCTACAGCCTGATTCCCATCGGTTTTCACCCCAGTAAGTCTCCACCATTCTGACCTATGCGATCGCCGTCCTATCCCGGTGACTTAAGATGATTTTCCCAAGCTAAGGAGCCAGTCACTGGCGAGACAAAAACCGGTTAGCCCGGATCGCCTCCAACAGATTTTCCCGGGTGTGTTCCAGGCTGACCCGCTGGATATCGACCCGGTAGCGGAGGGGGGAGAGAAAACCCTGGATTTGCCGGGCCTGGCAGGCCAGGTGTAACTGGGTAAGGGCCACCTGGCGATCGCTATCCAGGGTCTCCAGGTAATCTCCAAAGCCCAGAAAGGCCAGGCGGTAGAGCAACTCCTGGGTAAACTGGCCCTGGAAATAGCCACCATGGACATCCCGTTTACCCCGGGCATAGTCCAGGGTGAGGAGCAGGTAATCCCAGGGTTTCAGCACCGTTTTACAGCGGGCTCGGCTGAGCAGACCCAGGGGTTCGGCGGAGCAGCTATTGGTGGCTGGGTCGTATTTGATATCCCGGTAGTCGGTACAGTCAAAGTAGGTAAATAGATCCGCCAGGGTAGCCTGGTTACTGTCACCCTCGCTCTGGGCTTTAAACAGATCCGCCAGGGTAACCACCTGGTGGCCCGACCAGCGCTGGTAGGTGAGGAACAAACTATCCATCACGTTATGGGTATAGCGGGTGATAGCCTCCCCCATGGGCAGCCGGGGCAGCAGCTCCTGATCCAGGGCGGTCAGGTTAATCAGGCCGTAGTCGTCGCCATTGCCCTGGGGGTTTTGCAGGGCAACATTGCCCAGGCGATAGCCCCGGGCCTGGGTGCGGCTGGGGAAGGCGATGTAGTTGGCGGCGGTGGAGGCCAGCCTGAGGGCGATATCCCCCTCGTTACAAAATAGGTAGGACTCGGGAAAACGCCTCAGGGAGCTGGCCAGGAAGTTGGCCCGACTGGAGATAATGGTCAGTACCGGGATGTCGGGGGACACCAAAATCAGCCGCTGCAGTTGGAAGACATCGCCAATGTCGGCGCTGGGTTGTTGCTCGATCGATCTCGGGTCAAACACATCGGAGAGCACCCGGATCACATTGGTGACCACAAAGCCCCCCATGCTATGGCCAATAAAGCTGAGTTTGACCTTGCCCGCCGATCGCGATCGCCACTGCTGCTGGGCCTTGGCCAGGGCCTGGAGATCGTCACTGCCCCCCGAGGCGGTGCGGCACAGCAGGGCATGGTCGATTTGTCGCAGCAGTTCCACCAGGTCGAGAACGCCAAAGTTATCGGCCCGGTAATAATCACGGAAGTAGACAATTAACCGCAGCACCACCAGGGCCGCCATCAAAATGCCGCAGATGAATACCACCACCAGGGCCAGGTTGACCAGCAGGGTGATCCAGGAATGGGGCCATAGGGGGGCGATCGCCTTCACCGTCATGCCCTTGAGTAGCAGTAGCAACAGGGCACCGATGCCCCCCAGGATGAGAATATCCCGGGGTAGACGGGGTAGGGCGGTCAGAGCTTCGCCAATTTTCTTGGGGCTAAAGTCGACATTTTCAGACGGCCAACGATAGCCGATAAAAACCCGGTTGGTCTGGTTCCGAAGGGCGGTATCGTGCTGGTTGATGAACTTAAAGATGCTGCTGTACCAGTTGATCACCCCCTGGCGGTTGGTGTTGTAGCCATGGATGGCGATCACCAATTCAGCGCTGCTGTCGGGGGCCTGGCTGATCATTTGGTGCAGGCGATCGGCAATCTCTTCCACGCCCTGGGCGGCCTGCTGTTGTAGGAGGGCATCAGCTTCTTTAGCTTCTTCAATGTTAGGGGGGGCGCTACTCATGACAAAGTAACCGGGGATGGAGCCCTCCGGACCGGCTTGAGCGTCTGGGGTCTCGCCCAGGTTAAGGATTTTGGGCAGGTTTCGCTCGAAAACAAACTTTTGAATAGTGAAGGGGAGGTTGTCCATGGGGTATGTCCTCAGGGCGGCGGTTTAGGTGCCTTGTCAAAGCCCCTGCTCTCAACCTAGCCTAGTCTAAGTTACTGAATCCGCGCTAAAAACTTGATCAAACGCTACTTTGATGTCGTTAATGCATAGCTCTGATATCCACCCCCACCACGGAGACGGGTCCTTTAGCTTCCAACACCTGAGAATCAACCCCCAGGGGGAGATCAGCCACCGAGAACAGGGTTCGGCGGTCTACCGGAGGCTAGACCTGGGTCAAGGCCTGAGTCTTGATCTGGTGTGGGTGCCCGGCGGAACATTTACCATGGGTTCCCCCGCCCTTGAACCTCCCCTAGGGGAGGATGCCAAATATTACCGTGATCTATTCAACGCTGAACGGCCTCAACACCGGGTAACCGTAGCGGATTTCTGGCTGGGCAAATATCTAGTTACCCAGGCCCAGTATGGGGCGGTGATGGGACAAAACCCATCCCAATTTAAAGGAGATAATCGACCGGTGGAGCAGGTCAGCTGGGATGAGGCGATCGCCTCTCCGATCTCACCGGACAAACCTGCACCCTTCCCAGTGAGGCCCAGTGGGAATATGCCTGTCGGTCCGGCACCACCACCCCCTTTCACATGGGTGAGACGATTACCACCGATGTAGCCAACTACAATGGCGCCCAGACCTATGGATCTGGGCCCTCGGGCATCTATCGACAGGGCACCGCCCCAGTGGGTAGTTTTCCCCCCAACGCCTTTGGCCTCTACGACATGCATGGCAATGTCTGGGAATGATGTCTCGATCCCTACCACGACAACTATGAGGGTGCCCCCACCGATGATCATCCCTGGACCCAGGGAGGAGACCCCTTCTACCGCACCATTCGCGGCGGCTCCTGGTACTGCTACGCGCCGTTCTGTCGTTCCGCCCATCGGGAACAGGAGCTTCGCGGGGTGCACCTGAGCAACTTTGGGTTCCGAGTGGTGGGGGTGTGAGGTCAGGGAAACTATTCCACCGCCTCGTATTCAATCATCTGTTCCCCTTCGCTATCGGTATAGCTGCGGTAGGCAATTCCAGTCTCATCCCCGTCGGACCAACTGGCTTTACCGGTGCACTTGAGTTCCTCAGAACTCCTGGAAACCTCTGTGGGTTCGTATATTTTCACCAGGGCAAACCCTCGAGAGGCCCGGTCTTTTTCCGTCAGCTCCACTACCTGATCTCTTAAGGAATCGCAGGTTTCCGATGTCTGTTGAATTGAATTACAACCAGCTAGACAGCAAACAGTAACACTTGATAATAGGAAAAATGTTTTTTTAGATAACATAGTGACAGCCATAATTATATTTTTACCGTTGAACATTAAAAAATAATAACATTCAGAACACTCCCCCCTGTATCAGTAGAATCACCGATAATTAATGGCTTCAATTTTCCCCGCCCTGCCTCTGGGGGTAGCGACGGGTATGGAACCGTGCCCTGGCTAAGGAGAGGGCTGTTGTCCCAGGGTGGTTAGGGTAAGGGGGGGAAGATCGGCCCCTAACCCCTCTGGCAACTGGGGGTGGACCCGTAAAATATACACCGCCTGTTCCGGTAGGGGGGCGGTGGTATGGCTGGGGGTGGCGATCGGATACCAATCCAGGGGAAAGCAATCCCGGCTGTAAAGGCTGAAGTAGAGGCGATGGGTCTTCAGTACCTCAGCCGGAACCTCCAGGGCCAGCCGTTCCCCCCGATCTAGGGCGCCGTAGAAGAAGTGGGTTTCCGGGTTGGGTACGGGTAGGAACACGTGCTTTACCCAGGGCTGGGGTAACCCCTGACCCCAACGTAGCAGGGGGTAAACGTAGAAGTTGAGGGCACTATAGAGCCAGCCCCGGCGCGCCGGCAGCTGGCGATAAAACTGGTTAAAGTCCGGTGGGGCCACCAGGGTTTCCGTCGCCAGGGTGGGGGTGCCATCGACGGCGATCGCCGGTAGCTGCACCGGATCTTGCCAGTCGTAGTGGCGCACCCCCACCAGATAGCGCCCGGCCGGGAGGGGAATGGTCACCTCCCCCTGGGTCGGGGGGAGGCCCAGGGAGCCAACGCTGGTCACCGTGCGGTAGCCCTGCAGGGTATAGACCACCGCCGTCCAACTGGGGGCCGACTGCCCCAGGGCCTGGGTGTCGAGGGTCAACTCCCGGTTGACGGTGAAGGGTCCGGCGATGGCGATCAGGGCGTGCAGATTCCAGCGGGCCCGACTCATTACCCAGAGCAGTTTCAGGGGCGATCTCAGAAAGTCCCCATCGGTCACCTGCCATTGGGGTAGGGCCTGACGATCGTTGGGGTTGTAGTAACGACTGACCAGGGTCAGGGTGCCCTTCACCAGACGCGAAAAGCCAAAGGAGAGTAACCCTAGGGGCAACTCCCAAAGCAGGGGTAGGTTAGACATGGGTAGCGGTCTCCAGGCTCAGGTCTTGGATGATCTGGGCCAGATCCAGGGGGGTTTCCACCGGCAGGTCATGGCCCCCCGCCAGGGTAAGGCGGTGAGCCTGGGGCAGGTGGGTGGCAAAAAACGCCAGGTCCTCCGGCCGATTGAACTGGCTATGCTGGCCTAACACCAGGGTGGTGGGTAGGGTAATCTGGTCCAACATCTGGCCATAGCTCTGGCGGTCTAGCCAACCCGCCCCCAAGCTAAAGGGGGTACGGCCCTGGAGACGGGGATCCCAGCGCCAGATCAGACCCTGGCCATCGGGGGCCGGGCTGGTCAGGCGGGCCGCCAGTCGCTCCGCCGCCTCAGAGGAAAGCTTCGGCTTCAGGGTCTGGAGGCGCTGAGTAGCGGCGGCCAGGTCCTCCATCACCACCGCCGCCATAGGCCTGGCCAGATAGTCCAGGTGGGTGACCAATTGTTTAGGTAGGCCCTGGCCCGGATCGGAGGCGGGTACCACCGGCTCCACCAGCACCAATCCTCGAAAGCGCTGGGGCCGTAAACTGGCCACTAGGCCGCTGAGCACAGCCCCCATGGAGTGGCCCACCAGCAGGAGGGGGCGATCGCTGGCCAGGATCTGACTCAACTGATCGATGTCCGCCAGAAAATCCAACAATTGATAGCCGCCGTCGGGGCCGGCATGGGCGGAGCGGCCATGGCCCCGCAGGTCAGGGGCGATTACATGGTAGCCCTCGGCGGCCAAGGGATCCGCCACCCCATCCCAGCTGGCCCCCTGCTCCAGGATGCCATGGAGGCAGAGAATCGACGGCCCCTCCGACGGCCCCCAGTGGCAAACACAGGTATCACGCCCCCGCACCACCTGGAACTCCTCCCGCAGCTGGGCCAGGGGACGGTGGGGCTGATGGGGGCGGGGCGGGGTGGTGGTGGTTTCCTGGGGGAGGGGGTAGGTAAACTGGGCGGCGATCTCCTGACTGGCGGTGGTCAACCGCCGGGGCAACTGGATAGTTTGCCACACCTCCGCCAGGTTGGCCTCAATGTGATCCCGCTGGCGAAAATTGGGATCATCCACCGCCAGGGATTGAGCCCGCACCCCATCGGTCATGCGACGACCCTCATAGGGTTTGAGCACCGCCGCATCAAAGGGCAGACCCAGAAAATCACACAATCGCACCATGGCGGTTTCCGGGTCCGCCACCAGGTCTTCATACCGCAGCACCTGAGAACGGCTGGGGACAATGCCTTGCAGGAATGTGGTGATGTTGCGGTTGCTGGCTTGCCACACCTGCTCCGCCAATCCGTAGGGGTCGGCGCTATCCATGTCAAAGATCTTGTGCATGCGGTTGCGCACAAAGGAGTCCATCACCGCGTAGGGATGGCGCACCAGATGGATATATTTCGCTCCGGCGAAAACCTGCTCCGCCCGCTTTAAGGTCTCCAGACTGAGGCTATAGGTGGGGGACTTATCCACCAAGCGGCGGGGGGCGGCCATTTGTTGCAGTTTGTCGTAGACCGCTGGCATGGTCAGACGGTGCTGGCGCCACTCCGCCAGCAAGGTTTCCGCCTGGTCTGCATCCAGTTGCATGAGTTCCATGACCGCCCGCTGCAGCCCCTCCTGCAGATAGGTGCTGCCCAGGGCCAGTTGTTGGGCCTCCAGTGTGTTGAAGGGTAGCAGGTGTAACTCCGGGGGGCAAAACAGATCGGGGTGCCCCGCCAGCATCACCCGCAATAGGGTGGAGCCAGAGCGAGGGGCGGATAGAAGAAAAATCATACCGCCGTTGCGTTGGCTGGGCAACGGATCGAGGGGGGTGGGAGCTTGCCAGGGGTGGGCTGGTAGCGGCTCTACTCCATCCAGCTGGTTGTCTGTGCCAGGCTGGGAACTGGCATCGGCCCCCTCACCCCGCTCCAATTCCTGGGTCAGATAGCGGGCTAAATCCTGAAGGGTAGGATGGGCCATCACCTCCCGGGGATAGAGTAACAGGTGCAAATCCTGTTTACACAGGGCTAGCAAATCCATGGTCATGAGGGAGTCCAGCCCCAGGTCCAGCAGCGATCGGTCCAAGGGTGGCAAATCCTGTCGGCCCATCACCACTGCCAGCTGGGTCTGCAAATACTGCTCCAGGGCGGTCCTCCGGTCTGCCGCCGGTAAGGCCAGCAGCCGCTGGCGCAGCGGCGTCTGGGCAGAGTCCCCAGCCTCCTGCACCGGGGCATCCGCCATCAACAGCTGGCTAAATACCGGCGGCACCGTCAGCAGATAACGCTGCAGACGGGCCCAATCTAGACTAGCAATGCCCAGGTGGGCGGGAAAATCGGGGGCGGATAACAGGGTCCCTAACCACCCCAGCCCTGCCGCCGCTGGCATCAAAGTTAGGCCTCGCTGCTGCCATCCCCCCTCGAATTGCTCCTGATCCCGGGCCATCCCCGGGCCATGCCAGGGCCCCCAGCTAATGCTCAGGGCCGGTAAGCCTTGCTGCCGCCGCCACTGGGCCAGGGCATCCAGGCCGGCATTGGCGGCGGCGTAGTTGGCTTGTCCCGGAGACCCCAGTAGGGACGTGATGGAGGAAAATAGTACGAACCAATCCAGATCGAGGTTCAGGGTTTGGGTGAGGTGGTGGAGGTGCCAAGCCGCCTCCAGTTTAGGCCCCAGGACGGCCCGGTAGGTGTCGGGAGTTTGGTGGATCAGGAAGCCATCCGCTAACGCTCCGGCGGCGTGAAAAATCCCCTTTAGAGGGGGGGACTGGGCCTGCAGGCGAGTCAGCACCTCAGTCAAGGCAGAGCTATCGGCTCCGTCCACCGCCTCCACATGGACCATCGCCCCCGCCTGGGTCAGACGGGTCAGGAAGGGTTCCAGATCGGCGGACGGACCACGGCGACTCAGCAGCACCAGGTGACGTGCCCCTTGGGCTACTAACCAGTGGGCTAGGTGTTGGCCCAATCCACCGGTGCCGCCGGTGATCAGGTAGGTGGCCTGGGCATCGAGGGTCGGACCTGCGGAGGCAAGGGCTTGCCGGTCAGCCCACCGTTGCAAACGGGGCACCCAGAGCTGGGTGGCGCGGAGGGCTACTTCATCTTCCCTAGACTGGCCTTGAATATGGCTCACCAGGACGGCCGCTTGGGGATCCCAATCAGGGCCGGGCCTGAGGTCCACCAGGCCACCCCAAAGTTCCGGGTGTTCTAGGCGTAGGGTGCGACCCAGTCCCCAAAGGACAGCCTGATCAGGGGCTAGCAGGGGATCCTCAGGCCCCGTTGACTGGGCGCCGGTGGTAATCAACCAAAGTTTAGCCGGTTGGGGATGGTGGGCCAGGGCTTGAATCAGGCTGAGCAGCGCCGTCTCTCCCCTTGGGTCAGGCGCTTCAGGGGCCAGGTAGAGGACCTGAAGCGCTCCATCCCCCAGGGTCGAGAACAGGGGTTGCCAGGGTTGGGGGGCTTGGGGATCGACGAAATAATGGTCGGGCGCCATTGGCGGCACCGGCTGCCCCCAGATGGCTCGCTCTACCTTACTGCCCAACTGGTTGAGGACCTGTTGCAGCGATCGCCCCAGGGCCGCCTGGTCGCCCACCACCAGCCACCGGTGGGGGCTGGGCTGGGGTGAAGGGGGTAGGGCCTGGGGTAGCCAGGATAACCGATAGGCCTGACTGGGACGGGGGGCAGGGGCGATCTCCGGCGGGTCGATCCAATAACGCTGGCGCTGAAAGGCATAGGTGGGTAAATCGATCCGCCGGCGGCCATAGGGTTGGTCAAAGCCCTGGCCGTCGATTGCTATCCCCGCCAGGTATAGCTGAGCCAGGGTAGTACCCAGTACGCCCCAATCCTGACGCTGGCGGGCCAAACACGGAAACCACTGGACTTCATCCGCCGATAGGCATTGTTGACCCAGGCCAGAGAGGACGGGATGGGGGCCGATTTCTAGGAAATGGCGATAGCCCTGCTGGTAAAGGGTAGCCATACCGGCGGCAAACTGCACCGGTTGTCGGGCATGGCGCCGCCAATAGGTGGCATCGGGCACCTCCCCGGGGGCAAACAGCTGACCGGTGAGATTGGCGACCAGGGGAATTTGGGGGGGCTGAAAGGTTATCTGACGGGCCAGGTGTTCGAATACATTCAGGATAGGATCCATCTGGGCTGAGTGAAACCCATGGGACACCGTCAAGGGGGTGACCATCAGCTGGCGATCCTGGCAGACCTCCAGCAGGGCCTTCACCGCCTCCCGTTCCCCCGCCACTACCGTGTTTTGGGGACCGTTGAGAGCGGCGATCGCCACCGCCTCGCCGAAGGGCGCCAGCATTGCCGCCACCGTCTCCCCATCCGCCAGGATCGCTGCCATCATGCCATCCGCCGGTAGGGACTGCATCAACTGGCCCCGCTGGGCCATCAGTTTAAGCCCGGTTTCCAGGTCAAATACCCCGGCCACACAGGCCGCCACGTATTCCCCAACGCTGTGGCCCAGTACCGCCGCCGGTTGCAATCCCCAGGACCGCCACAGGGTGGCCAGGGCATACTCGAGGGCAAACAGAGCTGGCTGGGTGTAGAGGGTTTGGTGCAGGCGATAGTCCTCCGGGGAGCCGGGGTAGATCACAGCCAGCAGAGAATCCTCCAGGTAGGGCCGCAGGATTTTATCGCAGCGGTCCAGGGTAGCCCGAAATACCGGCTGGGTTTCGTAAAGCTGGCGGCCCATATCAGGGTATTGACTGCCCTGACCGGTGAACAGCCAGACCAGGGGGGGCGCATCTGAGGGACAAGGCAATGCGGTTTGCAAGCCGGTAACTGGCTGGCCCGCCGCCAGGGCGCCTAGGGACTCCACCAAGGTGGCGGGGTCCCTCACCCAGGCGGCGCAACGGTAGGTAAAGGCGGTGCGATCGCTGTTGGCGCTATAGCAGAAATCCCCCAATTGATCAGGGGCTAGGCGGGAAAGCTGTTCCCCATACTGGCGGGCCAGTTGGCGAAGGGCGGCGGGACTACGGGCGGAGAGGGTAAACAGATGGCCAGGGCGTTGCGGATCTGACACCGGAGAGCTCATCTGGGACGTCGCCGACGGCGCGGCCTGCAACACCAGGTGAGCATTGGTACCCCCAAAGCCAAAGGAGCTGACTCCGGCAATCACCTGGGGGGAAAACGGCGCCCAGGGTTCCACCTGGGTCTGCACTTGCAGCGGCAACTGCTCAAAGGGAATATAGGGATTGGGCTGGTGGAAATGGAGACTGGGCACCCAGGTCCGGTGGTGCAGACAGAGGGCCGCCTTGATTAACCCGGCAATGCCGGCGGCGGCCTCGGTATGACCAATGTTGGTTTTCACGGAGCCCAGGCGGATTGGGGGGGCTTGATCATGGCTGGGGCCAAACACCTCGCCCAGGGCCTTCGCCTCAATTGGATCCCCCAGTAGGGTGCCGGTGCCATGGGCCTCAATATAGCTAACCTGGGCCAGGGGCACCCGCGCCTGGTGGTAGGCCTGCCGCAGCACCGCCGCCTGAGCTTCGCGATTAGGGGCGGTAAGGCCATTACTGCGGCCATCCTGGTTGATGGCCCCGCCCCGGATCAGGGCGTAGATGCGATCGCCCTGGGCCAGGGCCTGGGAGAGGGGCTTTAACACCACCACCCCCGCCCCCTCAGCCCGGACAAAACCGTTGGCCGCCGCATCAAAGGCCCGGCAGCGGCTCTCGGGGGAGAGGGCCGTGAGCTTACTAAAGCCAATGGTGAGGGCGGGGGTGAGGATGACGTTGACCCCCGCCGCCAGGGCCAGGCTGGACTCTCCCCGCCAGAGGCTCTGACAGGCCAGGTGCACCGCCACCAGGCTGGAGGAACAGGCGGTATCCACCGTTAGGCTGGGGCCCTGCAAATTTAATAAGTAGGAAAGACGATTGGCCAGCATGGTGGAGGCCAGACCTGTAGCGGTGTAGGGACCAATCTGATCGGCCTGCAGCAGCAGATGTTGACCGTAGTCAAGGGTGGAGGCGCCCACAAATACACCGGCCTGGGTTCCCCCCAGGGTGTGGGGCAAAATTCCCCCGTCCTCCAGGGCCTCCCACATGACTTCTAGCAGCAACCGTTGCTGGGGGTCAATGTAGGGAGCCTCCCGGGGAGCAATACCGAAGAAATCCGGGTCAAACTGGTCAATATGATCGAGAAACCCGCCCTGACGGCAGTAGTGTTTACCCGGTTGATTTGGATCGGCATCGTAAAACTCCTCGAGGGACCAGCGATCACTGGGAATATCCCCAATTGCATCCTGCCCCTGGATGAGGAGCTGCCAGTAGGCGGCCAATTGGGGGGCACCGGGGAAGCGACAGCCCATACCCACAATGGCGATCGGTTCTGGCACACCCCGCTGAGCCCCCAGACGCAGATCCAGCAGACATTTTTGCCGGGGAGAAAGCTTGGCAATTCGTTGGGCCAGATCGTTCACAGGCCTACCTCCTAGTTCCACTCAATGCTTGGCGTGCCCAATAGGGCCTGCAGTTCCGTCCCGGAAAGGTGGACCAGCTGCTCCAGCAACTGGTCTACTTCCCCATCCTGGAGTGGATCGGGCACTGAGGTGGGCGGGGACATCGGTAGGGGCACTGAATCAGCGGTCAGGTAGGTGGAAAGGGCGGCAATGGTGGGATATTCGTAGGCTAGGGTGGGGGAGAGGGGCACCCCCAGGGTAGATTGCAGGGCTTCCGCCAGTTCTACGGCGGCGATGGAGTCCAGGCCGTATTCCGCCAGGGGCCGCTGCACATCGATGGCGGCGGGGGGCTGCTTCAGGGTTTGGGCCAGCCACTCCACCATCCAGGCCATCAGGGCGGAGCGGGAGAGTTGGGGCGGGGGGAGAGGGGGTGTGGCTAACGCTGGAGTTAGCTCCGCCCCGGCGTTAACCTCAGCGGTCGAGGGGGCAGCCACCGTCGCCTGGCTGGCCTGCCAGCGATGCACCACCGGCAGATCACCGGCCAGGAAATCGACCCGGCAGCGATGGCGCTGGATTTTGCCACTGGAGGTTTTGGGGATGGCGTTGGGACGCAGCAGGGCGATCGCCCCCACCTGCACATCATGCTGCTCCGCCACCCGCCGCCGAATCGCGGCCAACACCGCCTCCCCATCGAGGGACCGTAGGGCACTACGCTCCAGTTCCTGGACAATTACCAATTGCTCGCCCCGCTCCGGGTTAGGGCCGTCGAGGCGGAGGGCAAAGGCCGCACAGGCCCCCCGGGTCAGGGCCGGGTGGGCCGCCATTACCGTGGCCTCAATGTCTTGGGGGTAGTGGTTACGGCCCCGGATGATAATCAGGTCCTTGAGACGACCGGTGACGTAGAGGTTGCCCCCCCGCAAAAAGCCCAGGTCGCCGGTGCGCAAAAAGTAACCCGCCTGGCCCTCCGCCAACTCGGCCTGAAAGGTTTCCTGGGTAGCGGTGGGGCGGCGCCAGTAGCCCTGGGCCAGACTAGGGGAGGGGCGTACCCAGATTTCCCCCACCCGATCGGGGGGGCAGGGCCGGTGGGTCTCCGGATCGACAATCCAAACCTGATCGGGGCGATCGGCCTGGCCACAGCTAACCAGCTTGACCTGACGCGGAGCGGCAATGATCTCTGCTTGAGAGACCGCTGCCAGGTCAACCTCGGCCAAATCAGCCTGGTCGAGGACGCTCACCCGGTTACCCTCCAGGACGTTGGCATCCAGCACCAGATGGGTGGGAGCCTGGCCCAGCACCTCGCCGGTCACCATCAGGGTGGTCTCCGCCATGCCGTAGCAGGGGTAAAAGGACTCGAGGCGAAACCCGCTGGGGGCAAAGGCGCTGGCAAAGGCCCTGAGGGTGTCAGGATGAATCGGCTCAGCACCGGTGAAGGCCAGTTGCCAGCTGCTCAGATCCAGGGCCTGCCGCTGCTCGGGGGTGGTTTTACGCACACAGAGGTCGTAGGCAAAGTTGGGAGCCCCACTGGTGGTGGCCTGGTAGTGGGTGATCGCGGCTAACCAATGGAGAGGGCGTTGCAGAAAGGCCACCGGCGCCATCAAAGTCATCTCGGCGCCAACGTAAAGCGGTTGGAGAATACCCCCCACCAGCCCCATGTCGTGGTAAGGCGGCAACCAAGATACCCCGCGGCTGCTAGCGGTGTTGCCAAAGCGACGACTAATCAATTCTGAGTTATGCCAGAGGTTACCATGGCTGACCATCACTCCCTTGGGAGCGGCGGTGGAGCCGGAGGTATACTGCAGCAGGGCCAGCTGGTCGGGACCTGGCCGGTGGGGTCGCCAACCTGATGCCAGGCTGGTTTCTAAGCCATCGGTACTGAGGCAATACAGGGACTTCAGCCCCGGAGACTGGAATAATTGGCGCTCTAGTTTCTCCAGGGTACCCCCATCGGTGAGGGCCACCGTTGCCCCGGTGTCCTCCACAATGGCCTGAATTCGATCAAGGGACCGGTTGGGGCGGGGGGGATAGGCCGGCACCGCCAGGGCCCCAGCGTAGAGGCAACCAAAAAAGGCGGTGATGTAATCCAGCCCGGCGGGGTAGAGCAGTAGCACCGGTTGACCCTGACAGCGCAACTCCTGCAGCAAGACAGCGATAGCCTGGGCCCGTTGGCGCAGTTCGGCATAGGTCAGGCCCTGGGCCGTAACCGGGGTGCCATCGGTTAAAAACCGATAGAGGAGTTGATTGGGGGTTTGTTCCGCCCGTTGATCAAGGATCCCCACCAGGGTAGTCGCCGCCACAGATAGCTGTGTCATGACCTGCTCACCTCCCATGCTTAGCGGTTGCTTGAGGGGCGCTGAGCTCCCCAAGCCTGCGGGAGAATGCCACAACCCAACCCATAGCCATAGAAACAGCCCTAATCCTTTGCCAACCCAATGTGGTATACGTCCTCAATGCAGTCTCTAAAAACCCCACCTGCTCACCTAAGCCCTAACTCCAGTCGCCATCCGAGGGGCTAGCACCGCCACAGGCTGAAGCATGGGGCCAACCAGAGAGTCGCCGGGGGAGCGGGTAACATATCGCCCCGAAAGTCTAGGAGCTGAACCAGGAGCAGGTAACCCAGGGCCAGGGCCAGGGAAATCGCCCCAGTGAGAATTGCAACCAGTTTAGAACGATCCATAGGACTTTTGAATTAGGGGAAGGGGGTGGCCGTTAGGACCATGATATATTTACCTTTCTTTACATTGCCACAAAATCACCCCTCCCAGGGGCGATGGGGTGGAAAAGTGGTTCTGACTTCGCTACCGTGGTCTATCAGGCCATACTACCCTGTTTACGGGGGTGTTTAAGAACTCCGGTGGAGGTTTTCCCGGAGGCTAGCCCTTAGCCGATAATCCCTATCTATGTCGCCTGTGCCGTCTCCGCCTACCCGTCCCCTCCCTCCTGCTGCCAGGGCGATCGCAGTACAAACCCAGGGGCTCGGCAAAACCTACCGAGCCGGGTTTTGGCTAAACCAGCGGGTCACCTCCCTGCGGGACTGTAATTTAACGGTTTACAGCGGCGAAACCTTTGGGTTGTTGGGCCCCAATGGGGCGGGGAAGACTACTCTGTTGAAGATGTTATTGGGAATTTTGCCCCCCAGTACCGGCACCGCCACGGTGTTAGGTCACCCCCTGGGCGATCGCCGGGGTCGCAGTCAGCTCGGTTACCTACCCGAAAACCCCTACTTCTACGACTTCCTCACCGGGGCGGAATTTCTGCGGTATAGCGCCGGTCTGTTTGGTCGTTCCCTGCCCGCCAGCCGCCAACACCAATTGCTGGATCTGGTGGGCTTGTCTCCAGTGGTGGCGGAAAACAAGCGCCTGCGCCACTACTCCAAGGGAATGCTACAGCGGATTGGCCTGGCCCAGGCCCTGATTAACGACCCCCAGCTGGTGTTTCTAGATGAGCCGATGGCGGGACTGGACCCCACCGGTCGGGTCCAGGTGCGGGATATTATTCTGACCCTGCAACGACAGGGCAAAACTATTTTCTTTAACAGCCATGTTTTGGCGGATGTGGAGCTAATCTGCGATCGCATTGCCATCCTCGATCAGGGGGACCTGATCTGGAGCGGCTCCCTGCACCAACTGCTGGGCCCCGCCGACCACTATCTGGCCCGGGGGCAGGGAGGGGACCGGGCCCAGCTACACGATTGGTTATCCCCCCTCACCTGGGAGGAGGATCACTGGTCTGGCCAGGTACGGGGGGACCCCTACGGCTTTGTCCAGCAATTGCCCCAGCTGGGGGCCCGACTGATCAGCCTACAGCAAGCCAGACCCAGCCTGGAGGAGTTTTTCATTGCCCAGGTAGGGCGGCGAGGCAAAATTGGCGGATAGAGGGTACACCATCCTCCCGGTTGGCTAACCGTTGATCGCCAGGTGGCGCTCCAACTCCCTGAGATCCTCCTCCTCCAGCTTGGTTTGCATGGGGCAGAACTTAGGCCCGCACATGGAGCAAAACTCAGCGGTTTTGTAGATATCCCCGGGTAGGGTCTGATCGTGGTACTCTCGGGCCCGCTCTGGATCGAGGGCCAGCTCAAACTGACGGGTCCAGTCAAAGCTGTAGCGAGCTCGAGACATAGCATCATCGCGATCGCGGGCGCCGGGCCGGTGGCGGGCGATGTCGGCGGCGTGGGCAGCGATTTTGTAGGCAATTAGGCCCTGGCGCACATCCTCCGGGTCCGGCAGCCCCAGGTGCTCCTTGGGGGTGACATAGCAAAGCATGGCCGCCCCACTCCAGCCCGCCAGGGCCGCCCCAATGGCGGAGCTGATGTGGTCGTAACCGGCGGCGATGTCGGTCACCAGGGGCCCTAACACATAGAAGGGGGCCCCATCGCACTCCTCCATTTGTTTTTTGACGTTGTAGTCAATCTGGTCCATGGGCACATGGCCCGGCCCCTCCACCATCACCTGCACCTCCTGTTGCCAGGCCCGCCGGGTGAGCTCACCGAGGGTTTTCAACTCCGCCAGTTGGGCGGCATCGGTGGCATCATGCAGACAGCCCGGCCGCAGGGAATCTCCCAGGCTAAAACTAACATCGTAGCGCTGGAAGATGGCAATAATGTCGTCAAAGTGGGTATAGAGGGGGTTCTGGCGATGGTGGTGAAGCATCCAACGGGCTAAAATTCCACCCCCCCGAGAGACAATCCCGGTAATCCGGCCCTTCACCAGGGGCAGATGCTCGATCAAAATGCCGGCATGGATGGTCATGTAATCCACCCCCTGCTGGGCCTGTTTCTCAATCACGGTGAGAAAGTCCTCCGGGGTGAGGTCCTCCACCCGGCCATGCACCTGCTCTAGGGCCTGGTACACCGGCACCGTGCCAATCGGGATGGGGGAATGCTGAATGATGGCGGTGCGAATCTGATCCAGGTCGCCCCCCCCGGTGGACAGGTCCATCAGGGTGTCGGCACCGTACTTGACCGCCAGAGCCAACTTGGCCAGCTCCTCGGTGATGTCGGAGGAATTGGGGGAAGCGCCAATGTTGGCGTTGACCTTGCAGCGGGCGGCGATACCAATGGCCATGGGTTCCAGGTTGGGGTGGTTGATGTTGGCGGGGATAATCATGCGGCCCCGCCCCACCTCCCTACGAATCAGCTCTTCCGGCAGGCCTTCGCGCTCCGCCACGTAGGCCATTTCCTCGGTAATCATGCCCTGGCGGGCGTAGTGCAGTTGGGACACATTGCTGTGGTTTTGTCGTTTAGCAATCCATGGGGTTCTCATCAGGTGACCTCCAGATCGGGGTAAGGGAATGGGAACGAAAACGAAAACGGCAGAAATCTGTTGATCCGTCTGGGCCCTAGTCGTAGGACGTGATGCTACGGGCCAGGCGGCCAAAGTCAAACACCTGGGTGCGGCCGCGCCAGGCCTGCAGTTGCATGGCCCCCAGGCAGAGCCCCAAAGACACCAGGATAGGTGCGCTAAAGCTAACCAGTAGATCGCCAGCCCAGGGCAGACTATTCCAGGGGGAAAAGTCGGGCCGGGGGAAGAACAGGGCCCCCACCCCAATCCCCACCAGGGCGCTGACCAGGGCCATGGCGCCGGTGAGGCGGCGACTATACAGCCCTAAGAACACGGGCAATAGGGCGCCGGCACAGACCAGGTCGGCCAGTAGGAACAGGTAGAGGACGTTGTACCCCTGGGCGGCAATGGCGATCGCGGGCAGGCCGGTGATCAGGGTAAACCCCTGGGTGAGCCGCAAAATCCCCCCACTGGACTGGCGGGGAAAGATCCGTCGCAGGTCGGTGGTGCAGAGGCTGGCCATGCCGTTTAGCAGGGTATCGAGGCTGCTCATCACCAGGGCCAGCACCAACACCAGCACCACCAGGGTGGTCCACTGGGGTAGGGCCAGGGCCTGCCATAGGGAGAAGAAGGTGCGATCGTCGTTAAAGCCAAAGTGCATGCCCAAAATCCCCAGCAGCCCGGCGATCAGCAACATCGGCCCAATCAACAGAAAGGAGCCCAAGAAGGACCGTTGCACCACCTGGTCATTGCGGCAGGCGTAGACCCGCTGCCAGTTGCCCTGGTTAAACATTTCCGCCGCGATCACCGCGATCACCAGGGTGGCGCCAAACTTGAGCCCCGGCCCGTGGGTTAGGGTAAGCAACTGGGGGGCGGTTTTGGCCACCGGGGCCAGGGCGGCACCCCAACCCCCCAGGGCCCCCAGGGCCACGGCAAAGCTGAGCAACAGCAGGGGAACAATCACCGCAAACTGGACAGCATCGGTGAGGATGGTGGCCTCTAGCCCCCCCACCAGGGTGTAGGCAAACACCGCGGTCATCACCACCAGGGCGGTCAGCCAGAGGGGCACGCCGGCCAGCAGTTCGACCGCCTTAGCGATCGCCGTCAACTCCGCCACCAGGTAAACAAACATGTAAAACAGGGCAATGGCCAACACCAGCAGGTACATGGCATTGCCAAAGCGATGCAACACGTACTCATTCAGGCCATGGCCCTGGGGCATCAGGCCCCGAATGCGGCGGCCCAGGCTGGCGAACAATCCGGAGGGGGCGGCCTGGCCCAGGCAGTAGCCCAGGATGCCGGCGATGCCACTGGTGGCCCCCACCTCCGGCGGGCTAAACAAAATCCAGGCCCCCATAGCGGAGGCCACAATGGTGGCGGTGGCCATGGGGGTGTCAACCCGATTGCGGCTGACCGTATAGTCCTCCAGGGTGAGGCTTTGGCGACGGGTTTGGACCAACCCCAAAAGGGCAAAACTGGTGGCGGTAATCAGGGTGACGGCCAACGCCGTGGTAGCCAGGGTCATGGTTCACACACCTCTAGATAGGGACTAGGACCTAGGGGTGTGCACCTGGGAAAGAGGATCTGGTAAATCAGTGACGGCAGCCCTCAACCTGGCCGGAGTCAGGCAGCAAGGATCTTGCCGATTCCTGGACTGAGGCTGGCTGGACCTAGCATTAAGGGCCCAACCCGGTTATGTGCTCGTCGCTTCGGCCAATGACCAGAATCAACGCTTCCCTCCGCTGGTATTAACCAGGTCAGGTTCTGAGGGTATGATCTCAGCCCGATTACCTCGGACACCCCTAGCTTAAGGGCATCATACCATTCCCCCTGGTTTTAGCCGCTGACATTAAGCTTTAGCAAGAATGTTTGGTCTTTAGCAACAATAGCTGATCACCCTAGTTCCAAGACTGGCTAGGCCCATGGGGGGTGATGGTTTGCCGTCACGCCCCCAGCGCCAAGGGCCGAGCCTATTCTCTGCCTGACTCCTGTACCATAGAATCCGTAGTTCACCCCCGCCCCCATGGACGTTATCCCCGCCATCGATCTGCTTGACGGCCGTTGCGTACGCCTCTACCAGGGTGATTATGCCCAGGCCCAGGTGTTTGACCCAGACCCGGTGGCGGTGGCCCAGCGCTGGGTGGAGCAGGGGGCGGGGCGATTGCACCTGGTGGATCTGGACGGGGCCCGGTCCGGGAAACCCGAAAATTGGCAGACCATTGCGGCGATCGCCCGGGCGGTGGACATCCCGATCCAGGTGGGGGGTGGTTTGCGCAGCCGCGATCGGGTGGCCGCCCTGTTTGATCTGGGGGTGCAATTTGCCATCCTGGGCACGGTGGCCCTAGAGCAGCCGGAGTTGGTGGCGGAGCTGGGCCAGGCCTTTCCCGGCCAGATCATAGTCGGCATCGATGCCCGCCAGGGCATGGTGGCCACCCGGGGCTGGTTAGATACCTCCCAGGTGGCGGCGGTGGACCTGGCCCAACAAATGCAGGAACGGGGGGCGGCGGCGATTATTTACACCGATATCCACCGGGATGGCACCCTACAGGGGCCCAATCTGGAGGCCCTAGAGACCATGGCGGCGGCGGTCAGCCTGCCCATTATCGCCTCCGGCGGCATGGGGCGCCTCAGCCACCTGCTACAGTTGCTACGGCTCGAGCCCCAGGGGGTGACCGGGGTGATCCTGGGGAAAGCCCTCTACACCGGCGACCTCAGCCTGCGGGAGGCGGTCCGGGCGGTGGGCAATGGCCGCTGGCAGGATGTGCCCCTCGATCTGGATGCCTCCCGCTGGGCCTAGTAGGCTATCAACTTTAAAGTGACGGGTTGAAACAATCAGGGGAGACGGGGGGACTGGGAGAGATTTATTGCTCAATTAAATCTTGATAGACTCCCAGGGCGCTTTTGCAACAATTTATGTCAAGTCTTGTGGAAATATTGAGAAATCCCAACCCTCGGGGTTGGCCCGATATGCTGAAACATACCCTTCGATCCACCTGATCAAGCCTACTCTTACCACAGGACTGTGCTATGGATACAGAGACGAAATACCGCTTTCGGTGTACCTTGACCTTTGGCGACATCTACGGCCAGGTCATTGCCTGGCTGGTAATTTTGTTGATTAGTTTGGCCGCCTCCCTGGCCCTGATGGGGGCCCGCCAGCCGATCTTTGCCCTGGCCGCAGTGGGGTTGATTTTTGTGTTATCCCTACCCTTTTTGCTGTTTGCCTTTGTCACCACCCTGCTCAATCACATTGAGTTTCAGTCGGTGGAAGCGGAGGCCGCGACCAGCTCAGTGGGAGGGGCCACAAGATCAACCGCCGCTCCCGCCATTAGCTAGGTTAGGCTAGTTAGCCGGGCTGGGGGACTCCGAAGCAGCACCGGTGGGGGTATCTGGAGCTGAATTAGTCGGGGCAGGTTGCTGAGCCATCTGGCTAATCTGATCCTTAAATTGAGCCGGGGCCATGGCGGTAGCCTGGTCAAACAGAGCCTGGGCCGCCTTCTGATCCCCCTGTTGTTTCATCACCAATGCCTTGGCCAGCACCGGGCGAAAATCCTGGGGAGCACTGGCTATGGCCTGATCGTAGAGGCCCATAGCCTTGTCGATCTGATCGCCCTCCACGTAGACCTGGGCCAGCAGCAATTGCACCGAGAGGGTGTCTACCTTTGGGGTGGTGCCATCGCTCGGGTTTTTACTGGCGTTTGCCAAAGTCTCCTGTAACAGACCAATGGCGGCTTGGGGCCGCTTTTGCTGCACCAGTAGGGCGGTTAACCCCTGCAAAGCGTTCATGTCGCCAGGGTTTTGATCAAGAATTTGCCGATAGAGGTCCGCCGCCCCATCCAGATCCCCCAGTTGTTGCTTAGTTTGGGCCAATAGCACCTGGTATTCACTCACTGTGGGGTTTTGGGCCGCCAGTTTTTCTAGGGATGGTACCACCCCCTGCAGGTCTCCCAGTTGGATACGGGTCTCCACTAACCCCTTGAGGGCGGTTTGGTTGTCGGGCTCCCGTTCTAACACCAGCTCGTAACCCCGGGCCTGGGCCTCCAGTTCCCCCTGGCGACTGGCGGGGTCAACGGGGGTCGAGCCATTCCCTGGGGTTCGCCCCTGACGCCCGGCGTTACCGCCGAGAATCGGCAGCAGCGAGAGGGAGAGAAAGGCCGCCAGGGCCAAAATCAAAACAGTTCCAATTAACCAGCGGTTACGTTGGCGGTTCACAGTCAAACCTCGCGATTGTGTCTTACCAGGGCTACAGTAGCAAACAATTCAAATCTAACTTAATGCCCTCCCCCTCTGCTGCCTTGCAAGGGACTAGAGCTTATATCATGGATAAACTGGGATAGAAGTCGGGAAACCTGGATAAATAAGAGATGACCCTTTGCAGGTACTAACAGAGAAACATAAAGCTATAGACTCCAAGAATTAGGAAAGAGAGTGGGTGATTGCCCCCAAACCAGATGCGGGTTGTTCCTAGATGAGGGGCGAAACCAATCAGGCCATACTAAAATTCCAATGTTACGCTAGTCTTGCAAGGCAAAGTAGGGGATTCCCTAGCCCAATCGGTGAAGGTTATGCGGAGGTTAGTGGGGTTATGAGTGGGACAGAGGAAAATACACTAGGCCTGAGCCACTTCCAGCCGGCAGCTGAATCTCCGGTTGACAGTGGCGGATTAAAGCCGCCCCCTAGTCGTCCTAAGCTAGTCGCACCTCCCTCTCGCCCTACTCCGTCGCGGTCCGAGCCTCGCCCAGATTATCCATCAGTACCCTTAGCCACTGCAGTGGTTAGCCAATCCCCTGGGACGACCGTGATCGATGTTCCGATCTCAGAGGGTTATAGCCTGCCCATTGCCCCCCCCAGCGAGCCGATGCAGTATCGGGCCATTGGTTTGGTGCGGGGCACCTATACTCCCCTGGACCCTACCCAAATTAATCGCGGCAACCTGGTCACCGCCGATGGGGCTATCATCGATGCGGTGTTGTTGGGGCGGGTCACCAGTTTGGTGAAAAAGTATTTGGATCTGAGCCTGCCCCACCTCTGGGTGGTTTACCCCCGCACCCGCCATGAGAGCGATGATGATAGCGACCCAGACCTGCATCTGCAGGTGGTGGGGGTGTGGGAGCCGGAAACCCTCGGCTTACCGGGGGAAGTTCCTGAGGCGACGGGTACCCCTGAGGCGGCCACAGCCGAGCCAGCCCCAGACCTGCCCACGGTGGAGGAGAATTTCTTCTCCGTGCGCGGGGAGGTGGTCAAGTACTCCCCCGAGAGTCAGGCCATCACCGTGAAGATTCTGCAGGGGGCAAAGCGATCCCCTGGGGATCCCCCCAAGTCCTTTAAGTTAACCCTACAGGGGTCGATTGAGGGCCGCACCGTTGGTTATTTCTGGGATTTTCACCTGAAACGCCAGGGTAAGATCCTGATTCTCTACCGGGCTAGCGTGGTGGCGATTGTGCCGCCTAAAAAACGGGCCAAAACCGCTCGTCGGTCTGGGTTTAACCGGCGCCCCGGCATTGATCGGCCCACTTCTCCATCGACGGTTGATCGGCCGGTGATCAAGCCTCGCAAAGTACAGCCTGAGGGTGAGCTGAACCCCAGTACTGATGAATCCGCTGAATCCGCCTAGTACCCAGTGGCATAAAATCGGCCATCCTGCCAGGGGTAGACAGTGGCCAGAACTCCGTAGTCAGGAGCAGCAGGCCTATTTGCCTCAGCGTTTACCAGTACCAGAATCTACTGACTGTCAACGGGCCAGCGGCGATGACCGAGGGATTTGAGAGGATACACTAGGACTAAACTTTTAAATCCTCCTGACCGGTGACTGAACCGATCCCACCTTCAGGGCCGAACCCCGGCCCCCTGCCCGATTGCTTGCAGGGGGTGGTGGAGCGTCTCACCTATCACTCCGAGGCCTCCGGCTACACCGTGGCTCGTTTGAAGGCCCCCCGTACCCATGAATTGATCACCATCACCGGCAATTTTGCCCATATCCAGGCGGGCCAGACCCTGGAGTTGCAGGGTCTGTGGCGGGACCATCCCCGGTATGGCCCCCAGTTCCAGGTGACCCGCTACCAGGAGACCCGGCCCGCCACCCTCACCGGCCTGGAGAAGTACCTGGGCAGTGGCCTGATTAAGGGGGTGGGGCCGGTTACCGCCCAGCGCATCGTCGCCCACTTTGGCCTGGAGACCCTGGATATCATCGAACACCAGATTGATCGGCTGATCGAGGTGCCGGGTATTGGTCAAGGTCGGGTGCGGCGTATCCAGGCGGCCTGGGCCGCCCAGAAAGCCATTCAGGGGGTGATGGTGTTTCTGCAGGGCCACGGGGTTTCCACCACCTATGCCGTGAAGATCTACAAGCAGTATGGCGATCAGGCGATCGCCGTGGTCACCCAAAACCCCTATCGCCTGGCCACGGACATCTACGGCATTGGCTTTATCACCGCCGATGCCATTGCCCGTAACCTGGGCATTGCCCCTGGGTCAGAGTTTCGCTACCGCAGTGGGATGTTGCACGTTTTGAGCCAGGCGGGGGAGGAGGGCCATTGCTTCTTACCCCAGGTGGAGTTGGTGGAACGGGCGGTGCAGCGGCTGGCCCTGCCGGACCACCAGCCTCAGCCAGCGGTGCTGGATGCCTTAATTCGCCAGATGGGGGAGGCCCAGGAGTTGGTGTTAGATGCCCAGGGGGGGCAGTTGATCAGCTATGCCCCCGCTTTTTACCAGGCGGAGGTGCACCTGGCGGAACGGCTGCGCCAGCTGCGGGCCCAACCCCTGACGGTGGAGGTTGATCGGGTGCAGCGTTGGATCGATCGCTTTGTGACCCACACCGGCCTGGAACTCTCCCCGGAGCAGCGGCAGGCGGTCACCCTGGCGGCCAGTCAGCGGCTGTTGATCCTCACCGGCGGGCCGGGCTGTGGTAAAACCTTCACCACCCGCACCATCGTTGCCCTCTGGCGGGCCATGGGCAAAACCGTCGCCCTGGCCTCCCCCACCGGCCGGGCCGCCCAACGGCTGGCGGAGGTAACCGGACAGCCAGCCCTTACCCTGCACCGCCTGCTGGAGTTTGACCCCCGTAGCCACCAGTTTCAACGCCATGGTGACAACCCGATCGCCGCCGATGCCCTGATCGTCGACGAGTCTTCCATGCTGGATTTGTTTCTGGCCCATGGTCTGGTCAAGGGGGTCTCTTTGCAGGCCCAGCTACTCTTGGTGGGGGACGTGGACCAGCTCCCCAGTGTGGGGCCGGGGGCGGTGCTGCAGGAT
>JAYKIM010000152.1:0-10381 GCA_035286245.1 Cyanobacteriota bacterium | reverse complement strand
TGGCCATCCCCGTCCACCGCCACGGCGTGGACGCCACCAAAGAACATGTTGGCTTGCTCCCACCAGGTGCAGTCCTGCCCCTGGCCCAGGCCTGCCGCCTCCAGGCTGGGGCGGTGATAACCGGGCTCCAGGTGCAGGGCGCCCCGTTCCCAGTGGATCCGGGGGGCATGGACGGCGGTCTCCAGGTCCAACCCAAAGTCGAGGACGTTGGACACCACCTGTAAAATTGCCGTACGAATCCGGTTAGAGCCCCCCGACCCCAACACCAGCCGCGGTTTCCCGTCGGTTAAGACGATGGTCGGCGCCATCATGGAGGAAATTCGCTGATTGGCGGGCCATTGGTGAAAGCCCTGGGGGTTGAGGTCCTCCTCCCCCAGCATGTTGTTGATCATCACCCCGGTCCCCGGTAGCACGTAGGCGGAGCCCTCGCCGTTGGAGGTGGTCATGCTGACGGCATTGCCTTCGGCATCGATGGCGCTGATGTGGGTGGTGCTGCCCCATTTATTCACCCCCTGGGCCCCCAGGGCGGTGTGGAGCCGTTGCCGGTAGGGGGCGCTGTGGTCATCGCCAAGGAAGCGCTGGGCGATGTCCGGTTGGTAGAGGTGGTGATCGTAGCCATCCTGGCGGGCCAGGTTAGTCAGCCGCATCACCTCCACCAGGGCGGCCAGGTGATCGGGGCTGCCGTGCTCCAGCCGCTGGGGGGCGACGCTGGCCAGCAGGTCGAGGGCAAAGGCAATTAGGGCGCCGCCGGAACTGGGGGGCGGGTTGGTCAGCAGCAGGTGGGCGCCGTAGGGCACCGCCAGGGGTGGACGCTGGATCACCCGGTAGTCCTGCAGGTCCTGCAGCCGCAGGTAGCCCCCCTGCTCGGCACAGTCCGCCGCCAGCTGCTGGGCCAGGCGGCCCTGGTAAAACAGATCCGCCCCGGTCTCCACCAGCTCCGTCAGCAGGCTGGCGAACTCTGGCAGGTAAAAGCGATCGCCCGCCTGGAGCAACCTGCCGCCGGGGGCATAGAGGGCGGCGGCCGCCGCCGTGGCGGTCAGGATCGGCTCCAGGATGCGAAAACAGTAGGCCCGAAAGGGTTCGATCACGGTGCCCTGGCTCGCCCAGTGTTGGGCCGGGGCCACCACCGTTGCCAGGGGTAAGCGCCCCAACTGTTGATGAATCTCCACCAGGCCCACCACGGTGCCCGGCACCGCCATGGACCCCATGCCCACGTGGAACTCCTGCACCGTGTCGCCGAAGTTGGCCTGGATCGGGAAAAAGTCCACCGCTTCGGCCTTAGCGGCGGGGGTCTGGCAGAAAAAGTCGAAGAGGAGGTTACCCCCAGCGGCGGTGTGGGCCAGGAGGAACCCACCGCCCCCCAGGGAGGTGAGGGCAGACTCCGTCACACAGGCGGTGAAGGCGGCGGCGATCGCCGCATCAAAGGCATTGCCCCCCTGGCGCAGCATCTCCGCTCCGGCCGCCGCGGTGAGCTGGTGACCCGCCGCCACGGCTCCACGGTTAGGGGTATGGCGCAAACTAGACATCTCGTTAGACTGTTAACCCTGAGATTGTATTAGACCTCTATGTCGACGCTAGCACAGGCCAAGGGCGATCACCAGGAGACGATCGGGGGACAGGAATAGCGGTAGACTGCTTTCGGAGGGTTTCCCCCCTACTCCTCACCCCAGATTTCCCCATGGCTTCCCCCCTTGCCCAACTGCGCGATCGCTTTGCCCAGGCCCTGGTGGCCGCCTTTGGCGCGGACTGGGCTGACACCGATCCCATGCTGGTGCCCACCACCAATCCTAAGTTTGGCGACTACCAGGCCAACCTGGCCCTGGCCCTGGCCAAGCCCCTGGGCCAAAACCCCCGCCAGATTGCCAGCCAACTGGTGGCCCAACTGCAGGTGGAGGACCTTTGCGATCCCCCGGACATTGCCGGCCCCGGCTTCATTAACCTGCGGTTGAAAACCTCCTACCTGGAGGACACCCTGCGGGCCTGCCAGGCCGATCCCCGCCTGGGCATTGCCCCCACCCTCCAGCCCCAGCGGGTGATTGTGGATTTTTCCAGCCCCAACATCGCCAAGGAAATGCATGTGGGCCATCTGCGTTCCACCATCATTGGTGACTGCATCGCCCGCATTCAAGAGTTCTTAGGCCATCGGGTGCTACGCCTCAACCACGTGGGCGATTGGGGCACCCAGTTTGGCATGCTAATTACCCACCTGGAGGAGGTCTGCCCCGGTGCCCTGGAGGCCGGCTCCACCCTGGCGATTGGGGACCTGGTCACCTTCTACAAACAGGCTAAGCAGCGCTTTGATCAGGAGGAGGACTTTAAGCAGCGATCTCGCCAGGCGGTGGTGGCGCTGCAATCGGGGGATCCCAGGGCTACCCAGGCCTGGCAACTACTCTGCGATCAATCCCGTCAGGAGTTTGAACAGATCTACCAACGCCTCGACATTGCCCTTGAGGAGCGGGGAGAATCCTTCTATAACCCCGGTCTTCCCCAGGTGGTGGCGGATCTAGAGGCCCTGGGGCTGCTGGTGGAAAACGAAGGCGCCCGGGTGGTGTTCACCGAGGGGTTCACCAACAAGGAGGGCCAGCCCCTACCCCTGATCATTCAAAAATCCGATGGCGGCTACAACTACGCCACCACCGACCTGGCGGCGATCCGCTACCGCATCCAGGTGGATGGCGGCGATCGCCTGCTCTACGTGGTGGATGCCGGCCAGAGCACCCACCTGGCCCAGGTCTTCCAGGTGGCCCACCGGGCCGGCTGGGTGCCCCCCCAGGTGAGCCTCACCCACGTCCCCTTTGGGGTGGTGCAGGGGGAGGACGGCAAAAAGTTTAAAACCCGATCGGGCGACACGGTGCGCCTCAAGGACCTACTGGAGGAGGCGGTGAACCGAGCCCGGGCCGACATGGAGGCCCGCCTGGAGGCGGAAAACCGGCAGGAACCAGCGGCCTTTATCCAAACCGTCGCTGAAACCGTCGGCCTGGGGGCGGTTAAGTACGCCGACCTGAGCCAAAACCGCACCAGCAACTACATCTTCAGCTACGACAAAATGTTGTCCCTGCAGGGCAACACCGCCCCCTACCTGCTCTATGCCTACGTGCGAGTCCAGGGGATTAGCCGTAAGGGCAACATTGACTTTGACCACCTGGCTCCCGAGGCTCGCCTTCACCTGGAAGCTGGCGAGGAACTAGCATTGGCCCGTCACCTGCTGGAGTTAGAACAAACCCTGGCGGAGGTGGGGGAAACCCTATACCCTAACCAGCTCTGCCTCTACCTGTTTGAGCTGAGCCAGAAGTTTAACCAGTTCTACGATCGCTGCCCCGTACTCCAGGCGGAAGACCCCCAACGCACCTCCCGGCTGATTCTCTGCCACCTCACCGCCCGCACCCTCAAACTCGGCCTCTCCCTGCTAGGCATCGAGGTTTTAGAGCGGATGTAAAGCTCTATTACCCCCATAGCAGAAGCCATTGAGCGGAGCAGGCCGGGCCAAGCTTGGGGGCTCAACTGGCGTCGCCCTGCCACTGGCTATGGCTATGGTTTTCTGCTCCCTGGGGAGGCATAATGCTGCTAGGGTAAAACAAGGCTGGGGGCTGAAACAATGACATGGTTGGAGTCTGTCGAATATGGCCTGGACAACCTGGTGGCCGTAGCCTCCCTGGTGCTGGAGGGAATTTCCATACTGTGTATCGTCGCTGGCCTGGTCAAGACCGGGCAGCTATCTTTCGATTTAAAGCGGCGCTACCGGGGCCGCGCCTTTCCCTTTAATCAGGTGCGCCTCTCCTTTGGCACCTGGCTGGCCCTGGCCCTGGAGTTTCAACTGGGGGCCGACATCCTGGCTACCACCATGGCCCCCACCACCCAGGAGCTGACGAAATTGGGGGTGATTGCGGTAATTCGGACCTTCTTAAACTATTTCCTTGCCAAGGAAATGGAAACGGAACTGGCCCTGGAGCGGGAACGCCTGGAACAGGAGCAGATCCGCCTGGTTTAGGCTCCCACCAGGGCCTCCTGGCCATGCTGACGCAGCAGGTCCATCAACTGATCGCGATAGTCATGGAAGCTGGCGTGGCGCTTGATGCCACGATTACGGTGGGGCAGGTTAACGGTAATCACCTGTCGCACGGTGCCAGGGCGGGAGCCCAGGGCAAAGATGCGGTTGGCCAGAAACACTGCCTCCTCCACATCGTGGGTAATCATGAAGATGGTAAGGCCGGTGTTTTGCCAGAGGTCTAGCATGAATTCATGCATGGCTTCCCGCGTATGGATATCCAGGGCACCAAAGGGTTCATCCAGCAGCAGGACTTTGGGCTCTGAGGCCAGGGCGCGGGCGATCGCCACCCGCTGTTTCATGCCGCCGGAGAGCTGCTTGGGTAGCAGGTGGGCATAGGCGGTCAACCCCACCACCTTGAGGAAATAGCTGGCCTGCTCCCGCCGTAGGATTTTGGGCACCCCCTGGAGCTTCAGCCCAAACTCGGTGTTTTGCTGGACGGTCATCCAGGGGTAGAGGGTGTAGTGCTGAAATACCATACCGCGATCGGGCCCGGGGCCGCGCACCGGCCGTCCCTGCAGGCGTACCTCCCCAGCCGTGGGCTGGTCGAGGCCAGCAATTTGGCGCAGCAGGGTAGATTTACCGGAGCCAGAGGCCCCCAGGGCACAGACAAACTCCCCCTGCTGGACCCCCAGGTTAATGTCCTGTAACACCACTAGAGGACCCTGGGCGGTTTCAAAGTGCTTATGGAGCTGGTGAATTTCTAAGAACATGGTGGGATACATGGTGGGATCGGGAGGGAGAAGCTTACCGGATGCCCTAGGGATTGGCCTAGGTTTTTTGACTGGCCCACTGACAGCTAACCCGCAGCAGGTACTGAAACAACAAATCAAAAAGCACTCCAAACACCCCGATCACGATCAGCCCTACAAAAATCTCATCGGTGCGCAGAAAGCGTCCAGCTACGCTAATGCGGCGACCCAACCCTTCGTTGGCGGCAATCAGCTCTGACACGATCACCAACTGCCAGGCGGCGGCCAGGTTAATGCGACAGGCATCAATGATACCCGGCAGAATATGGGGAAAAATCACCCGGGTGAGGATGGCCCAGCGAGTTCCCCCCAGCATGTAGGTGGCCTCAATCAGGTCCTTCGGTACGAACTTCACCGTATCCATCACCATCAGGGCATTGAAAAAGAAGGTGCCCAGGAAAATCAGGGCAATTTTGGGTTCTTCCCCAATGCCAAGGTAGAGAATCAATAGGGGGATAAAAGCAGGGGCGGGCATGTAGCGCATCAGGGCGAACAGCGGCTCCAGCAGAGCCCGCAGGCTAGCAAAGCTACCCATCAGCACCCCCACCGGCACCGATAGCAAAATGGTCAGGGCGAACCCCAGACCCACCCGCCCGAGGCTAGCCACCGTATCCCTAATCAACTCCCCCGAACTCCAAAGGCGCCCAAAGGCCCCCATCACCTGGGCCGGGGAGGGGAGAAACTTGGGGTCAATATTACCCAGGGTAGTCACCAGCCACCACAACAATAGGGGCAACAGCAGGGAGGCCCCGATCAGGGCGGTTTGCAGGGGCTTAGGGATATCCTCCGCCAGCCGCCAAAACAGACTGGGGGAAACGGTCTGGGGCTTGAGGTAGGGCTGTATGGAAGGGCGGGATTCGGCGGGGCTCATGGTCAATAACCGGGTTAGGACGCCGCGTAGGCCTTCACAAATCGATCATCAAATAGGCGACTGGTGTCCGGCTTCTGCTGGGCCAGGCCCACCTGCACCAGAAAGTCGCCAAACTGGTCGGCGGAGTAGCTCAGGGAAGCCATGTCATTACCGGGCTGGAAGGCCTTGAGGTTATCGGCGATGGTAAAAATCTGGGTGCCGTCGTTATACTCCTGGTACTCCGCCAGGCTGACCCCAGCCCGTTTGGCCATGATCTCCTGGGCCTGGGTGGGGTTTTTCTGGATATGGTCGAGGGTGGCGAACCAGGCATTAACCACCGCCTGGACCTGCTCAGGATGGCTCTCCACGTACTGACGGGAGAACACCAGGTGATCGGAAATCACCCCCGGAAAGTCCTTAGAACTAAACAGGGTTTTGCTGTTGGGTCGCTTCAGGGCCTGGGTGGTAAAGGGGGCAAACACCGCCACCGCATCCACCTGACCGGCCACAAAAGCCGCCGCCGCCTGCCCCGTCTCCAGGGGCACAAACTCAATGTCCGCCGCCGTCATGCCAGCCTCCTGTAGACCCTTGAGGAGTAGAAAGTGGTCCACCGTACCCTCCTCAGCAGCCACCTTCTTACCCTTCAGGTCAGCCACGCTATTGATGCCCTCCGCCCCAATCACCTGATCGTTGCCGGTGGAGTTGTCATTCACCAGCACGATCACCTGATCGGCCCCGCCGGCAAGGGAGTTAACCGTATCCCCCAGGGTTTGGCTGTTGGCATCGATCTGGCCTGCATTCAGGGTGTTGATCGATTCCAGGTAGCCGTCAAACCAGGTCAAATTCACCGCCGCCTGATTGGCCTCAAATATACCCGCCTCCTCCGCCACCTGCCAGGGAAACCACCCCGGCCAGGCACTGAAGCCCAGGCGCACCGCTGGGGCCGTCGGGTTACCAGGGTCGGTTTGGGTTGACAGCTGACCGCCAAGATTACCGCAGCTCACGGTCAGGGCCAGGGTAACAATGAACAGCAGACAGGTGACAATCAGTGATCGACGGGGCATGGCAAGCTCTATCCTAAGGAAGCGGGCAGCGGCACCGGGTTTGAAGGGCGGATGCACCTCATCGGCACCTAAGCGGACTAGCCGCTGATCTACAGCATGTAGTAACGGATTGACGACCTGGAGTTCTGTTGTTTTGGCTACACAGTGCTCCGAATTACTGCCCTAGCCCTTGGGGGGGTGGTTGAGGTGGGCCCGTACCCAGCCATACCACTCCTCCAGACCCTCGCCGCTCTTGGCGGAAACAGCGATGACGGTGACCGCTGGATTGATCTGACGCAGGTTGGCCTCAATCCGAGTCAGGTCGGCATCGAGGTAGGGGGCCAGGTCTAGCTTGGTAATCAGCAAACAATCGGCGGCCTGAAACATGATCGGATATTTCAGGGGTTTGTCTTCCCCCTCCGTCAGGCTCAACAGGGCCACTTTGGCATGTTCCCCCACCTCAAACTCAGCGGGGCAGACCAGGTTACCAACGTTTTCCACCAGCACCAGATCAAACTGGCCAGGGTCGTAGTCATGGGCGAGGCGGTGCAGGCCGCCGGCCACCATCTGGGCATCCAGGTGGCAGGCACGCCCCGTATTGATGGCGATCACCGGTACCCCCGATCGCCGCAGCCGTTCCGCATCCAGTTCCGTGGTCATATCCCCCTCAATCACGGCGATCCGCAGTTCGGCGCTGAGGGCGGCCAGGGTGCATTCTAGCAGACTGGTTTTGCCCGCCCCAGGGCTACTCATCAGGTTAAAACAGGTAATGCCCCACTGATCAAAATGGCTACGGTTGTGGTCAGCGCCGGCCTGGTTGACATGGAGCAGGTTAAGACCGAGGGCGGCGTCGTGGGTTTGGTGCATGGCTAGGGAATTCCTTCATGGACTGGGGTCTTCCACCCATTCGATCCGATCAATTTTCAACTCTCGCCCCGAGCGGATCTCCTCCATGGGGGAGGCACAGGTGGGGCAACTGTAGCAGCTGCCCAGGGTGGGCTGATAATCCTGCTGGCAGGTGGGACAGAAGGCGATCAGGGGGGTTTCCCTAATCGCCAGCTGGGCACCCTCCAGAAAGGTCTGGTGAGTCTGCACCCGAAAGGCAAACTGCAGGCTGGCGGGCTCGACACAGGTAAACTGCCCCACGGTTAGGTGTACGGTCTTGATCTGGGGCCGCCCGGGCTGGGCTTCCCACCAGTCCTTGACGGTGAGAATCAGGGCCTTAGTCATGTCGGTTTCGTGCATGGGGATCGGGCCGGGAGTTGCTCAGGTCCAGGCGGTGTCCACCGCCAGGTTGGCGGCGGGGTGGATGTAGGCGGGTTTCTCCTGGCGGGGCAGTTGACCGGATAAAACCAGGTGGGCCATGGTGTCACAGATCACCCGGGTGGCCATCAGGGAGGTAATGTCGCTGATGTCGTAGGGCGGTGACACCTCCACCACCTCCAGCCCGGCGATGGGGGCGCGGCGGAGGATCTTGCCCAACAGGGCAAGGGCTTCACGGGGCAGCAACCCCCCCGGTTCGGGCCAGCCGGTACCGGGGACAAAGCCGGCGTCAATGCAATCAATGTCAAAGCTAATCCAGACGCAGTCGGTACCGTCCAGGGCCCGCTCCAGGGCAAAGTCAGCGGCGGCATCGAGCCCCATTTCGGTGATGTCGGTGACGGTGAGAATATTGGTGGCCCGCTCCCGACACACCTTTACCCCCTGGCGGGGCACCTGCCAGCCACCAATCCCCAACTGCACCAGGTTGTGGGCGGGGGCGTTGGCCATGTTGGTGGCGTGGAACCAGGGACAGGTGTGCATGCGCTCGTCTAGATCGGTTTCCTGGGTGTCGACATGGCGATCAAAATGGATGATGCCGACCTTGCGGTCCCCCAGGTGGCGACAAATACCCCGCACGGTGGGGAAGCCGATGGAATGATCTCCCCCCAGAACAATGGGGAAGGCGCCGGAGCTGAAGATATGGGCAATGCCCTTGGAGATTTGGTCGAAGGATTTCTCGTTGTTGGCCGGAATGGTGAAGATATCTCCCACGTCGCAGAGGCGGATCTGCTCCCGCAGGTCAACCCCTAACTCGAAGTTGTAGGGGGTGTAGAGGGCGGAGATGCGGCGGATACCCTGGGGACCAAAGCGGGTGCCCGGTCGGTAGGTGGTGCCAGAATCATGGGGTACGCCGACGATCGCCACATCATAGTTACCCACCTGACGCACATCCTCCAGGTAGGGAGCCTTTAGAAAGGTGTTGATGCCGGCAAAGTGGGGCAACTCGCCGCGGGAGAAGGTGGGAATGGTGCGATCGCGAATGCTATCAGCCGCCTCCAGCCCGTAGGCCAACCCCTGGCTCACCTCCTGCTGCCAGCCCGTCAAGGGCAGCCGAGCTTCGCGCTCCACCGCCCGTTGGGCCTCGCTGGATTGCCCATTGGGGGTTTGGAAAATGCCATCGCCAGGGGAATTAGCGGGGGTATCAGGGGTCATGGAAAACCTATTCTATTGAATTCAGTACGACCAATAGCAGGAGACTGATCTTAGAAAAAGTATCCCAGGCTACGGTGTGCATGGCCTTGGGGACCTGGGCTATAGCCCAGGTCCCCAAGGCCCGATCCTTATCGTTGCCGGAACCCATTTAACCATTCCCGAATTTGTTCGGAGGCCACATCCCGGCCACCCAAACCAAAGGCAATGGCAATGGCCACGGCGATCGCCCCCAACAGCAACCCAAAGGCCAGGTTGACGATGTCGGTGGCCACCCCCATTTGCTGCAGGGCCATGGCGCCGGAGAAGGTGATCACTGCGATCCGAGCCGCCTGGGCCAGCACCTTGGCCTGACTGGTGCCCATGGCATTAACCAGACGGAAGGCCAGGTTAGCCAGGTACAGCCCCAGGGCAAAGACCACTACCCCACTGAGCACCCGGGCGCCAATCCGCAGGATGGCCCGGACAATCTCCGTCAGGGCGGGGAAGTTGAGGATTTCGGTGGCCATCACCGCACCAAACAACACCACCGCCACCAGGGTGACAATGCCGGCGATTTCAGAAGGCCCCTGGCGACGAGCTGGGGCAGACTCCTCAGCGCCCCACTCCGAGGCAGGGGGGGCGTTGTGGCCCAGGCTCAGCTCCGGCAGCCCTAAAACCCCCAGGATGTTATCAAACCCGGCACTTCGTAGTAGCTCGGTGACCAGGTTGGCAAGGAACTGACCAATGAAGTAGGCGACAGCCACCACCACCCCAGCCATAATGATTTGAGGAATGGCGGTAATCACCTGCTCTAGCATGGCGATCGCCGGACCAGAGATGGCATCAATCTTCAGCTCGTTCAGGGCCGCTATCAGGGCCGGAATTAGCACCAGAACATAGGCCAGGGTACCCGCCAAACCAGACAGGGAAAGGCTACCGGGGCCAGAGGTTTTCAAGCCCAGGCGGGGGGCAACCTGATCGGCCCCCACCGCCACCAGTAAATTGGTCACCACCCCGCGCACAATCCGGGCAATAATCCAGCCCAGGGCCAGGATGATGGCGGCGGTAATAATTCTGGGTACGGCCTGCAGGAAGGAGTTGATTAACCCTTGGATGGGGGTAAGCAGACCAGGCAACTGCAGGGCATTCAGCACCAGGGGCACAAACAGCAGCAGAATAAACCAAAAGAGAATGTTGCCAATGGTTTCATGCAAAACCACTGGACTATCCCCGGCGT
>JAYKIM010000151.1:0-7979 GCA_035286245.1 Cyanobacteriota bacterium | reverse complement strand
AATTAGGGCCTTGGTCAGTTGCTTAACAATGCCGCTTTCCCCCATCAGGTCCTCAGGGCTGCGGTAGTCTTTCAGTAGCTCATCAATTAGCTCAGGGCGGAAGGTCATGGGTTATGCCTCAAGGAGTGAGTTCATTAGATCTGATTTTGACCTTTGACACAAACTACTTTACAGTCCCGTAGAAGAAGCTTTCTTGGCTGCCTAACTTTACCTCGCCGGTCCAGATCCAGGCATTGGAATGAATAATTGCCAGAATGTTATGGCTGATACAAACAATGTTATCCCTTCTTTCCTAATCTTACCTCCTTAAAACTATCCACCGGGTTGCAATCATTTCTTGTTAATCATCAGGAGCAAGGTAATTTGCCATGTTACGAAGTTTATCGGTATTATTTACCGGATTGATCTTAAGTTGGAGCCTATTTCCAGGCTTAGCTCTAGCTCAAGATCCCGATCCTTTAGAAATAGCCACATCAGCTTTAGTCTCTGCGGACACCGGCTTCATGCTGATTGCCTCAGCTCTTGTATTACTGATGACTCCAGGCTTAGCCTTCTTCTATGGGGGTTTTGTACGATCTCTCAACATCCTCAACACCCTGATGATGAGCTTCATCATGATGGTTATGGTGGGAGTAACCTGGATTTTGTGGGGTTATAGCCTATCCTTTTCCCCGGGCAACCCTTTCATTGGTGGTCTAGAGTGGATGTTTCTCAATGGCGTTGGTCTGGAAACAACCGGCTACTTGGAAGGCTTTGAGCCGGCTGCAGTCGTTTCCTATGCCCCCACTATTCCCCACCAGGCCTTCATGATTTATCAGTGTATGTTCGCCATCATTACTCCCGCCCTGATATCGGGAGTACCTTAGTCCCCCTCAACGGACTCCACCTCGCCTAGCGGCCCGGAGGGCATATGCTGGGGGGAGTTAGCGGTGTCGAGAATTGATTATGGCGCAAAGCCCCCCAGGGTGTTATTGCCGCGCTATGGCACGAGTTGGGGGATTTAGGGGACCTTTGACGGCAAGCCTACCAGCCAATACTTGTGTGTACTTAGAAGCCCAAAACTGGCAGGAACGGATGGGGGATGAGGGCCAGGGGACGTTGCAATCTAATGAGTTTGGTTATACTTCATGGCTAACCGCGTCCTACGTCAATCCATTCATTCTCTGTCCCAGGTGACTGCAAATTGCTGCTGTAGGCAGTGACAGATACTCAGACAAGTCTCCCACTGACTAGGTCAGAAGGCTTGAAAACCGCTCAGTATCGATTCTGTTATACTTTTTTTGGCTATGAGCTGTTACAGACCAAAATTTTAGTCGTATTACTATTTCAAGATTTTAATGTTAATAATTTTCCTTACGATTTGTTTGGCTTTGTTAGTAGTCTGCCTGCTGTTTCCCAGTCTGATGTTGCTTCTGGAGGTAGTCAGCGGCTTTGGATGGCAGTCCTCCGACCAGCCTGCCCCAGGCTTGGCAGATGAAGCTACCCTAGCCGTACTGATACCCGCCCATAACGAGGCCCAGGGTATTAGTCGGACCCTTGAAGGGCTACTACCCTGCTTGCGGCCACAGGATACCCTTTTAGTAGTGGCTGACAATTGCACCGATGAAACGGCTACGATTGCCCGCACCGCCGGTGCTACTGTAGTGGAGCGGTTTTCTACAGAACGGCGGGGCAAAGGCTACGCCCTAGATTACGGTCTGAGTCAACTGAAGCTCAACCCGCCGGATGTTGTTCTTTTGATGGACGCTGACTGCGACAGTACAGCTAAGACTATCCCCCTGCTGGTGAGTCACGCCCTCGATACGCAACGGCCTGTCCAGGCTAATTACCTGATTGAGCAACCCCCTGCCACCAGTTTGAAAGGATTCATTTCCGCCTTTGCGATTAAAGTAAAGAACTTCGTACGTCCCCTCGGTCTCTACCGGTTAGGGTTACCCTGTCTCCTAACCGGTACAGGAATTGCCCTACCGTGGTCCATTGCTAGCACTGTGACGGTGGCCAGTGGCCACATCGCTGAAGATATGAAGTGGGGGCTCGATCTAGCCCTGGCGGGGTACCCACCCACTTTCCTTCCCCAGGCTCAAGTGACCAGTCGCCTACCCAGTCAGGAGGAGGCTGCCAGGGTACAACGTACCCGCTGGGAACATGGTCACTTACAAATTATCCGGGAGTACCTGCCCCAGTTGCTTGCTCGGGGGCTAGGGCAAGGCCGTTGGGAATTGCTAGCCCTAGCCCTGGAATTAGCCATTCTACCTCTGTCTCTACTGGTGATCAGCTGGTTGGTTTTAGCGATCGCCGGCCTGTTGCTAGGCTTAACTAGCGGGAGTTGGCTACCCTTTCACATGGCCTTGGTAACCGGCGGGGTAATTTTCACAGGGGTTATCCTTGCCTGGTATGCCCACGGGCGATCGGATCTCAGCCTGCGTCAGCTCATGATGGTACCCCTATATATTCTTTGGAAAGTGCCGCTCTACCTGGCCTTTCTAATTCGCCCTGAACAACGTTGGGTGAGGACACGGCGAGATTAGAATTGAAAGAAGGATAAAGGCTACAGTGCCAGGCTTCTCACCCTCCACTAAGCAGCCTCGCCAGTTGAGCCAGTGGCGAGGGTACGCAATCGGCAGTGACCAGGAAATAATTATGGGCAGGGTAAACTTAGGGCCGATATTTTTCAGATTTAGTCTCTGGTTATTGGGTTCATTGTGCTTCGCCTGTTGCACCTTCGCCTGGCCGCCGGTCTCTCTGGCGGCTGGCCAGGGGGTACCCTCTGACTGGGCAGAAACAACGGTTAACACCATTGCTAGATTGCGTCAGCAGGCCTTCACGGCCTCTCAATCCGGAAAGTTTGTTGAGGCGGAGCAGTATTGGACCGAGTTAATCGAGTATTTACCCGAGGAGGCAGCGCTCTGGAGTAATCGGGGTAACGTCCGGGTCAGTCAAAACCATTTGGAGGAAGCGATCGCAGACTATAACCAGGCCATTGATCTGGCCCCTGACCAGCCTGACCCCTACTTAAATCGAGGTACGGCCCTAGAGGGTTTGGGGCAATGGCAAGGAGCGATCGCCGATTACAACCGGGCCCTGGAGCTTAACCCTGAGGATGCTGGCGCCTACAATAATCGGGGCAATGCCAACGCCGGTCTAGGCCAGTGGCAAGAAGCCCTCACCGACTATCAACGCGCGATTGAGATTGATCCCCAGTTTGCCTTTGCCAGGGTCAATGCCGCCCTAGCCGAGTATCAGCTTGATCACCGCCAGACCGCCATCCGCCAGTTTCGCAATCTTACCCGTCGCTATCCTAACTTCGCCGATGCCCGAGCGGCCCTAACCGCTGCCCTCTGGGTAGACGGCCAACCTGGGGAAGCGGAAAGTAACTGGGTAGCGGTAGTCGGCTTAGATCCGCGGTATAAAGACCTGGCCTGGGTCGGCCAGGTGAGACGGTGGCCGCCCGCCATGGTAGGAGCTCTAGGGAAATTCCTCAGCCTATCCAATTAGGCCCCTAAACCATGGGCTAGCCCTAGGGATAGAAGGTTAGGAAGGGCAGGCCCAGGGACTCATCCAGGCCCAACATCAGGTTCAGGCATTGGACGGCCTGGGAGGCTTGCCCCTTCATCAGGTTATCGATCGCGGACATGACAATAATTCGCCCCGTGCGGGGGTCCGCCTCAACCCCCAGGAAACAACGGTTTGTCCCCCAGGCCCACTTGGTTTGGGGATAGGTGCCGCCGGGTAGGACCGTCACCCAGGGGCAGGAGCGGTAAAAGGCACTGTAAATCGTAACCAGATCATCCCGCACCAGACCTGGATCCCGTAGGGTGGCATAGACCGTAGCCAGAATTCCCCGCACCATAGGAATTAAATGGGGGGTAAACTGCACTAAAACATCCTGGCGCGCCAACTGGCTGCAAATTTGTTCGATTTCTGGGGTATGGCGATGGTGGGCCACACTGTAGGCACCGAGGGAGTTACTGGCCTCCGCCAGGAGCATCGAGGTCTTCGCCACCCGACCACCTCCGGAGGTGCCAGACTTGGCATCGATAATTAAGGTTTCGGGCTGGGCTAACCCCTGCTTGAGTAGGGGGGCGATCGCCAGCAGACTAGCGGTGGGGTAGCAGCCAGGGCAACCCACCAGGCGAGCCGTACCCAGACGATCTCGGAACAACTCCGGCAAGCCATAGACGGCCTTCGCTGCCGTCGCGTGATCCTGGCGTTCTAAGTTATACCAGTCTCGATAGGTATCGAGACTTTCAAAGCGGTAGTCGGCGGATAAATCTAACACTCGACAGCCCTTTTCCAATAGGGTGGGCGCCATGGCACAGGCCAAGCCATTAGGTAAGGACAGAAACACCACCTGGCAGCGATCGCCAATCACATCCAGATCAACGGCTTCGACGGTGAGCTGTACCTGACCGGCCAGATGGGGATAGATCTCCGTATAGGGTTGACCGGCGCTACTATCACCGCCTAAATAGGTGATCTCTACGGCCGGGTGGTGGGTGAGCAGACGCACTAACTGCACCCCTCCGTAACCCGAGGCTCCCACAATACCTACCGAAACTTTTTCCATCGGTGTCTCGCCCATCCCCTTTAGGGTTCGAAAATTAGGGTTTGAAAAACTGATTCTAAAAATTAACCCAGTCTGGCAAAAGATAGCATAGATATTTCATTGGCTAGCCAGTTTGTTGACATTGATAAACACAATGCTCATCCTAGAGCATTACCCAGGGGAAACCCGTAGCCATGCCCACAATCCCGAGGGCATGGTAAATCGATTTTTACTAAACTTGAGCCTGTCCTATTCCTTCTCGATTAAATCCTTTAGGGACTGCTGGGTAGACCACTGATACTCAACCCTAATATCGGATTGTTTCAGGAGCTGTTCCAGCTGCCGCTGCTGGGCAAGGGCCTTGCGCAGGGTAATAATTAGCTCTTGCACAGGCTGCTTCCATTGGGCGTTCTGATAGGTTGCAGTCATAGTTTGCTGCTCCAATAACTGTAGCAACAGCTCATAGTGAATATGGGAAGGGAGGGGAACGGATTGAGGCAGTTGTTTCCCGGTCATAAAGAATTCACCCTGAGGAATAGGTAAGGGGATTAGCTAGGCTAACCCTGGAACTTTAAAGTTTAATTCGGATTAAAGCTGAAAAAGACTAATTCTCAACTCTGGTGGGCGCACCGGACAGTAGGGGGGAGATCGCCGCGCCTGGATCAGACTGTTTGATCAGGGCCTCACCCACCAGAATGGCTTTAGCTCCGGCTTGAACCACGGCCTGCACATCCTCTGGGCCATGCAACCCAGACTCACTGACAATCAGCATATCCTTAGCTAGAAGTGCGGCCTGACGTTGGGCAATCAAGGATTGGGTGGTCGCCAGGTCGGTGGTAAAGGTCTGTAGATCCCGGTTGTTGATACCCACCAGGGTAATGTTGGGGATGGCCAATACCCGATCGAGTTCCCCCAGGGTATGGACCTCCACCAACACACTCATGGCCAGCGCCTTGGCAATTTGTACAAAATAGCGCAGGTCTTCATCGGAGAGGATGGCCGCAATTAGCAAGACCGCGTCTGCCCCCTTTAGTCGAGCCAGGTACATCTGGTAGGGATAAATAATGAATTCCTTACAGAGTAGGGGCTGATCCACCACCTGCCGAATCTGGCTGAGATAGTCAAAATCTCCCTGGAAGAAGGTTTTATCGGTTAACACGGATAGACAAGTAGCCCCGTGGCGGGCGTAGGATTGGGCGATCGCCACCGGGTCAAAGTCTTCCCGGAGCACCCCCTTACTGGGGGAGGCCCGTTTCACCTCCGCGATCAGGGCTGGTCTGGTGGGGGACTGGCGCAGGGCGTCGACAAAGTCCCGGGCAGGGGGGGCGCTCAACACCTGCCGTTGCAGATCAGCCAGGGGCAGCCGCTCCCGCATTTGGGCCACCTCCACCTCCTTTTGCCAGACAATTTTCTCCAGAATGTGTTGAGGCTCGGCGTCGGTAGCCCTAACCTGATAGCGGAGGTGCTTAACGGTTACTGGAGGATTGGGGGGACGACGGCGAAGGGTCATGCTGGCACCACCACAGCTCGCTTAAAGGCTTCGTCCAAAACCTCTGACAGGGTAGGATGGGTGTGAACACAGAAGGACAGATCGGTGACGGTCTGGCCCTGGGCAATGGCGTTGGCAGCTTCCTGAATCAGATCGGCGGCGTGCAGACCGATGATATGGGCCCCCAGGATCTCGCCGGTATCCTGCCGGTAAATTACCTTGGCCAGACCGTCCGATTCTCCCTCCGCCAGGGCCTTAGAATTTCCCTTAAAGTAGCTGCGCACCGTGGCGATGGCGAAGCCCTCGGCCTCGGCCTGGGCCTGGGCGGCGGGCTCGGTCAGGCCGACAAAACTAACCTCGGGGTGGGTAAAGGCCGCCGCCGGAATGCTGAGGTAATTGACCGTGCGCGGCCGACCACAGATATTTTCCACCGTCACCACCCCCTGGGCGGAGGCGGCATGGGCCAACATCATCTTGCCCGTGGCATCCCCAATCGCCCAAAGATGGGGCACGGGCTCCCCATGGCGCAACACCTGCAGATGGTCATCAACCGGAATAAACCCCCGTCGATCCACCTCGACCCCCACCCGATCCAGGCCCAGATCCCGAGTGGCAGGGATGCGGCCCGTGGCCACCAGACAGGCGTCCACCTCCAGTACTTCCTGGGTTTCCTTGGTCTCGCGGTCGGCCAACTCGATCACCACCGGCTGTCCCGGGGTGACGGTTTTGGCGATCAACCCGGCCCGGGTGTCAATGTCCCGGGGCGCGATCAGCACCCGTTGGGCCACCTTAGCAATATCTGGATCGAAGGTGGGCATGAGTTGATCCAGGGCTTCGATGATGGTGACCTCACAGCCCAGGGCGGTGTAAATGTCGGAAAACTCTAAACCGATATACCCACTGCCAATGATCGCTACCCAATCCGGTAGCCAATCGAGCTGCAGGGCCTCATCGCTGGTGAATACGGTCTTGCCATCCACCTCAATCCCCGGGGGAACGAAGGGCACGGACCCGGTGGACAGGATAATATCCCTGGCGGTGATGGTTTTCTCCCCGTCGGCGGTGCTGACCACGACCTGCTGCTCCCCCGCCAGGCGGCCCCAGCCCTTGATGATATCCACCCCCAGGCGGGTCAAACTATTGGTCAAATCCCCCTGGATCTTGCTCACCAGGGTTTTGGCGTGATCGGCGATGGCGGCGCGATCGTAGCTCACCGCCCCCACCTGAATACCCAGGGCCTGCAGATGATGATGGTTGCGGAGCTCCCGCACCCGCCCGGAGGCCGCCAATAGCGCCTTGGAGGGAATACAGCCGCGGTTGACACAGGTGCCCCCCATCACATCGGCCTCAACGATGGCGGTCTTGAGACCAGCCTTGACGGCATGGAGGGCGGCGCCGTGGCCACCTACCCCGGCGCCAATAATCACCAGGTCGTAGTCAAATAGGTCGTTCACGCCAAGCTCCTAAGCGATCTCCAAACATTAAAATCAGCCCGGGCCTGGCTAAAGGGTAGGTTGGCCAGGCCATCACCGCCCCTAATAATCATCTGCATAGCAAACAGGAAACCCTCGAACCCTGATCAGGTTTTGGGTTGGCCAGGTTGGACCACAAACGGTTAAAGCTACTATACCCCAGGCAGAATAACTGTTACCAGATGCGTCCTGACAGAAGAATATATTGATTAGGGGTGAAGGGGGTTACCGCGATCGCTACGGATAGGATTTGTCAAGCAAGCATGCCAGCACCCAACTAGACCTTAGGTCTCCCCTGTCGCAACTATCATTGTGGTACTCCGACATCCCTCTAGATAGCGGTTTTCGGTTCAGTGAGATACAGTTTTTCTCAGCTTCAGCCCCCTAGACTTTTGTCTGCTCAGATCCACTCTTGAGCCCCCCAAATTATGCCCTCCGGGCCGCTGCGCGAGGTGGGGGCTGGGGGGCTCTC
>JAYKIM010000150.1:0-3116 GCA_035286245.1 Cyanobacteriota bacterium | reverse complement strand
GTGTAAGGTGTAATCGGGCGATTCGGTTAGGTTACGATGACTGTTCCCAGGGGTCGGAGGGTTATTTCTGTGAAAAATGTGCGAATAAAGAGTTTGGGGATGTGATGACGCGCTAAGCCGATGAATGATCTGATCCTGAGACAGGTCAATGGTTCTCCGCTCCGCAACCCAATGGTTATGGAGATCAAGGATGGGTGGCTTACCTGCCATGGTTGGCCGCCATGACTGGTTGGATCGCTGCTCACCTTGAAAGGATCGCCGCTGAGCTTGGATGGTTGGTTACAAACCCTTCAAGATTGGTCGCCGACCTTTAAAGGTTTGCAACAAAGGCTGCAAGGTTGGTCGCTGATCATCGTTGGTGGGTGATTCAACCAAGAACTACTGTCCTCTGACAAGGAACTATGGTCGTTCAACGTCAAAGGATCGTCCCTCACCCTTGATGGTTGGCAAGGCACCTGCCAAGGTTTGTAACGAACGCTTCAACATTCACCGCCAACCGTCCAAGGTTGGTGACCAACGCTTCAACATTCATCCCTGGCCTTAGCCGAGTTACTCTACGATGAGACAGCCCCTGAGCAAGTCAAGACACTGGCCGGGATCGAAGTCGCCGTTCGCGACCACCTATTGACCCATGTGGAGCCAGAGATCGGAAATTTTTTATCCGCACAAGCAGCGGCACGAACCAAGGGCGCAGACGACAACTCCAAAGCATCGTGAAAGTGTACGGGCTTACGGACTCCTAGGAACCACCGACGCCATTCACCAGGGGTGGAGGAGCGGGAACAATGGTCTTCCAGCCGGGGCGGGCCCCCTTCTCGAGGCTGGCCTGGTATTCCTGGTAGGCGGGGTTGGGGGCCGGTTGGCGGGGCTGGCGGGCGGCCTGGTCAAGCCACTGCTGGTAGGCCGAGGCGGATTCCACCACCACGTTGGTCTGCATGGCGGCGAAGTAGGTACCGCTGTACTGGGAATCCCGCAGGCGGTAGGTGCCCTCCCGAATGGGGGTAAAGGCAAAGTCAATGGCCCGACCGGGGATAATATCCTGCTTGAGGCGAAAGGCGGGAATGTAGATGCCGTGGATGACATCCTCGGAGGTGAGGGTGAGGTTAATGCGCCGGTTATTGGGCAGGTGCAGCTCGGTGCTGGCAACCTGCTGCTGGGGATAGTAAAATTCCCAGGTCCACTGACGGGCGCGGACTTGGATGGTTTCAGGTGCGGCGGCGGTGGGGGCATCCATCAGGGGGGCGGCCTGGGCGCTGTCCATCCCCAGGTGCACATGCTCCATGGGGCCCAACACCGCCATCTGATCGTAGACCCGATAACTGGCGGCGGCCAGCCAGATCACCAGCAGGATGGGAATCACCGTCCAGACCACCTCCAGGGTGGTGTTGCCCTCGATCGGGGGGCCGTCCCGTTCATCGTACTTACCCGCCCGCTGAAACACCATGGCATAGAGCAGGGTGCCGGTCACCCCCAGGAAGATAAAGCTGCCCAGGGCGGTCATCAGGCTAAACAAACCATCCACCAGGAGGGCTTCGGCGGAGGCGGGGGGAGGGAGCCAGCGGTAGGCCTGTTGCCCCATCCAAACACTGATCAGGGCGAGCACCAGGGCCACGGCGGCCAATTTCAACAGTAGCGATCGCGTCATAGCCAGAGCCCGCTAAACACCGGGGGAATCAGGTTCAAAATCGATAGGTCCTGCCCCGCCCGCAACAGGCGATCGGCGCTAATGTGGACGCCAAACTCCGCCGCCAGCTGGGCTCCCAGGGTGCCGTGGGCAAACATCAGGGCAAAGATGGCCAGGCCCGCCCCCAGGTAGGACCACTGCACCTGCCGGGCCCGGTCTTGACGCCAAAGGTAGCGCTGAAACCCCCGCCAGATGGCCATGCCAACGATCAGGGCCAGCAACAGCACCCCCCCCACCCCATGCCAGGCCATGGTGGAGAGACTACCCAGGCCCCAGGCGCTGACCTCATCGCTGGGGGGCTGGGCCAGGAGGATTTCGTAGAACCCCGCCGCCACCGTGGGGAAGGTGACGATCGCCGCCGCCACCATGTTGAACCAGCCCACATCAAAAAAGTTAGAGCGACTGGCGGGGATGGCCAAAAACCGGAACACCCGCTTCTCCAGGGGAAACAGGGCCCCCACCAGGTCAAACCCAATGGCCACGATAAACAGCCCCAGGGTGAGGTGAACCAGGTTAGGGTGGAGGGGGATGGGGTAGGGCAGCCCGTTGGGGCCCAGGGCATCCCTAAATTGGTTCAGCAGATCCGGACTCATTACAGCACCCCCTGGCGCAGGGCCTCCACCACCTCCACGGTGTGGAGGCCGTAGATCCACACCAGCTTATCCCCCAGGTAGGTTTGGAAAAACACCAGCCCGGTGAGCAGGGCGCCGGCTCCCAGGTAGGCCAGGGGCAGGGTTTGGCTATCCCGCGATCGCAGCACGTAGCGCCAGCCGGTAATGGCGGCAATGATTCCCGACAGGGACCAGCCCAGAATGGTATGCAGGTTGAGGGTGGCCTCAGCGGGGGCGCTGTAGGGCTCCGCCAGCCCCGCCTCCACCTGGCCAAAGATCACCGCGATGAAAATCGACACCGTGGCAAAGGCCATATTCCACCAGCTCACCTCAAAGTAGCGGGGGTTTTTGGTGAAGGTGCCCACCAGGTCGCAGACAAAGGCAAACAGGGCCATGGCGATGACAAAGTGCACCACGATGGGGTGAATGGTGTCGGGGTAGGGGAGGTTGTGGTTGTTGAGGGGGGGGAGGTAATCGAACATGGCCAGCTTACCAGGGAACTCCGAATACAGCATAGCAAGCCCGATCGGGTTTGGACGGTATCCCAGGGATCATCTGGGAGCGCCTAGCGCCTGCGGGACCGTCACCATGGGCGAACCTCCCACCGGCGAGTCAATTTGACCTCTGATCTGATTTTTCCCATGGCGATCGCGGCCCAGGTGAGGCCAGCCCTAGCCTAGTCAACAAAACAAAGCGCCCCCCAAGGAGGGCGCTTCGCAATCACCTAGCAGACTATCGACTAGCCGATGATTTCAGGAGCCTGAGCAGCAGCCAGGTCCAAGGGGAAGTTGTGGGCATTGCGCTCGTGCATCACTTCCATA
>JAYKIM010000149.1:0-12530 GCA_035286245.1 Cyanobacteriota bacterium | reverse complement strand
AGTCCTCGGCCATGGCCCGCTGCTGCAAGGCTCGCCAGGCGTCCTTATAGCGATAGCCCTCCCAGGCGCGAATCAGGCAGGTAAACAGATCCAGGGGTTCGTAACGATCAAAACAATAGCCGGTCCCCCCTTGATGTTCCGGGTCGTGGTGCTGCACCGTATCCACCAGACCACCGGTACGGCGGACGATGGGAATGCAACCGTAGCGCATGGCAATCAGCTGGCTGATGCCACAGGGTTCAAATCGGGATGGCATCAGGAAGGCATCGGCGCCAGCGTAGATGCGGCGACCCAGACCCTCACTGTAGAGCAGGTAGGTGGCCATGCGGCCGCGGTAGCGGGAGGCCATCTGCCAGAGCTGGGTTTCGTAGTAGCGATCGCCCGTGCCCAGCAAGATAAATTGGGCATCGGTGTAGGAGAGGAAGCGATCGAGGATTTGCAGAATCAAATCCAACCCCTTTTGCTCCACCAGGCGCCCCACCAAACCCACTAAAAATGCCTTGGAATTCACCTCCAGCCCCAGTTCCTCCTGGATGGCCACCTTATTGCGGCGACGCTGGTCTAAGGTGTCAGCGGTGAAGGGCTGCTGTAGATACTTATCCACCGCTGGGTTAAACACCTCCTGGTCAATACCATTGAGGATGCCACTCAACTTGCCACTGACAAAGGAGAGCAGACCCTCTAGGTCTTCACCGTAGTCGGCGGTCTGAATTTGGCGGGCGTAGGTGGGGGAAACGGTGTTGACCCGATCGGCAAACTGTACCGCGGCGGCCATGGTGTTGTGGCCCTGCATATACCAGGGACACCAGGTAATTTGCTCCAGTTGCCAACGCCAGGGCCCCTGGTAAGCAAGGTTGTGAATGGTAAAGACCGTTTTAATATCAGGGGTTTGGTGCATCCACACCGGAATCATACCCGTATGCCAATCATGGCAGTGGATGATCTGGGGTTTCCAATAGTTCCAGGCAAATTCCGCCGCCCCGTTGGCAAAGAAGGTAAAGCGCCAGAACTCATCCTCACCGGCATAAACCTTGCGGGGGTCAAAGGCTGGATGACCAAACAGGTAGAGGGGGACGTCAGACCCTGGCAGGACGGTTTCATAGATGGCAAAGTCATTAAACATGGCGTTACCCCGCCACACTGGCTCTGCTGGAATGTCAACCTTATCGGGGAGGAAGCCGTAGTAGGGGATGAGAACCCGCACGTCATGTCCCATGCGACGCAGCACCTTGGGTAAGGACCCCACCACGTCCCCCATTCCACCTACCTTGGCCAGGGGCGCCGCCTCCGCCGCCACAAAAAGAATATCCATTTAACCCCCCTACTGCATAGGCCTAGGTCCAGTCTACGAGGGTGTGGGCATTCTGCCTAGATCTTCCGGGCAGTTGGAGGCTTAGGAGGTAACAGCCTAAGTCGCAACATTATGGCGAATTGTGGAGGTAGGGGCGCTGTCTCCTTCATGTTGGCCCACAGGGAATTCAAAAATCAGAATTAACTAGCCTGATTTGATTGCCTCCTGGCTTGTGACCTGTTATCCCCGCCTCCCCTACCCATGGCAAGACTATGGCTAGCCGTGGGTCCGACCGGAGTCACCCGCTCTTCTGATCCACCAGGAGAGCCCCACATAGATTAACAGCAAGTATGTAACTGCTAGAGCCGGGATAATTAGGGATAGGTTGGTAGACATGGCAGGACCGCAATAGTGAGGGCACGAGACAGAATAAACAGTAGGCGAGCCACGACTTATCATGATCGGCAGCAACACCATTGCAGGCGGATCATTAACAATCGCAAAATTTGACGCCGAGGACCATAACCGCATCGAACCCCTGCCAACAAAAACGGCAGACTCATGGATCGCCAGCAACCTTCAGTCTCAACCAACCGTTAACCAGGGCAATCCGAGGTCAATGTTGCCAGGCTATCGCGCCTGCAGGCCAAGCTAACTGTGTAACTCGGCGGTTGCCAATCCAGTCAAGGAAAAAACCGCCAGGACGCTTCGCTATAGACTGAGATCCGAAGCCTTACTCAATGTTCTGACAATATGAGAAAGCCGTCTTGCTGTAGCTAGACGGTCATGGAATAAAACCACTGGAAAAATCCTTACCAGTCCAGTTAGATTAACTGTAGGTAGACTCCTTAGCGCTTACCTGGAGTTAAAAGAAACACCAGAAAAATATCCACCGGAGTTTCCAGTTACCCTCTCAGCTTCCTCAAACTTCTCAGGGCTGAACCTGTAAGCCTAAGGCCCCAGTCAAAGACTAAACCCTTAGATAATCCTTGAGGTTTCTTTTCAGATACCGCAAGAACAGACTGAAACTTCCCTCTCAGAAGTCTTCAGAAGCTCTCTATATCGTTTAATTTCTAAATTTAATGTAACATGCTCCGCCTTACCTGTGCCACCCTTAGCAAAACTAGAAAAGCCAGGAAAAGGTCTTGAAAAACTCCCTAGGGAGGGGAAAGACTGGGGGAAGACGTCACTTGTCCTGGGGTTAGCTTAGAATAGGAATAGACAATGTAAACAAACGTAACTTACACCGCCTTTGCCGGGTGTCCATGACTTCAGTAACCTCTCTTTTCGCGCCGGTTGAGACCGATCTCGACCTCCTAGCTCAAAATCTAAAGGGGCTGGTGGGGGCACGGCATCCCATTCTCTCTGCAGCCGCTGAACATCTGTTTGGGGCCGGGGGCAAGCGTATCCGGCCAGCGATCGTCCTTCTCTTAGCCAGAGCCACCCTGCCCGGGCAAGAGATTTCCGCTAAGCATCGGCGCCTAGCGGAAATTACTGAAATGATTCACACCGCCAGCCTGGTTCATGATGACGTGGTGGATGAAGCCAGTGTGCGGCGGGGGGTGCCGACGGTGCACAGTAGCTTTGGCAATCGCATTGCCGTGCTGGCTGGTGACTTTCTGTTTGCCCAGGCTTCTTGGTACCTGGCTAACCTGGATAACCTTAGGGTGGTTAAACTGCTATCCCAGGTGATCATGGATTTGGCAGAAGGGGAAATTCAACAGGGACTTAACCGCTTTGATACCAGCCTATCGATCGACGCCTATCTAGAGAAAAGTTATTTCAAAACCGCGTCTCTGATCGCTAATAGTGCTAAAGCCGTAGGGGTATTAAGCGGCATGGCAGAAAATACTATTAACCAGCTCTATGCCTATGGGCGCCATTTAGGTTTAGCGTTTCAGGTGGTAGACGATATTTTAGACTTTACCAGCTCCGATCAGGTGCTGGGTAAGCCCGCCTGTGCCGATCTGAGAAGCGGCAACTTGACTGCTCCCGTACTCTATGCCATGGCCGAACACCCAAGCCTGGCCGCCCTGATCGAGCGGGAATTCTCCCAAAGCCATGATTTTGAGCAGGCGATCGATCTGATCCACAGTAGTAACGGCATTGCTAAGGCCCGCGAGCTGGCGGCCCAGCAGGCTGAGGCGGCGGTTACCTGTCTGCAGGTGCTACCTCCCTCCGTCCCCCACCAGGCTCTGTTGGACATGGCGGACTATGTATTGAGACGTCTGTCCTAGTATTCGCTACCTGGATCGATCTCCAGGAGGTTTTAATTTACGCGATGACTGTACAGGTCCTTTGTCTGGGTGAATGTTTATACGATCGCATCTTCGATCGCTACGATGGGGACCAACCCCATACCCCCTTCTGGGTAGACTATCCGGGAGGAGCGCCGGCCAATGTGGCGGTGGGTTTAGCTAAGTTAGGGACTGCGGTGGGCTTTATCGGTAGCCTGGGGGACGATCGCCAGGGGGACCAGCTGCGGTCCATCCTGGAGCAAGCCGGCGTGGACTGTGCTGGGGTGCAGCGATCGCCCAGGCCGACCCGCATCGTCTTGGTCCATCGAGACCGCCATGGGGAACGGTCCTTCGTTGGGTTCAGTCAACCGGACCCGGGTAGTTTTGCCGATGCTCACCTGGATGCTCAGCAATTATCTCTAGAGTGGTTTTCTCAAGCCGATTACCTGGTGATGGGCACCCTGGGTCTGGCCTACCCCAGCCTTCGTCAAAGCCTGGATCAAGCCCTGGCCTGGGCTCAGGACCATGGCCTGACCACCGTGGTGGATCTGAACTGGCGACCCGGGTTTTGGCCCCACCCTGACCAGGCCCCCCCTATGGTGCGAGCTTGGGTAGACCGGGTTGATATCCTGAAGCTGAACCAGGGTGAGGCGGAATGGCTGTTTCAATCCACGACAGCGGCCCCTATTCTGGCCCAACTAGGCAATGCTAAGGCGGTGCTGGTTACCGCTGGAGACCAGGGCTGTGACTATGCTACCGCCGCCGGTCTCCAGGGCTATATTCCAGCCTTTAGGGTCGAAGCTGAGGATAGCACGGGGGCTGGAGACAGTTTTCTAGCGGGGTTTATTCACCAACTTTGCCAGCGAGGGTTGACCCTGCTAGAACAACCAGAACCCCTGGTGGCCGCCCTCCGCTATGCCAGTGCAGCGGGGGCCCTAACCACCACCCAGGCGGGGGCCATGGCCGCCCAACCCGACGCCAGGAGCCTGGAGGCCTTTCTCTATCTCCATCCCCCTAGCCTAGGTGAAAGCCCTTGAGTGTAGAAATTGAGCGAAAGTTTCTAGTCCAAGATGACTCCTGGAGATCGGGCGCCCAGGGGGTACTGTTGCGCCAGGGCTACCTGCCAACCCAGGGTAAGGGGACGGTGCGAGTGCGAGTGGCGGGAGAGAAGGCCTATCTAACCATCAAGGGACCAACCGAGGGCCTGGTCCGCTCTGAGTTTGAGTACCCCATCCCCCTGGCGGATGCCACCAGCCTCCTGGCTAGCCTTTGCCAAGGGCCCTTAATTGAAAAATATCGCTACCGCATCCCCGTTGGCGATCTGGTGTGGGAAGTGGACGAATTTCTTGGCGCTAACCAGGGTTTGGTGGTGGCGGAGGTTGAGTTAACTAGCCCTGACCAACCCCTAAATCTACCTGCTTGGGTGGGGCAAGAGGTGAGTGACGATCCCCGTTACCGCAATTCGAACCTGGTGCAACACCCCTTTACGCTCTGGAGGAGCTAGGGGATGGCTCAGGGTATTGGCGACCTCGCCACTGGTTCGGTCGCCGCCAGGAAGATAGGCCGATGCGCAGAACAGCCCCCAGGTCAGCCAGGGGTGAAAGCCAAAAAAACCAGCGCCCGGGTGCTTGATCAAAACAGTAGGCACTGGCGATCGCCACCTGTAGCCCGAGACGTAGAACCAACAAGCCCAGGTTTAACCAGAGCCAGACTGCCAGGGGCGGATACCAGCTCTCCTCACCGCTAAGTTTAAGGGCCATCAAAGCAGGAGTCAGTAACCAGGGTAAGCCCTGCACCAGCAGTAGGAAGAGCCAGTCTCCCCAAAGCTGGAGTGGAGAGGAGGCGTCCTTCAAATCAAGGGATCGGCCCCACTCTCGCCAGGTTTCCGCCATCCCTTCATACATGCGCACCTGGAGCAACTTACTCCCATCCCAAAAACCCACCCGGGCGCCCTGGGCCGCGGCATAGCGGGCAAGGGTGACATCATCACAAAATGAAGTCCGGGCCGCCTGATAGCCATCTAAACGCTCTAAAAGGTCACGCCGTACCATGAAACATTGGCCATTAGCCATCACCCGTTGACTGGTGGGCGGCACTGTGCCCACCGCCCCAAACCGATAGACCAGGGTAATTAATAGGGCTGGCTGTAACCAAAATTCCCCAGGGGTCTTGAGAATAAATTGAGGCGCCAGGGATACCAGATCATAGTGTTGCTCCTCCATGGCCTGGGCTAGAGCCGCCACCAGCCCAACTTGGGGGCGAGTATCCGCATCAATCCCCAGGATCCAGGTGCTGGCGGTGGAGCTGTGGCGAAAACCGTAGTCCAAGGCCCAGGGTCGACCCACCCATCCAGGGGGCAAAGCCCCATCGTTGAGTAGGCGGAGGCGAGGATCCTGCTGTTGGAAGGTGTTGACCAGGGCCTGGGTGCCATCGGTGGACTGACTATCGACCACTAAGATTTCCCGCACCGCATAACCCTGCAGGGTTAAGCCCTGGAGGCAGGGAGCCAGGCGATCAACTTCATTGAGGGTGGGCACCACCACCGACACCGTGGCCAGTTGCTCGGGGTGAGTCGCCTGAGCCACCAGTGGAGAAGGGCGCTGCATTCCAGGGATCAGGCGAGCCAGAAGTATGGCCGTGGCCAGTAGTTGAGCCACTAAAAGTAAACTAGCAAAAAAGGTAATCCAGGAAAGCTCAGGCAGCCAGGCCGATAACCCCACCATTTAAAAAGCCCTATTCGAAGCCATGCTAGAAGTGGTTACTGAGGCATCGAGCACCGGGGATAGGTCAGTGGCTGAGGGCACGATCGCCGAACCCAGATCAGATCGACTGGACCTCCAGCAGAGAAACGCCGGCAGCGCACCGGTGACAATGCCCATCAGAATAGGGATGTAAAACCCTGCCGCCAGACTCATCACTAAAGCAAAAAGAAAATTTCCCAGGTAAACAACTAGGGGAACATTCAAAGAATCGCCACTGGCATGGGGCGAAACCCTTAATACTCGCCAAAACCCTACTCCCACTGACATAAAAACCACGCCAGTGCCCAACCAACCGGCAAAATTTTGATAGGGCATGCCAAAAAAGGCACCGGGCTGATGCCAGTACCAGAAGGGCAGGGCGGTTTGACTCATGGCCGGATCTAGAACAAAGTCCCAAGAGGTGAGCAGAACGGCACCCAATAGGATAGCCGCCAGAGATCGCAGCCCCCCAGACTGCCCCTGGCCAGCCCTCAAGCCGGCCCGAGCTAACAACAAAGACGCTAACCCCAGATAAAACCAAGAGAGAGGAATGGTAAAAGGCACCAGACCCGCCACCTTATAGCCAAGACCATTGAGATAGCTGTAATGGCCGAAGGGAAACCCGGTGCTGGTTCCCAACAGTTCACTGGTGAGAGAAATACCCACGGCCGCCAGGGCAAAACTGAGGGTAGCCCTAAGACCCAGCCGACGATAACTATACAGGGCCATAGTCACTGTCCCCAGGAGGATATAACCAACTCCACCCCCCGCCATACTCCACTGGAACAGCTGTTGACCCGCTGGCAGATAGGCAAGTATCTGGGGATGGGGAACCACCCACAATAAACCAGCCAGGCCAAAGGCCATAGCAACCAGGTGGCCGTATAAACAAAAACGCTCAATGGTCAAAAGATGTCTCATGGCGTAGTGAGTCCTAAAAATAACCCCGGCGGAAAAGCGACATTAAACCAACTATTGTGATTACAGTCACTACTATTGAACTATGCTCAGGACAGAGGGATTAACTCAAAACAAAATAAAGTACATCCGTATAAACGGAATAAAAGCTAAACAGCTACCGTCCTAGTGTCATCCTGCCTTAGATTATAAGTTTTGTAAACAATCTGGCGATGCTATTCCGAAGCCCCTACCTCCCGAACTTCTCAGGATTCCTTGGCTGTGGAGTGGATGTGGAAATTCTGAAAACCGGCTAAACTAGCTATCAGGCAACGTTACTATGGCAGTTGGTTGAAGGCGCCCATGACCACACCAAGCCCGACCTTAGGGGTAAGGCCATTACAATACCGCGACTTAGATTGTATTAAGCAATGGCGAGCCGAAGACCTGGAGCCAGGCAATAGGGGTTCCGAGTCAACCCTGGCCATTACTGCCTGGGTCAATTACCAGCGTCGCTGGTATGCGCCTCTCAAGCTGCTACGCTGGGTTCCTCGCCCCTTAACCCAGGGTTCAATCATTTTCATTGCTGAACGTCAGAATGTTTTGCTGGGGTTCATCCAGGTCGCCCCCTTCAATCGCAGCCGCAGCACCTGGCAAGTTGAGCAGGTCGTGATCAACCAGGCTGTCATCGCAGCAGAAGCTCCAGGTAGCGGATTCATGGAGGTGGGCTCTAAGTTACTGCGCTATTGTTTTGAGGCTATCTGGGAGGCTAGAAACTGGGTTTTGGAAGTTGATATTACCCACAAAGCTGCTCTGGGGCTTTATCGTTTTACTGGGTTTCAACCTCTGGCCCAGACCACCTATTGGTCCCTAATGCCAGACCAGATTACTAATCTGGCAGAGCGGGAGCCCGACCTGCCTAACCTACTACCGATTAGCAATGCCGATGCCCAACTCCTCTACCAATTGAACACGGCAGCTATGCCCCCCTTGGTGAGACAGGTGTTTGACCATCAAATTGAAGACTTCCAGTCGAACCTGATGGCCACCGTCTCCGTCACCGTCGAGCGCCTGGTTAACCACGTGGAAACCATCAGTGCCTACGTCTTTGAGCAACAGCGCAAGGCGGCTATTGGCCAGTTTAAGCTGGCTATTTGCCGCGACGGGGACCAACCCCATCAAGCTGACTTAACGGTTCATCCTGCCTACACCTGGCTTTATCCTGAGCTAATGGTACAGATGGCTAAAATCTTGCAGCCCTTCCCCCCCCAGAGCCTACGTCTCACCTCCCTAGACTATCAGCCAGAACGGGAGGCCTATCTCACCCAAATCCAGGCAAAGCCTGAGTCCCATACCCTACTGATGTCCCGATCAGTGTGGCATAAAGTAAGGGAAGCTAAACCCGTTTCCCTGGAAGGGCTACAGCTTTCTGATGTGTTTACAGGGTTGCAACCAGCGGGCAAACCGATACCCGGTCGAATCACCAGATTGTCAAAGACTTGGCCCAGGCCTTGGGAAAGGCACCCAGATCAGGAAAATCACGGCGATGGGGGGAATTCTTCCGCCTTCAGGGTCCAGACCTTAGGTCGCTCATCTACCCGGCGCCTCCAGGGTGACCGCAGATAAACAAGCAGGGCAAAGGATTTGAGCGGCGAAATTTCAGCCCTGGGGTTAGACATTGGTCGTAAGCGGATTGGGGTAGCGGGTTGCGATCGCACCGGTCTGATCGCCACAGGGCTAACCACCCTGCAGCAGACTTCATTTTCCGAATTATTGGGGAACCTGGCGGAGATCGTTAAGGATCGACGGGCAGAACTGTTGGTAGTGGGCTTACCCCTAACCCTGGATGGATTAGAAGGACGCCAGGCAAAGCAGGTAAGGCGAATGGCCGAGCGACTGGGCCGCGCCCTACAGCTACCGGTGATCTACGTTGATGAACGGTTGACCTCGATCGAAGCGGAGGAATTAATTCGTCAGCAGGGCGGTTACCCTCGACAGAACAAGGCCCTAGTGGATCGGAAAGCCGCCGCCATTATTCTGCAACGCTGGCTGGATGAACGCTGAAGAGGCTGCAGAATAGGCTATTGTGATAGGACTGTTATCTTCTGACAGTGATTCATTTTTTCCATCATTCAGCCCAGAGTAGCCTTCCATGGCAGATGACACCCAATCCTTTGAAGAGTCCACGGTTGTACTTAGCGACGAAAGCGGCCGATTCCTACCCTGCCAGGTGGAACAACGCTTTAACCTGCATCACCGAGACTACTTACTGCTATTACCCCTAGATGCCCCCATCGAAATCTTTGCCTGGCAAATGGACGAAGAGGAGGACGAAGAGGTGTTGATCGATATTGAAGAGGAAGACATTGATCAAATCTTTTTGACCGCTAAGGCGGTTTTAGCGGAGCAAAACCTAGTCCTGCAACGATCTGCCATTACCTTGACCGCCAGCGGCCCTCTGCCGGAGGTTGACGAGGAAAACTGCCTTACCCTGGAGCTCGACGATCTAGATGATCAGGGTAATCCCATGACGGAGGAGTTTCAAGTTTTGGCGACCTGCTTCTACGATGACGAAGAATATACCCTCTGTACGCCCCGAGAACCCCTACTGATTTTTGCCTATAGAACCGAAGATGGTAGGTTAGAAATAGTTAGTCCTGAAGAATTTCAACTAATCCGGGATAGTCTAGAAGCAAAATTATTCGATCTGCTCGACGAGTAAGCTGGTGAGTCAGGGAAAAGGCCGGGCCGTTGCTGACCTGGTTGATTAAGATTGAAACTAACCAATCGTTGGAGTTGGCATAGGATTACGGATATGGCTCAGGGTTCGCGGCGGCAACGGTGGGGGTTGATTGGCTTATTAGTTTGCCTGGCAAACGGCTTTGCCCTCTGGCAAAGCTGGGCCTGGTGGAACTGGGCGACAGGCCCCGTAGTCAAGGCATCGTCGCCATCTGACCAGAGCCTTAGCGATCCAACCGTCCAACTGGAAATCCCAGCCGGTACGGCGGCGCAGCAGATTGGTGAAGACCTGAAGGCGGCAGGGTTAATTAATTCTAGTTTCGCTTGGAAACTATGGTCGCGCTGGCAGGCCCAGCGATCGCCCGAAGGAGGCTTCCAGGCCGGTATCTATGCCCTGGCCCCGACCAGTTCGATGGTGGACATTGCCGACATTATCTGGAATGGCAAGGTGATTCAAACCTCCTTTACTATCCCAGAGGGCTGGAATCGTCGCCAAATGGCTAATTATTTTGAGTCTAAGGGGTTCTTTCCATCGGCGGATTTCATCGCCATGACGGAACAGATACCCCGGGGGAAGTACCCCTGGCTACCCCAGGGTATTCCCCACCTAGAAGGGTTTTTGTTCCCCGATACCTACCAGTTGCCCGCCGCTAGCATCACCGCCGAAGGGGTAAGGGATATGATGCTCAGCCAGTTTGAGACTATTGCCCTGCCCCTCTACCAGCAGGGCCAGACCAATCTATCGTTGTTAGATTGGGTTACCCTGAGTAGCATTGTGGAAAAGGAGGCGGTGGTTGCTGAAGAACGCGGCACCATCGCCGGAGTATTCACCAATCGTCTCAAGCAAAATATGCCCCTGGGGGCGGATCCTACAGTTGAATATGGATTGGGAATTACCCAAACTCCGGAAAAACCTTTAACCTGGGCTCAGGTGGGTACCCCCTCTCCCTACAATACTTATATTAACCCAGGGTTGCCTCCTACCCCGATTTCCAGCCCCAGCCGGGCTAGCTTACTCGCCACCTTAGCGCCAGCTTCTACCGACTACCTTTTCTTCGTCGCCCGGTACGATGGCACCCATGTTTTCAGTCGTACCCTGAAGGAACACGAGGCGGCTAAAGTCTCTATCCGGGAAACATTCAATAATTAACCCTATGGTGTTAACCAGTCTTTTACAACCAGACCTTGTCCTGGGGGAAAGTATCTTAAGCCTTTCTCCAGAGCTGCTATGTCGTTTCAATGTGAAGGGGTTGATTTTAGATGTGGATGATACCCTGGTGCCGTTTTCTCAGTCGGAAACCCATCCAGCCTTAATCACCTGGATGGAAGAGATAAAACAGCTAGGGGCCGTGTGGCTGGTTAGCAATAATATTAATGCCTACCGCATCAAACGCATTGCTAACCTATTGGATGTGCCCTACATCACCAGTGCAGCTAAACCCTCTCGCCGCAAGCTGCAACAAGCCCTGGAAGCCATTGCCTTACCCGCGAATCAGGTAGCCATGGTGGGAGATCGCTTATTTACTGATATTTTAGCCGGTAACCGATTAGGCCTCTTCACTATCCTGGTAGAACCCATGCCAGGTCAAGATCAGCCCTACCCCAACAAACATTCCTTCCTGCGCTCCATGGAAACCTCGATCTCCCAACACCTGGGAGTAACCCTAAGCTGTTCGATTCAAGGTTCTCAGTCTAGTCAGTAGTATTTTTCAGTGGAAATCTATCCTAGAGGTTGGTTGAAAAGGGTTCAGGTATAGGGCGCCGCCAAGAGGCCAGCAAAATGTTGAATTCTGAGGAGATTATCCTACTTCATAGGTATAGTCTATGTTCCTCTTTGGCGTTTCAAACAACCTCTTAAGGACTGGGCGTCGAAGCCGGAATTTAGAATACAAGAGGAAAAAATAGCCAGGTTTATGCCAAAAGGCCGTGTCCCTCCAGACTTGGCAAACCCTTAGGAAGAAAGCTTGGTAGTAAACCACTTCAGGCGTACGAGACACTCCGGTCAAGCTGCGCGGACGACAGCGGCACTATTGCCATTCGGAGCTAAGGGGATCAGTGTCTCTATCATCGATAGTTTTCTTTCCTAGAAAAATATATTAGGCATCAAAGTGGTTCTTTCAATTTAAGAATCTCCCCGGTGGGCTTGACTGTTTTGCAGGTGACGAAGGCCTGCACATATCATTGTTTGACACCTATAAATCACTTTGTTAGATAACTTTAGGAAGCCATACTAAGGTTCATTTCGAGTGATAACTTCAGGTTATGAATCTATACAGATCTTCCGAAATTAAACTTATGCAATCGCTGGTAGTATGCTAAAGCATAGGGTAATGAAAAATACCTAGAGTGTTTGCAGGACAACTATTTTGATGGTTGTTCTTAGTTTGCTGTCGTCTCATTTCGCCCCTATCTGTCCCCATTGCAACGGTTTAGCTATTCCCTTTTATTCAAGGGATTTTTCTGTGCCGTGGTCATGGTGGAGGTATGCGGAGGAGACATTTTAGATTCACAGGAAGGGAGATATGTCTTACTCTCAGACAACGACTCAGTCAAAATCTGGATACAGTGCCGGGGTTAAGGACTATAAGCTGACCTATTACACCCCGGATTACACCCCCAAAGATA
>JAYKIM010000148.1:0-2956 GCA_035286245.1 Cyanobacteriota bacterium | reverse complement strand
TCAATATCGTAGTGGGCCAGGGCAATGGCGGTGGGGCTAAAGTCCCGGCCGCCGGTCATGTCCTCCCTGAGGTCCACCTCCACCGCCATGAAGTTCTTCTGGCCGTAGGCCGATCGCCCCAGGATGCGTCGTCCTTCTCGGAGGTAGGGCACCATACTGAGGCCCGATTGGGTGCCCAGGGGAGCCTCAGCCCCCTGCAGAAATGTGAGGGGTAGCCGTCGGCTGGAGTGCTTTTCCATCAGCCACTCGGCAAACATCAGGGCGTGAATTTCCCCATAGTTCAGGGACTCGGTAGACAAGCCCCCCAGCCAGTTTTGTCGTTGCCCCGACAGTTGAATATCTTCCTCCGTGAGCACCAGGGGGGGGTCCATAAAGTGCCAGTCGTTGCCCTTATTCCAGTTGATCAGGGTCATTTCCCCGGGGCGAGTCTTGTTAACGTTGCTGTCCCCCGGCACCTGGCTGACAATGCGGCGGTAGTTAAAGACACTGCCGGTGTTAAAGATCTTAAAGCCCTCCAGGTTAAACTCCCGCCGATGCTCCGCCTTGGTAAAGGCGGGGGGAATGGCTTTCAGTTGCCGCAGACTGTCTCCCTTATCGTTTAGGGTGGCCAGCACAAAGGGGTAGGTATAGGCCTGGGTGCAGTCGGGGTTGTCCTTCAGGGGGGCGTTGACTTCCCCGGTAAAGGCCTGGGAGTCGGACCCCAGGCGGTGGGGGAGGTTGGCCCAGCCCACCAACTCCCCGGTATCGGTGGCATCAATCACGATCATGCGGCCACCGCTGGGGGGTTGCAGCCGCAGGGGAATCTTGTTGTAGCGATCGCTATCTGACCAGCTATACCACTCCTCCAGTTCCGTGGAGAGGCGACCGCTGGGCACATAGTTGGGGTCTCGGGGAATGCGTTTCACCCCGTAGATGGCCGTGATCGTCCGGCCGGTGGGATCAAAGCTAGCCCCCTTAAAGGCGGTGGAGGTGGCCCAACGACTTTGGGGAGCGGCCTGGGCGGCCCGGCGCAGCCACAGCTCCGCTGCCGTCGCCCCCGCCCTGGGGCTAAAGCACAGGTCTCCCACCCAACAGCTATTCACCTGACTGACCAACCGCTCCGCCGGCAAGCCGGTCCAGCGGGGTAGGTAGACCGGTTGTTGTTGAATCAACTGCTTAAAGGCCTGCCAACTGGGGGAAAAATTTTGCCGCCAGCGCATCGCCCGGGATTCATCGATCGCCGATACCCCCTGGGCGCTAATCTGCCCCCCCAACCAGGGGGAGAGCTCCAGCAGGCAGGTGGTAGCCCCCGCCTTCATGGCCTGGGAGGCCGCCGCCACCCCCCCCAGGGTGCCCCCAATCACCACCACATCACAGGTCCAGACCTCCTCCGCCAGGGGCAGGGGGGAAAGGATGGGGCGGCCATTGGCCGTTTGAATCTGGCGTAGCCCCGTGGCCACCTCAGCCCGGTTGACCATCTGGCCGATGGGGCGCTGGCTAAACAACACCGGCTGTTGCCACTGGCCACTGACACTGCGAAAGGCTCCCAGCAGGAAACTACTACTGGCCAGGGCGAAAATCAACAGGGCGGACAGGCGGGTAACCCGTCGTTGCCTCTGGCGGCGTTTAAGGGGTAAGGTTCGATAGCGACGGGGCTCTACCATGGGCAGGGCAACAAGGAACTCAGGGGATCGTCTGTGAGTGTAACAACGAAACCGCAGCCTGGGACAGGAAAGTTTGACCAACCGGGTCCAGCCCAGCGGGCTCGCCGGGCTCCGGGCTATACTAAAGACAGTCCCCTACCGCCTTAGCACCATGTTTTTCCCCTTCTGCATGCCCTCCGGTTGCCAGGCTCCCAGCGCCAGCTCCCGCCGCCAGTACCAGGAATACAAGCTGGAAATGATGAGGGCTTTTCGCGACTCCCTGGAGGCTCGCCTGGCCGGTCTTAACGCTGCCATCGCCACGGTGGAGCAACAACTGGGGCGGAGCGGCGAGTAGGTCGCCCTCGGGTTGCCCTGGGGGGATAGGCAAGCTACAGTTTTGGGGCTCCCCTTGCCCTAGGATAGAGCCAATGTTTCTTAGCGCCGGTGCGATCGCTGCCCATGCCTGCCCCCTCCCTGCCCAGCGCCGATGCCCCAGCAGCGGCCGTCACCACCATTCAACCAATCGGGGTCAAGGCCCTCTACGGCCTCGCCCTAGACGGCGATCATCTGCTGGCGGTGGACCCCTTCCGGGGCTACCTGCTGCGCATTGATCCTGAGACCAGTAACACCCTGATCCTGAACCCCCGCCATGCCCATGAGTTTCAACGGGCGACGGGGCTGGCTCGCTGGCAGGATCACCTCTGGATCACCTGCGACCAGCGGGTGCTGGTCACATCCCTGGGGGATATCGCCCCCAGGCAGGTCCTGACCCTGCCCTCCACCGCCGATGGCGTCGCCGTCTGGCAAAACACCCTCTACGTCAGCTGTAGGAAGGCGGGGTATATCTTCGTCTTTGATCGGGACTCGGGGCAGCGCATTACCCAGTTTCCTGCCCCCGGCATTGGGGTTGAAAATATTGCCGTCTGGGGGGATTACCTATGGGTCTGCGATCAGATGGAGCAAACCGTCTACTGCCTGGACCGGGCCACCGGGGAGCTGCTGGTGAAAATGCTCACCCCCTTTGCTACCCCGACGGGGGTGGCGGTGCCCCCCCACACCAGCCCCGATCAGGGTCTGATCTGGGTGGCCTACAGCAACGAGGAGCCCTACATCCGGGAGGACCCCAACGGCCCTACCCCCTTTGAACTGACCTTTCGAGATCGGGCCCTGATCCACCCCCTGCGGTTTCATTGGCACCGAGATCGGAGCTACTGCCTGACCACCGGGTTTCTGCTGGAGATGACCTACGTGGAGGAAACCGACACCCTGGAGGATGCGGTGGCCCTGCAGGATGTGGAGTGGCGGATTGCCTTTCCCACCAGCAGCGATCGCCA
>JAYKIM010000147.1:0-14153 GCA_035286245.1 Cyanobacteriota bacterium | reverse complement strand
CCACCCCGGCGAGGCGGTGCTGCGGATGGCGGACATCGTGGTGGTGGCCAAGGCGGATATGGCCCCCGCCAGCGGGGTGCAAGAACTGATGGAGGGGCTGCCATCCCTCTGTCCCCAGGCCCACCTGGTCAGGGGAGGCTCTCCCCTCCGCCTGGAGGGGGCGGTGGCGGTGCAGGGCAAACGGGTGATCGTGGTGGAGGACGGCCCCACCACCACCCACGGCGGGATGGCCTACGGCGCCGGTTACGTTGCCGCTAGCCGGGCCCAGGCAGGGGCGATTATCGATCCCCGACCCTGGGCTCCACCGGCGATCGCCAGGGTTTATCAGCAGTACCCCCAGATTGGTCCGGTACTGCCCGCCATGGGCTATTCCCCTGAGCAGTTGGAGGCCCTGGGTGCCACCCTCAACCAAACCCCCGCCGATTTAATCGTCTCCGGCACCCCCATCGATCTGGGGGCCCTGCTCCCGCTCAACAAACCCATCCACCGGGTGCGCTACGAATTTGCCGACCTGGACAGCCCCGGCCTGGGGGATCGGGTGGACCTCTTCCTGGCCCCCTAGCTTCAGGAATTGTGCAGGCCCCAGCCCAGGAGGCCACCAGGAAAAGATAGCGGAGCATTACTAGGGCCGTGGTGATGGCCAGCCCCTTGTCTTGCTAGTCTTGTTAAGATAAGAAATAGATAGTTAGACTTGCTCCCTAAGCCCATCGCCATGCCCGTCCCTATCCAAGTCGAGAAAACCAAAGTTAAACAGCCCCCCCTGGAGATCCACACCCTGGGCGATCGTGTGCTGCGTCAGCCCGCCAAGCGGGTGGCCCGGGTGGACGATGAGATTCGCCAGTTGGTGAGGGAAATGCTGCAAACCATGTATAGTGCCGATGGCATTGGTCTGGCCGCCCCCCAGGTGGCGGTCAACAAACAGGTACTGGTGGTGGATGTGGATCCGGAAAACGCCACTACTCCTCCCCTGGTGTTGGTTAACCCGGAAATTCTTAAGGTATCCCCGGAGCAAGCCGTGGGGCAGGAGGGCTGCCTCAGCATTCCCGGTGTGTTTCTAGATGTTGTCCGGCCCGCTGCCATCGAGGTGGCCTTTAAAGACGAACATGGACGACCGCAGAGGATTCAGGCCCAGGAACTCCTGGCCCGCTGTATTCTTCACGAAATGGATCACCTCAGTGGGGTACTCTTTGTGGATCGGGTGAATAACAATCTGGCCCTCACCCAGGAACTGAAAAAAAATGGCTTCCTGGTTAAACATGTCCAGCCAGTCAAGGCCTAGGGGCTGGGGTGCTGCCCCGGTTGCCAGGGCTCAGCAGGGGTGATCCAGAACCCCGACCCAGTTTCTGCACGTGTTACTTGTCCTGACCTGAGCCTTTGGCCTCAAAGCGAGCTAAACCGGCCCAGTCCGGACTCCTACCCTATCCCAGGAGAACCTTTGTGACCCCCAAGAGTGGACTGTTTCTGGCTGGTTCCTGTGTGGCGGCGATCGCCGCCGTCGGCTCAATCTTTGAACTGTCCTCCGGTACCCCTGACTGGGGAACCGGGGTGACCACCGGCATCCTGGGCCTCACCCTGCCCCTGGCGGGCTTGCTGTTTTATGCGGCGGTTAAGGATGCCAATGCCAATCAGTCCTAGGTTATTATCCCAGCCTTCCCAGACCCCGGGTCTCACCCGTCGAGCCTGGCTAGCGGGGGCGGGGGCCATTGTCGTCGGCCTGGTCTGGAGCGATCGAGCCCAAGCCTACGCCGTTCAGATTAGCCCTGATAACCCCCAACAGGGGGATACCTTCGCCGTGATCATTCGTCCAGAGCAGCCCCAGACCTTAACCGCTCCGGTGGTGACGGTGAACAATCGCCAATATCCTACCTTTCCCCTCCCCGATGGCCGGTTTCAGGCCCTGATTCCCACCACCCCTCTAGATACCCCAGGGCGTCTGGTGATCCAGGTCAGCGGCGGCGAACCCACCCGTAACCTGGCGGTGGGGCTTCGCCATCGGCGCTTCCCTACCCAACGCATTACCCTTTCCCCTAACCAGCGGGACCTGGGCACCCAGCATGAGCTTGACCGGGTGGCCGCCTTTAAGCAGCGGGTCACCCCCGAACGCCTCTGGCGGGGGCCCATGGTGCGCCCCAGCGGGGGCCCGGTGAGGAGCCCCTACGGCGTGCGCCGCTACTACAATGGTGTGTTTGCCCAGGATTATTACCACCGCGGGGTGGACTACGCCGCCAGTACCGGGTCACCGGTCCGGTCCCCCGCCGCCGGCCGGATCGCCCTGGTGGGGCGAGTGGCGGAGGGGTTTGAATTGCACGGTAACACCATCGGCATCGACCATGGCCAGGGGGTCTTGAGTATCATGATCCACCTTAGTCGCATTGATGTGCAGGAGGGGCAACGGGTGGAGGCGGGCCAGGTAATTGGGGCGGTTGGGTCCACCGGGGCCTCCACCGGGCCCCATCTGCACTGGGGGCTCTACGTCCATGGCCTGTCGGTGGACCCCGAACCCTGGCGTCAGCGGGGGTTTGACTAGGGTGGTCGAGCCTGAAACAGGGGCGAGGGCCCGTCCCCCCTGGCTAGTCTGGCTGGTGTTAGCCCTGGTGACCGCCATTCTGGTGGCCACCCTGGGGATGGTTCGCAGTCGCCGTGCCCAGACCACACCGCCGCCGAGTTACGAAGCTCGCCAGCAGGTTGTGGCCCGGGTGATTGCCGCCAAGGATCGCCAAACCCTGATCGGCAACTCCCCGACCCAGGGTAACCCTACCGCCCCGGTGGTGCTATTTGTATTTGCCGACTTCCAATGCCCCTACTGCGCCCTCAGTGCCGCCCAGATGAAGCCCTTTGTCCAGGCCCACGCCAAGGATATGCTGTTTGTCTTTAAGCACTTTCCCCTCACCCAGATTCATCCTGAGGCGGCGGCGGCGGCAGCAGCGGCCTGGGCAGCTGGCCAACAGGGGCAGTTCTGGCTCTACCACGATGGCCTGTTTGTCCATCAAAACCGCCTGGGGGAAGCCCTGTATCTAGAATTGGCAACTGCCATGGGGCTAGACCTGGAGCAGTTCAACCGCGATCGGCAAGGCCCCACCGCTAGGGCTGCCATCGCCGAGGATAGAGACCTCGCCCAGGAACTTAAACTGCAGGGCACCCCGAGCTTCATTATGAATGACCTGCTGATTCCCGGTGGTGCCCCCATGCCCCTATTTGAGGAAATCTTTAAGCAGGTGTGGCAGGCTACTAGCCCACCGTCAGCGGCTCCAGCCCGTTAGTGTTTTATCACTTTAAAGTGGTGGCTTGAGGCCAGCAGGGCAGACCTATGGCTCAATTGAAGCTTGATAGACTAGTAGTGCTAGACTACTTGCCCCCGGGGCTGACAAGGATCTAGAGGATTAGGGCGATCACCCTGCTGGTGGGCCCAGCTGTGGTAGTCTTCCACCAGCTGCCGTTCCAACCGATGCTTGATGGTGGCCAGGATACCCCCTAGCAACCGTCCCCCCGCTGTCTGGACCATGGCAGACGGCATCAGTGCGAGGGGGGCGGGTAAGTCCAGCTGCACTTGCAGATCCGCCTGTCCCACCAGGGCGGTGTAGGGGGTCTGGGGTTGGGGGGTGAGCCGACCGGTGAGGCCCATGGAAAAGGACTGGTTAACATAGTCTAAGTAGGCGGGGCCATAGACCTGACAATCCAACGCCTCTAGACAAAGGGTGCCATCGGCCAGCACCCAGACCCTTAGATCGGTGGTGGGCTGTATACTAATACCCAAAAATTGCAGGGGCCGCAGGCTGAGGCGATATAGCCCCTCCTCGAGCTGATCGATGCGACGGGGGTCGGTGATGGCCTGCACCAATCGGTGTGGCTGGCGCAGGTAATGCTCGATCGGCAGGGGGCCATTGGGTACCCGCAGGTTAAGCAGTTGGCTGGCGCGAAACTCTTGCATAGGGAGAAGCTAGAAAATAGCGGGTAGGAGGCCCCTACGGGGAGAGGGTACTGTCCTTAGTGTAACCCCGGGGAAGGCTTAGTCTCTATCATTTGGTTGAGACGAGTAGGCTAAGATAGTACGGGTATTATCCTAGCTTGACGGAGTCGAGCCAGGAGGCCTACCCAGGCTATGCCTTTAGAGATCAATTCTGGCTCAGCTGTATTTCCCCTGACCGGGCAGTGGAAACGTCATGGAAAAAATCGTAGTCGGCCTCTCCGGCGGTGTTGACAGTTCCGTAGCGGCGGCGACCCTCCACCATCAGGGCTATGAGGTGGTGGGTCTGACCCTGTGGTTAATGAAGGGGAAGGGCCAATGCTGCTCCGAGGGCATGGTGGATGCGGCCCGGCTTTGCGAAGACCTGGGCATTCCCCACCACATTGTCGATAGTCGGGATCTATTTCAGCGGGAGATTGTTGATTACCTGGTGGCGGGCTACGGCCAGGGGATCACCCCCCTACCCTGCTCCCAGTGCAACCGGGCGGTTAAGTTTGGGCCGATGTTGGCCTATGCTCGTCAGAAATTGGGCTGCGATCGCATTGCCACCGGTCACTACGCCCGCCTCACCACCAACCCCGCCAGTGGCCGCCACGAGTTACGGCGAGCCGTGGATGGCAGCAAGGATCAGTCCTACTTCCTCTACGATCTACCCCAGGAGGTGTTGGCCGCCTGCCACTTCCCCCTGGGGGATCAAACCAAGGTGGAGACCCGTAACCTGGCCACCCAGTTGGGGCTGCACACCGCCACCAAACCCGATAGCCAGGACCTCTGCCTGATTGAGCACCACGGGTCGATGCAGGGTTTTCTAGACCGCTACCTGGCCCCCACCCCAGGGGACATTGTGGATGGATCGGGGCGAGTCTTAGGGCAACATAATGGCATCCATCACTACACCATCGGTCAACGCAAGGGGCTGGGGGTGGCCGCCCCGGAGCCCCTCTACGTAGTGGGCCTGGACGTGGGTCGTAACCAGGTGATCGTCGCCGATCGCAGCGCCGCCCACTGGCCCGACTGCACGGTGCACCAGGTTAACTGGGTATCGATTGGGCCACCCCCCGCCCCCCTGCCGGTGATGGTGCAGATCCGTTACCGTAGTCCGGCGGTGCCCGCCACCCTGGTGCCCCTGACCGCCGCCGCCGATCAGGTCAAACTGATGTTTGATGAGCCCCAGTTTGGCGTTACCCCGGGCCAAGCCGCGGTTTGGTACGATGGCGATCGGGTCCTGGGGGGCGGTTTGATTATTCCCCAGCCTGGCCCCTAACCCTGGCTAGTAGAGCCCGGCGTCAATAGGCCTGCTGCCCCTGCCTACTGAGTTCTGACTACCGACCCCCTCTTGACGGATCACCTACATTTACGCCACCTAGGACCAGCCTTTGCCCATGAGCGATTCCGGCCAAGATCAACAACATCCCCAATACAAAGACGATCGCCAGTTGGTCAACCAACTACTAATGGGCGAGGCCAGTGACTACCATCTGGCCGAGCTGGCCCGGCTGATCATTCGCTACGATGGCTTTCCCGGTGCCCGGGATATTCAGAACGACCTGCAAAAGGCCCTGACCCGCTGGCAACTGACGGAGGCGGAGCTGTTTGCCAAAACCCGGGTTATTCACCAGCGGGGGGATGTCTACCGGGGTCTCGGGCGGGGCCGGGAGGATTGGAGTTAGGGGCGCTCAACATGGATAGGCTGGCCCTACAGCTATCGACTTAATCCAGGACCTGTTGTTTGAACTCCTCGTCACCCTGGTTTAGCCCGGCCAAGGAACAGGAGTCAGGGTTCGGGAGTGGGTGGATTCATGCCAGGGTCTAGTTCAACAAACCGTTACAGACGAAGCCCTAGTTCAGTTCCTGTAGTCGAATGCGCGGATCCACCACACTCAAGGCCAGATCCGCCAGCAGGTTCCCCAGAATTAACATCACCGCTCCCATCATCAGACTAGCCATCACCAGGTAAAGATCCTGGGCGGTGACCGCCTCAAGAATCAGCTTGCCCAGGCCGGGCCAGTTAAAGTAGGTTTCAGTGATAAAAGCACCTGCCAGCAAACTGGCGAACTCAAAACCCAGCAGGGTAATCAGGGGATTTACCGCATTGCGCAGGGCATGGACGTAGATTACCCGGTTTTCTGACAGGCCCTTAGCTCGGGCGGTCTGGATATAGTTTTGTCTGAGCACATCCAACATTTGCCCTCGGGTGATGCGTTGCAGACCGGCGAAGCTGGTAATGCTGAGGGCCAGGGTCGGGAGAATCAGGTGCCAGCCCACGTCGAGAATCTGACCCAGACGGGTTAAGTCACTATGGATAATACTGGTGCGCCCGCCAATGGGAAACAGGGGGGCAGTCAATTGGGCGAAAAATAATAACAGCAGACCGGTAATAATGCTGGGCATGCCCTGGCCCAGGTAACTCAAGACCTGTAGCCCCCGGTCCAGGTTGCGATTTTGATGGATGGCGCCGACAATCCCCATGGGAATAGCGATCAGCCAGGTAACCAGCACCGAGGCTAGAGCCAGCAGCAGAGTATTGGGCACTCGCTCCCAGAGAATATCCACCACCGGCCGCTGATAGGAGAAACTAAGGCCAAAATTGCCATGGAAGATCACCTGGTAGAGCCAGTTCAGATACTGGCGCCAGGCGGGCTGATCTAGCCCAAACTGGGCCTCCAGTTGCTGCAGGGTTTCCGGCGAAAACTGGGGACTCTGGCGGTACTGATCCAGGAAGTTACCCGGCGCCAGTTGAATGATGAAAAAGCTGAGGGCGGAGGCTAATAAGAGGGTGAGCAGGGCCTGTAGTACTCGTTTGACCACGTAAAGAGTAGTTTCACTGGTCAGTTGGGTGACTAGCCAGATCCATAGATGGCGAGGTTGGGCAAGGGAGAAGGGCATGGGAACGGTTGGGGAACGATCCAATTTAGAGGACGGAGGGCTAGGGCTAGCCTACTGAAAACCTGAGCCCTTTAGGATACTTTATCTATCCATAGGTAAGCAATGGTAAGCTATTCGGGGTTGCTGGAGAAATTAGGTATCGGGCTGGACCAGGGGACGAAACAGGGCTACCCACTCTGCCTGGGCGGTCACCAGGGTGGGATAGGCCTGCTGACCGTAGTCTCGCCCCACCTGTAGGGGGAAGGGATCGGCCCCATCTAGAGCCACCCAGCTGGCCCCAGCCGCCTGCAGAATCGGCCAGACCGCGGCAATATCCCAAATTTTGGGGGTGGCCTCCACCGCCCCCAGGGCCCAACCGGCGCCCACAATCAAGAGATTGTAGGCGGCGGACCCCAGCATGCGAATTTTGCAGGGAAAGGGCCGAGCCATCACCTGGGTGCTGCGGGCACAGAGACTGAAAAACTGCTGGGGCCCTGGATCGGCGGTGCTGGTGCGAATCGGGTGTTGATTACAGAAGGCACCCTGGGGCATCACCAGGCCACTGCTGCCGGGCCAGTAGCCGTGGAAGCATTGCTGCAGGGGAGGGATGGCGACGTAGCCAAACACTGGCACCCCCCGGTACAACAGCCCCAAGGAAATGCCCCAGATGGGAATGCCTCGACTAAAGTTGGTGGTCCCATCAATCGGGTCAATCACCCAGCACCAGTCCCCAGGGGGGAAAATGTGCTCCACCTCTTCGCTGAGCAGACCATGGTCGGGGAAATGTTGCCGCAGGGCGGTGCGGAGGGCCTGGTCAGCCCAGCGATCGCTGGCGGTAACCAGACTACCATCGCTTTTCAGGTCCGCCTCCACCCCACCAAACTCCGCCAGTAACCGCTGGCCCACCGCCGCGGTGCTGGTGGCGGCGGCGGTCAGCACTTGATCCCAAAAATCGACCATGGTTAGTCCATCTCCCCCTGGAGGGCGGCGGTAATCGCGGCTCTGGCATTGGCTTGAAACTCTTGAATATTAACCCGGCGTAGCAGACCAATGGCCACCACCATACCCAGGGCCTGGAGGCCAAACACCAGACCATAGGCCACCAGCACCTGGGGCTCTCCTATCTCCCCCCCGCCATTGAACAGCCGCAGCAGGGCCCGGCCCAGGTCCAGCACCGCGCCCCCCAGCACCGTGGCACTACCCCGGGCGATCGCCTGGGCCAGCCCCCAGGCCCCAATAAACGTACCGGCGGTTTCCGTCACGGTTAAATCCAACATCAGCACGATCGCCCCCAGGGTCAACACCCCGGAGGCACTGCCAAACAAAAACACCGCCGTCAACAACACCGTTGGACTACCGGTTAGGCCCGACAGGGTAATACCAACCAGGCAGAGGGCGGCCCAACTGCAGCCCAGGCTAACGCTGCGCTGCTTTCCCAGGCGCGGCACCACCAGCCAGCCGGTAACAATAATCCCCAGCAGGGTACCCAGGCCAAAGGCGGCATTGAGGCGGGTGGTTTCGGCAATGGTCATGCCAAACACCTCGCCGCCGTAGGGCTCCAGGATGGCATCCTGCATGAATAGGCTGAGGCTGAGCACCAACAAAAAGCTGAAAAATAGCCCGGCCTGGCGGCTGGCGGTGAGGATCTTCAGGGCCCGGCCCAGGGTGAGGCTATCCTCCCGCTGATCGGGGGCCGAGCGCCGCCGGGAATAGCGGCGCTCAACCCCCACGGTGCTGAAGAAGGCCAGCAGGCAGACCACCGCCGGAGCAATGATAAACAACCGATTAACGGCACTGCGCACCTGCTCGATGGGGGCATCGAGGTCAACCGGCTTCAACACGATGGTGGTAATCACCACGCCGGTGATAATCCCCACCATCAACATGGCCCAGCCAATCCCCACCAGGCGGGAGCGGCTATCTTCATCGGAAACATCCACCAGTAGGGCGGTGAAGGGGGTGGAGGTGGCACTCAGGGCCAGGCCGTAGATGGCAAACAACAGCCCCAGCAGGCCCACCCAGGGGTAGGCCTGGGGCCCCCAGCCCTGGGTGGCAATCCGTTCCCCCAATTGCCAGACCACCTGCAGGGCGGCAAAGGAGACCAGGGCAACGCCCACAATACCCACCCAGATGTAGCCACTGCGGTGGTGCCCCAGCAAGGGCCGAGCATCGGACATTTGGCCAAACCACACCCGAGCCGGGGCCATAAACTGGTGCACAGCAATGGTGCCCGCGGCGATCAGGGCGGGCACCCGCAATTCCTCAATCATCACCCGGTTTAGCACCCCCAGGGTGAGCAGGGACATAATCCCCAGGCCCATGTTAAACACCCCCAACCGCAGCATGGTCAGCAGGTTGAGGGTGGGCAGAGCGGGGCTGGGCGGTGGGCCAAAGCGGGAGGAGGACTGGCTAGCCATGGGAATTTTGGGGCACGGGGACGGGGAGTAGGGTGGGCGGGGTCGGACTGCAGAGAAGGCCAATTAGCCAGGGCTATGCGCCGCTGGGTCTCGGAAAAGGACCTGCTCCAGCTGTTGCAGGGCAGAGTCCAGGTGATCGTTAACGATTTGGATGTCAAACTCAGGGGCGGCCTCGATTTCCACCCGGGCCCGGCTCAACCGGCGGGCGATCGCCGCCTCACTATCCTGCCCCCGCTGCCGGATGCGGTGCTCCAGCTCCGCCAGGGAGGGGGGCAGCACAAACACCTGCAGGGCCTCGGGGAAGGTCTGACGCACCTGGCGAGCCCCCTGCAACTCAATTTCCAGGATTACCCTCTGCCCGGCAGCCAGTTTTTCCAGCACCGGGGCCTTGGGGGTGCCGTAATAGTTACCGGCAAACTCCGCCCACTCCAGCAACGCCCCCTGCTCAATCAGGCCTTGGAACTGCTGCCGGGAAACGAAGTAGTAATCCTCCCCTTCCACTTCCCCCGGACGGGGGGCGCGGGTGGTGGTGGACACCGATACCGGCAGATCGGGATAACGGCGGCGTAGGGCCTGCAGTAGGGTGCCCTTGCCCACCCCGCTGGGGCCGGTGAGGAGGATCAGCTGGCCGGTTTGGGGGCGGGCGGAGGGGGGGGAAGGGCAGGGGGAACGGACGGCCATGGCGCTATGGGTAGGAAACTAGCCCCATCCTATCGACGATGGGGGTACAATAGCCAACGGTTGCACTATAAACCGATTTAGCATTATTGCCAGCATTCTTTGCGAGAGTAACGACATGACACAAGGTCAAGGGTTTGGGTTCGGCCTGGGCAAAATGAAGGAATTGACCGAGGCCTTCAAAAAAGCCCAGCAAATTCAAGAAGGGGCCAAGCAACTGCAGGAAGATCTGGAGCAAATGGAGATCGCCGGTCAGGCGGGCGGTGGGCTGGTAACGGTGGTGATGAGCGGCAATCAGGAACCGCGTAGCGTCACCATTGCTCCGGAAGCCCTAAACGAAGGGGCGGAGGTGCTGGCGGACCTGGTCACCACCGCCATGAAGGATGCCTACGAAAAGTCCACCGCCACCATGCGCGATCGCATGGAGGAACTCACCGGCGGTCTCAGTCTTCCCGGTTTGTAGACCCGGCCCCCCTGCTAATCCCATCGCCATGGCTACTCGACTGCTCTTCGTTTGTCTGGGCAACATCTGCCGATCCCCTTCCGCGGAAAATATCATGAATCACCTGGCCCAGCAGCGGCAGTGGGGTGATCGGCTAGTCTGCGACTCCGCCGGCACCGCCGGTTACCACATCGGTAGCCCACCCGATAGTCGCATGGCCGCCGCCGCCCGGGCCTACGGCATTACCCTAAGGGGCCGAGCCCGTCAGTTTCAGGTGGCGGACTTTGAGCAGTTTGACTGGATCCTGGCCATGGATCGCCAAAATTTCCAGGATATCCAGGCTCTGGACCGGGATCGGCGCTATGGCCATAAGCTGCGCCTGGTCTGTGACTACTGTCGCACCTACCCCGATCAGGAGGTGCCCGATCCCTACTATGGTGGGCCGGAGGGATTTACCTACGTCATTGATCTGTTAACCGATGCCTGTAATGGTTTTCTAGATCAGGTGATTGCAGCGGAGGCACCGCCTGCCTTGCCCGACTGTCCTTAACGGTGGCATTTTCCCCATCGCCCCAGCCCGGCGGAGGGGAGCCGAAGAGCCTTGCCAGTATTAGCTTTCACCGATCCACCTGTGACGATTCTGGCTAAAGCTATAGTGTTTCTCCTGGGGAGAATGCCAGCCCTAGACCACCCCCCTTGATGTTACCCTCCGCCGATGGCCACCGCCACCCCTACCTCCCTCTCCCCTGTCAGGGTCCGGCACCGCTGGTGGCTGGGGTTGTCTGGCCTAGCCCTGGCGGTTAATCTGCTCAGCCCCGGCCCTGGCCGCGCGGCGGAGTCAATCATTATCACCTACGGGGGTCTACAGCGGACCATCGCCATCACTGACCTGGAGCAGCTAGCCCGCACTGGCAAACTCAGTCGGCAACTACAGGCCTACAACCGTCATCTGGGGTTTTCCCCCGAGGCTCTGGCCCAAATTCGCCAGGCTCTCAGCACCCCCACCCGCACCCTGGACGTGGTCGCGATCGCCCAGTTTCTCTACACCGAGCAGGGGGAGTTGTTGCTGCAGCAGGTCACCCGGGTGGTGCAGACCCCCTCCCGCCAGGGCAGCTTTCAGGCGCTGCGAGCGGCGCTGATCCTGGCCGCCGCCCAGGCTGACCGCAGTCAAGGATTTACCCTGCTGGATGTCCTGCGAGCCTACCCCCTGGAAGCCATTCGGGTGGATCTGGCCGGCGCCCTGGCGGTGGCCGAGGAAATTAACCAGGCTATTCTTCAGTCAGAACGGGCGGTCACCCTGGTGCGGGAGATCGCCGATCAGGAGGCCAGGGTGCAGGCCAATGCCCTGGACCTGGCCGCTCTCCGGGCCCTGGTGCAGGCCCAACAACGCTACGGGGTGAAGCGTCTCAACCTGGAACTGGCGGGTCTGGCTCGACCGGTGACCCTGTTTCTGCCCCAGGGACGCCCACCCCGGTCGGGCTTTCCCCTGGTGCTGATTTCCCACGGGTTGGGCAGTAGCCGCCAGAGCTATACCTACCTGGGGGAGTATCTGGCCGCCGGTGGCCTGGCGGTGGCCGCCGTTGAGCATACGGGCAGCAACGATGAGCAGTTGTTTGCCCTACTGGCGGGCCAGAGCACCACCGTCGTGCCGGATGGGGAGTTCTGGCAACGGCCCCAGGATATTTCCCTGGCGATTACCGGCCTGGACCGGGCCCGCTGGCGTAACCCCGATCTGCGGGGCCGACTGGACTTGAACCGGGTGGGGGTGATCGGTCAATCCTTTGGTGGCTACACCGCCCTAGCCCTGGGGGGGGCCACCGTTGATAGCCAGGGCCTGGAGCAGGCCTGCCCCCCCAGTCGACTCGCCTTTAACCCCTCCCTACTGCTGCAATGTCAGGCGGCTCGCCTGGCCAACCCGGGCAGTCGTTTGGCCGATCCCAGGGTGAAGGCTATTTTCATCATGAACCCGATCGGTGGCGTCCTGTTTGGCCCCAGTGGCTACGGTCAGGTGACGGTGCCCACCATGGTGGTGGCGGGGGCCATGGATACGGTGGCCCCCGCCTTTGCGGAACAGATTAAGCCCTTTACCTGGCTAGGTAGCGACCACCGCTACCTGCTTCTCCTAGCCCGCGGCACCCACTTCTCCGTGATTGGCGATACGGGGGGCGACGATCAACCCCTGGCTATTCCGGAGGCCTTGATTGGCCCCTATCCGGAGCTAGCTCAGGGCTATATGCAGGGCTTTGCCCAGGCCTTTTTCCAGGTCAACCTGCTGGGGGATGAACGCTTTCGCCCCTTGCTCCAGGCCAGCTATGCCCAGGCTCTGGCCGCTCCGGAGATGCCCCTCAGCCTGATCACCGGCGCCTCCGCCGACCTACTGACGGAATGGCTGCCCTAGGACGGAGGCGATTGGGGGCCCGATTTCCTAGGGGTTAATCCGCCCCACCACCATCACCCGCACCCTGCTTTGCCCAGGGATCTGGGTCGTGCCGACGGGCACCACCGCCAGGGCGTTGCTACCGGCCAGATTGACCAGGTTAGCGGAGTTATGGCTACCTGGGGCCAGGCTAAAGCGATAACCCTCCTCGCCGGGGCTGAGGTGGCCCCACAGGTAGGTTTCCCGATCGCCAGCGGCGGCCAGGGGTTGGTCGGTGGTAGCCCAAACCCACTGGGGCGACCAGCCCCGGCTCAAGCCCGCCTGTTTCCGCAGGGCGGGTTCCACAAAGCGCCAAAAACACACCAGGGCGGAGACCGGGTTGCCCGGCAGGCCCAGGTAGATCAGGGGAGGTGCCCCGTCGGGGCGGGGCAGGGTGGCCACGGTCAGGGGCTTGCCCGGTTTCACCGCCACCGCCGTGATCCGCAGGGTGGCCCCCAACTCCCGCAGCACCGAGTCAACGTAGTCAAAATCCCCCACCGATACCCCACCGGAGGAGAGGATCAGGTCCGCCTGGGATTGGGCGGTGGCGATCGCCAACCCCAGGGCCGCCGGTTGATCTGGCACTCGCCCCAGGGGTAGGGGCAGCGCCCCAGCCCCCTGCACCAGGGCCACCAGGGCCGGTTGGTTGGCATCCACAATTTGCCCCGGCTGCAGGGGGGTGCCCACCTCCACCAATTCATTGCCCGTGGATAGGATCGCCACCCGGGGGCGGGGCAGCACCGGCACCTGGGCCCACTGGGCGCTGGCCAGCAGGGCCAACTCCGGGCCCCCGATCGCCAGCCCCGCCGGCAGGAGGGGGCTGCCGGGTTGGTAAAAGCTGCCCCGCCGCCGCACAAACTGCCCCAGGGGGGGCGGGGTGAAAATCTCCACCTGGTTGCCCACCACCCGGGTAACCTCCTGCATCACCACCGTATCCGCCCCCGGGGGCAGCATCGATCCGGTAAACAGGCGGGCCGCCTGGCCAGGGGCCAGGGGCTGCTGGGGCACCGCGCCGGCGGCGATCACCTCCCCCAGGGTGAGGCGGGCGGGTTGATCGGGGCTAGCCTGGCCCACCTCCGCCGCCCGCAGGGCATAGCCATCCATGGCGGCATTATCCCAGGGGGGGATCGGTTGGGGCGCGGTCAGGGGGGCGGCCAGCACCCGCCCCAGGGCTTGCGCCAGGGGAACAATTTCCGCCCGCTGGGGCGCCGGTGGGGTGACCAGGGCCATCAGGCGGGCCTCCGCCTCAGCGGCGCTGATCAGGGGGGAGGAGGCAGGGTGCATTTAGCGGGCCCGCCGCTGGCGATAGGTGGCCAGACAAATCACGTTAGTGGCAGAAGCCTGGGGGGTGTGAAGCACCACCGGCGGCGG
>JAYKIM010000146.1:0-7789 GCA_035286245.1 Cyanobacteriota bacterium | reverse complement strand
CCTCTCCCGCTCTGGGAGAGGGATTTAGGGTGAGGGCAAACTTACAAAAGTGGGATGCTCTCGATTGTCATCCTGGGCAGGCTCCTATCCCATCGGGGTGTTTTGCCCCCTGACATTCGTCAACAGCTGGCCTATTTGCCCCAGCACTTTCCCTTCGATCGCCGTCTTCCCATGACGGTGGAGGAACTGGTGGGGCTGGGCTGGGACCGGTTGGGCTTACAGCTGCCCTGGGCCCACTTCTGACCCCTCAAGCCCAGTCATTAGATTTACCGCCAGAAGACTAAATGCCCGTACCGTTAAAGAACTCCTCGATCGCCCGATCACCCACCCGACAATGGGCTGGGGAAGAAGGCCCCAGGGTAGCTCCCACCAACTGCGGTTGGGACTGGGATAGGCTATTGACCTGTTGCTCCAGGGCTTCAATGCGGTCCACCAGGGCTCGGATCACCTGGGCCTCTGAATCCGGTAGACGGCCGTGGTCTAAGGGTTCTGGGCGATCGCTGGGGCGATAGACTACCCGACCGGGCACCCCCACCACGGTGCAATCGGAGGGCACCTCCCGCAGCACCACTGAGCCGGCCCCAATGCGCACATTATGGCCAACTTGAATATTGCCCAGCACCTTCGCCCCAGCCCCAACTACCACGTTGTCCCCCAGGGTGGGGTGGCGTTTGCCGGTCTCTTTACCGGTGCCCCCCAGGGTTACGCCCTGATAAATCAGGGCGTAATTACCGATGATGGCGGTTTCCCCAATGACGACCCCCATACCATGATCAATAAATACCCCTGATCCAATGGTGGCACCGGGGTGAATCTCGACACCGGTTAACATCCTGGCCAGGTGGGATAGGAGTCGGGGCATCAGGGGTAAGCCTAGATGCCAGAGCCAGTGGCTAAAGCGGTGGATAACCAGGGCATGAAAACCAGGGTAGCAGGTCAGCACCTCTAACCAGTGGCGGGCGGCCGGATCGCGATCGAACACTATTCGAAAGTCTGCGACCAAAGTTTTAAGCACGGTTTTTCGGAGGTCAAGTTTGCATTTCTATCCTAGCGTGAGAGGGGTAGGGTTGGCATGGCTAGGGCCCTACGGTGAGGGAGTAGCTATGGCGTTGCCCCTGGTGATGGGCCCCTACCCAAATTTGATAGCTGCCGGCCAGCCAACCGGTGTCGGAAATTTGAGCATCAAGGTTACGGCGATCGCTATCCTCGCCACAACGAATGACGTCCGGAGTGGGGCCTTGCACCAGCAGGGTGGTGTCGTTACCACCGCTATTAACCTGCAGGGTAAGCTGATCAAAGTCATCCTGCAGGGTGAGAGTATGATCTGGGTTAACATCGGCGAAACCGGTACAGACATTGCCATGGCGATCGCGGCGAGCCAGGTTGGTCAAGGCCCAAAACCCTACCGTGGAACCATGGGCCGTGGCCTGGGGCTGGGCCCGAGAGATCACGATTTCGCCAAAATTGGCCGCTTGCGCCAGTACCGTTAGACCCTGCACCGTCCCCAGTAGGATAAGCCCCATTGCCCCTAGGCCGCGATCGATAAACATGGCTGGTACCTGGAAAGAACACAGACTGGCGAAGGAGGTTGACCCCTTTCATAGCTGGCCAGGTTGGTAGTATAGAATTGACTACCGGGACAAACAATAACCCACCTTAACCATTGGGGAGTAGGGTCTGATTCTATGGTCGTTGTTGTGATTCTCACCTTGGCCGCGTTGACGGTTGATCTCCTCTTTAGTGGAATCATGCTCATCGCCGACCTGGGAAACCTGGGCCTATCCTTGGTCCCCGGAGCCTTGCTGATCACGGGGCTACTATTGGTAGCCTGGCTAATCCACGACTAGCCCTCGGGGTTACCGTAGAGCTCCGCCACAGGACGGCTACTGGGCAGGAAGGCTGGCTGAGCCTGAGTCTCGTGGGTTTGAATATAACCCATGTAGTAAGCGCCAGGCTCGATTTCTATGGACCCGGCCGTAATATCCCCTTCAATGCGAGCGGTACGGGTCAGGGTGAGCTTATCCTTAACGGTGATCTTAGTGGCCTTCACCACTCCCTGAACCACCATGTCGTGGGCATTGACCGCGTCACTTTCGATCAATCCGGTGCGGGAAACCTCTAGACGACCGGCAACGTTCACCGTACCATGCAGAATCCCATCGACCCGCACGATCCCTTCGGCATTTAATAGGCCTTCAAACTCCGTTCGCTGCCCCAGGTAGGTCAGCAGTGGTGCTGATTTCCGTCCAAACATAGGTAACCCTCTCCCAAAAACTACCGAACCCATTCCCACGTAGACGGCTATCAGCTCATCTGGCATCCTCACACTGCCCTTGGCCTAGAACCTGGAGATCAGCCTTAAACCAAAAATGACCTTTGAAAAATGGTAAGCGTTCAGGGGGTCACGAGAGAATGAAGGTTTCAGGTCTTGGAATAGCTTGCCTGGGCCTAATTGAGCCTGATTTTCGTCGGTCCGAGGTTTCAGCGACGGCTGAAACCTGCGAGGTTCGTCCTCCCCCTGAACGGTTACGAAAAATGACCTTTGAAACAATCGGCTAACGGGCTTAATAGCTGGTACGGTGCTTTTCCAGCATACCCCATCTGTAGCCCTAGCCACAGTTGAGGGGGGAGGAGGCGATGGATCTCCAGCCATCTGGGATCCTGGCCCCTGTTTCTTTTTGATAGCTCCACAGATGCCAAAACCGAAGAAATTTTTAAAATTCCCGCTGTCTTAGGAAATGCTGGGGATCAATATAAATACTATCTAAACACCCTAAGATTTAAGTCTTCAAGGTTGGATCCTGGGCTAACAATTTTGGCCAGCCCCCCAGGGCAGATTGAATCGGTCAAAACCCATGCCAACCCAATAGACGTCCCGGCTCACCTCCCCCTCTGTCCAGGAGCTACGCCTGTATAGGGGGCCAGCACCCTGACTCTTGACCTGGCCCCCAGCGCCTTCCTTAACAACGGCCAATCTTCCCTAATGGAGTTTGAAGACTGAGCTTAGGGTTAATGGATAGTTCACTGGTTTCCCTACCCATGATCCCAACCACTGAGGACTCTTACCATGACCATCACCACCCCCTATCCTGACCTGCAAGGTGCCCTGACCTGTTTTCAATCCGTTGATGTTGACTGTCGCTTAAGGGTGCTGTGGCGGGCCTATCAAAGCCTGGGGCAAACCTTCGCCAGCAGTGCTCCAGTGGCCCTATTCTCCCAGTCGGTGCAGATCTTGATTAAGCAGCTGAATTTAGTCCCTCAAGAGGAACAGCTGGCAATTTTACAGGATATTCTAGGGGGGCTGATACTCGTTTTACCCAGGCTTACCGTGCTTTAAATGAAAATATGAAGCTGGCCTTCTGGCATCGTTTGTTTCATAGTCGTCGCTTAGATAGCCTGGCCTACGGTGAATTAAACCCCAATAGCCAGGTGTTGCTAACCCGACTGAGCCGGATGGGGCTCAACGAGCGGCTTAACTTTCTGCGGCAGGCCCTGGCCTAGCCGCAGCGATCAGAAAGCAAGGTGGCTGGGTAATGGCCCTGATTTGGGTTGACCAATTAAGCAAACACTATCGGGTGGCTAGCAAGGCCACTGGTCTGGGGGGTACGGTAGGCCACTTTCTCCGCCGCCAGTACCGAACCGTGGAGGCCGTTAAGGCGGTCTCCTTTGCCATTGAGGCAGGGGAAATCGTGGGCTTTTTAGGCCCCAACGGAGCGGGTAAGACCACCACCCTAAAAATGTTGACCGGGCTAATCCACCCCTCCGCTGGCACGGTGCGGGTAGCGGGTCACATTCCCTTTCGGCGAGAACGGCCCTTCCTGCAAACCATTACCCTGGTGATGGGGCAGAAGCAACAGCTGCTCTGGGATCTACCCGCCCTGGACTCCCTGCGCATCAATGCGGCGATCTATGGGCTCAGCGATCGCACCTTTCGCGATCGGGTGGAGGAACTGGCCACTATGCTAGACCTGCGGGCCCAGCTCAGCCAACCGGTGCGTAAGCTCTCCCTGGGGGAGCGGATGAAGGCGGAAATGATGGCGGCCCTGCTCCATCGCCCTCAGGTGCTGTTCCTGGACGAGCCCACCCTGGGCCTGGATGTCAACGCCCAGGTGGCGGTGCGGAACTTCCTCCGGGATTATAACCAGCGCTACCAGGCCACCATCCTGCTGACCAGCCATTACATGGCGGACATTACCGCCCTCTGTCGCCGGGTGCTGCTGATCCACCAGGGGCAGTTAATCTACGATGGCGGCCTCGAGCAACTCCTAGATCGATTTGCCCCCTACCGGGAGGTCAAGTTAGAGCTAGCCAGCGCTGGCGACGCCCAGCAACTCGGGGCCTACGGCGAGCTGGAAAGTTTGGAGGGCTGTAGCGCCAGTCTGATCGTCCGCCGCGACCAACTCACCCAAACCGTCAGCCACCTATTAGCCAATCTAGATATTCAGGATCTGACCGTAACCGATCCGCCGGTGGAGGAGGTGATCGGTCGGGTCTTTCAGTCGGGCACGGCGATGGCAAGCCCCAGCAGTTGACTGACTACTAGCCCTCCCCTCGCTGTCGATCAATTTGGGCAATCACCTGACGAATCTGCCCTCCATCCCTAGCTTCAGGATCCTGGTACAGGTAGCGCTCCAGGTTGAGGCGGGCCGCTTCCAGATCGCCATCCTGGTAGTAGATCAGGCCCCGATCGCGCCACTCCGACACCGCCGTCGGCTGGATTAACAAAATCCGATCAATGGCGGCCAGGGCCTTAGACCGCTGGTGCTGGTTCAGGTAGATCATCTTCAGGTTACTGAGCATGCGCACGATCCAGGCGGTGGGGCGGAGCGGCTCCAGGTAGCGGCGGTCGAGGGGGGCGCTGTCACCAAACAATTGGTGCAACAGCCCCTGGCAATCCTGCTCAAACAAAATCTCTCCCCGGTGGAAGGGGTCAACAAAAATCCCCAGATCCTCACCGGTGGGCCGGATCAAAAAATGCCCCGGCAGCCCCACCCCCGCCATGGCCAGCCCCACCCGCTGGGCCAGCTCCAGGTACACCAGGGAAAGGGTAAGGGGGATGCCCAGACGGCGGCTCAACACCTCGTTGAGGAAGCTATTGCGGGGGTCGTAGTAGTCCTCATCGTTGCCGGCAAAACCCAGGTGATCAAACAGGTAATCATTGATGCCGCGAATCAGGCGCAGGGGGTAGCGATCGCTGGGGAGGCGGCGGCCCAGATCCCGGGCCAGGGCATCCAACTGGCTCAGGTAGGCGGATAGGGGCAGGTTAGGATACTCCTCCTGGGCCACGTAGAGGGCAGCCCGGGCCAGATTCACCTGGTCAGCGGGCTGCTGCAATTCCTGGTAGAGGCGGCGATGGTGGAGGGGCGGGTGGGTCATAGCCTTACCAACTTACCAAGGGCTGGGATCGGAAGCAACGTCCCCAGCCGGGCCCACTTGGCCTAGGCCAGCCGGCGCAGACCAGGACCTTAGCCAGAGGCCCAACGTCCGCCCGGCTAGCCGAAGCTAGGGCTATACTGAAAATTGGTTCCTAATTTGCCATTTTCTACCATGACCCTGCCCCAAGTCGAGCAACCCGCGGACGTAATTACCCTGCTATCTAGCCGGGAACTGGAGAAAATGCGCAAAGCCGGTCAGCTGGCGGCCCAACTATTAGACTACCTCACCCCCTTCGTGCAGCCCGGAATCAGCACCCTGGAGCTCAACGACCTGGCGGAGGACTGGACCCGACAGCGGGGGGCCAAAAGTGCCCCCCTGGGCTACGCCGGGCCGGTGATGCCCTTCCCTAAGTCAATCTGCACCAGTGTCAACGAGGTGATCTGCCACGGCATTCCCCGGGCGGAGCAGATTCTCAGGGATGGAGACATCATCAACATCGATGTCACCCCCATCGTCGAGGGCTACCACGGTGACACCTCCCGCACCTTCCTGGTGGGGGAGGTGTCACCCCGGGTGCGGCACCTGGTGGAGGTGACCGAGCAGTGCCTGTGGCGGGGGATCGAGGTGGTCAAGCCCGACGCCCGAGTGGGGGATATTGGCGCCGCCATCCAGGAGTACGCCGAGGCGGAGGGCTTTTCGGTGGTGCGGGACTTTGTCGGCCATGGGGTGCATCGGATCTTCCATGCCGCCCCCCAGATTCCCCACTATGGGGTGCGGGGCAAGGGCAAAAAGCTCAGGCCCGGCATGGTGTTCACCATTGAGCCAATGATTAACCTGGGCTCCCATGAGGCGGAAATCCTCGCCGATGGCTGGACCGCCCTCACCGTCGATCGCTCCCTGTCCGCCCAGTTTGAACACACCGTGGCGGTCACCAAAACCGGGGTGGAGGTGCTCACCCTGTCGCCAGCGGCGGTGCCCGCCTAGGGGACCGGCGATCGGCCATGGAAGGTTTTACCCAGCTGTTTCAAGCCCTGGATGCCACCCCCTCCACCACCGCCAAGGTGCGATCGCTGCAGGTCTACTTCCAAACCGTGCCCCCCGCTGACCAGGGCTGGGCCCTCTACCTGCTGCTGGGCAAAACCCGACGCCGCACCGTCACCGCCCGGCTGCTGCGCCAGACCTTTTTAGCGGTGAGCGACCTGCCGGAGTGGCTGTTTCAAGACTGCTACGCCCAGGTGGGGGACTCCGCCGAGGTGATTGCCCTGCTGCTACGGCACACCCCCCTGCCCCCCGCCCCCCGGCTCGACCTGCCCCTACACCAGTGGATGGAGACGGTGATTCCCCAGGCCAAGGCAGCCCAGGACGACCACCAACGCCAGGCCCTGATCCTATCCTGGTGGGCCGGCCTGGATGCTGACCAAATCTTGGTGTTGAACAAGATCCTGACCGGGGCCTTTCGGGTGGGGGTCTCGGAGAAACTGGTGATCAAGGGGCTGGCCGCCGCCACCGGCCTGGGGGAGGCGGTGTTGGCCCACCGCCTGATGGGGGACTTTACCCCCAGCCTGGCGTTTTATCAGGCCCTCACCCAACCCAGCCCCACCGCCACCCCCCCCAGCCAACCCTATCCCTTTTTTCTAGCCAGCCCCCTGGAGCTGGACCGGTTCACCCCCGACCCCTACAGCGACTGGCGGGCGGAGTGGAAGTGGGATGGCATCCGCGCCCAGGTGATTCGCCGGGCTGACCAGGTGTTTATCTGGTCCCGGGGGGAGGAGCTGATCACCCCCCAGTTCCCCGAAATCGTCGAGGCCCTGGCCCCCTTTCCCAACGGCGTGGTGATGGATGGCGAACTGCTCTGCTGGCAAGGAGACCGCCCCCTGCCCTTCAACCACCTGCAAAAACGCCTGGGGCGCAAACAGGTGGGCAAGCGGCTGCTCACCGACTACCCGGTGCACTTCATCGCCTACGACCTGCTGGAGGAGGCCGGGCAAGACCAGCGCCCCCACCCCCTGCAGGACCGTCAACAACGCCTGGCGGAGGTGCTGCAGCGCCACCCCCACCCCCACCTGCACCCCTCCCCCAGCCTCCCCTTCACCTCCCTGGCGGAGCTCACCGCCCAGCGCGATCAGGCCCGGCAACGGGGAGCGGAGGGGCTGGTAATCAAGGCCCTGGCCAGCCCCTACCTGGTGGGGCGCCAGCGGGGCTACTGGTGGAAGTACAAACTTGACCCCATGAGCCTGGATGGGGTGCTGATCTACGCCCAGGCGGGCAGCGGTAAGCGGGCCAACCTGTTTACCGACTATACCTTCGCCCTCTGGCAGGGCTCCGACCTGGTGCCCTTCGCCAAGGCCTACAGCGGCCTCGACAACCGGGAAATCGAGGCCCTAGACCGCTGGATTCGAGGCCACACCCTGGA
>JAYKIM010000145.1:0-9532 GCA_035286245.1 Cyanobacteriota bacterium | reverse complement strand
CGCTGGGTCGTCGGGTTGGACTGCACCGGCCTGCACCAGGGATAGGGGAGGAGTTAGGCCAACATCACCAGGGGGAGTGGCCTGATGACCATGATCCGGGTGAGAGGAGACAATCGCCATAGAAAATCCAGTACGGGTGTTCCTATCATAGGTCAAGCCGGGGCGATCGGCACCCAGGTCCTTAATATCTTGCCCCTCAGGGTTTCTCCCCACCAGGAGGTATTGGCGGCCTGAGACTGTAGGCTACTAGCATTGACCGTCCAGAGGCAGGCGGGATCGAACAGCGCCAGTTCCGCCGGTTCACCGACCTGCAGCCGGGGAGGGGATTGGCCCCAGCAGTGGGCAGGACGGGTACTGAGGGCCTGCACCAGGTCTAGGACGGCCCAGTCCCCCTCCGCCACCAGGTGCTGCCAGAGTAGGGGCCAGGCCAGCTCCAGACCGATGGCACCGGGGGGAGCGGCGGCAAAGCCAACGGTCTTCTCCTCGTAGGTGTAGGGGGTATGGTCAATGGCAATGGCATCGATCACCCCCGTCTTAACCGCGGCCACCAGGGCAGCCCGGTCTTCGGGGGTGCCCAATGGAGGGGCCAGGTGCAGGTTAGCATCGTAGCTGTGGAGATCTTGACTACTCAGCAGCAGGTGTAGCCAGCTGGTGCTGGCGGTAATCGCTAGTCCCTGGGCCTTGGCCTGCCGGACCAGGTCCACTCCCCGGGCCGTGGATAGGCGCATCAGGTGAAGGGGGGTACCCACCAGGGCAACCATCTCCAGCAGGGCCGCTAGGGGGGCGGTTTCGGAACTGGGCGGGTCGGTGCTGAGGCCGTAGATCAGGGCATGGGGGCCCTCCCGTGCGACGCCATCGGCCCGCAGGCTAGAGTCACAGGGCCAGAAGGCCACCGGCTTACCCAGGGGCTGCAGGTACTGTAGCAAGCGCTGCAATAACAGCGGGTGGGGTAGGGGCTGGCCGTCACTAAAGCCCACACTGGGGGCCAGGGCCAGTTCCCCCAATTCCGTCATCTGTTGCCCCTGGGTCCCCACGGTCAAAGCCGCCCAGGGATAGAGATGGGGCAGGACGGCTGGGCTAGGCTGCTCCTGGCGACGGCGATGTAGGGCTGCCAGCAAGGCCGGTTGGTCGAGGGCGGGGCTGGTGGTCGGTAGGATGCCCAGGCGGGTGACGCCCCCCGCCGTCGCCGATCTCATCAGGGAGAGTAGGGTCTCCCGCTGTTCGTAGCCGGGCTCCCCCGATTGACTGTACAAATCCACCAGGCCCGGCAGCAGCACCTTGTCGCGGCCATCAATCACTTCGGTGGCCGGGGGAAAATCGTTGATCTGGGGAGCGATCGCCGCGATGGCATCACCACTAATCAACACATCCCCCACCTGATCGGTGCGACTCACCCCATCCAGCCGCCGCACCTGCTGAATCAGCTGATGTTGGGCGCCATGATATTGGGTCACAACGCCCCTGCTGCGGTTTTATCCAGCACACTGCCGGAGAGGTGGATAGTGATATTGGCGCTGGTCAACACCGGTTGGCTATCCACCCCGTCGGGGTAGTCGATCACACTCACCGCGCCATTACCCTGCTTAAACCGCCAGAAGGCCTCGGGCCCCAGCCCCAGGACATGGCAGAGCAGAGCCTTGTTGACGGCATCATGGGCCACCACCAGCACGGTCTGCCTCTGGTCAGCCCGACTGTGGCTGGTCACCAGCTGGCGCCAGGCCCGCACCGATCTCTCCCAGACCTGCTCCAGGTTCTCGCCGCCCGGCATTTGCACGGTTTCGGGGGCGGCTTGCCACTGTTGCAGCAGACCCGGATAGTTCTCCTCAATGTCCCCCTTGTAGAGCCCCTCCCACTCACCATGGCTAATTTCCCGGAGGTCATCCAGGGACTGCAGTTGCAGGTGGGGATGGTGCTGGAGAATAATCTCCGCCGTTTCTCGAGGCCGGGCCATGGAGCTGGTGTAGGCGGCATCCAGGGGAATTGGATGGAGGAAACCGGCGGCCTTCTCACCCTGGGTTCTGCCAGTATCGTTGAGGGGCACATCAATCTGGCCCTGAAAGCGGCCCTGGCGGTTCCATTCCGTTTCTCCATGGCGCACCAACAGCATGCGGGGGCCACGATGGCTGGGGCGGATTTCCGGCAGCGGAGCCCCCAGGTGGCTGGTGAGGTTCATGGCCTCCACCTCCACCGGACCTTGCCAGCCGTCGGCGAAGTTGAGCACGCTGATATTACAGTTGGACTGGTGCAGAGTGTGGAAGCTCTCTGGTCCCAGCCCCAGGGCGGTGGCGATCAGGGCGCGGTTAATGGCGCTATGGGCCACCACTAAAATGGTTTCCCCTCGGTGCTGCTCCAATAGATGGGCCCAGGCCTGGGTCGCCTGTTGGTAAATTTCCCGAATTGGGTAAAAGTCTAGGGTGGCCTCCCCCTGGGGTAACCGCATGACCAGGTTAGCTGGATCCTGGCACCACTGCTGAAAGGCCTCCGGGTAAAGGGCCTCGGCCTCGGTAAAGGGCATGCCCTCCCACAGGGGCAGGCTGACCTCCTTGAGCAGATCGCTGTAGCGGGGTGTTGGAGTGGCTAAGGTTTCGGCAATAATGTCGGCGGTGCGGCGGGCCCGCTGGAGGGGGCTGCTCCACACCGCCTGCAGGGGAATCCCCCGGAGAGCCTGGGCCACCTGGGCCGCCTGCTGTTCCCCCGATGGGGTGAGGACGGACTCATCGCAGTGACCCTGGATGCGCTTCAGCTGGTTGTAGGTACTTTGGCCGTGGCGAACAATAATTACACGAGTTTTCAGGGGTCTATCCTCTCAGGTGCGCAACCAAGGAATGATTTTACCGCGTTGGCAGGGGTACGCGTTGTCAGGAGTAAAGGGTTACGGTGAAAAGTCGTAGGCGGGCATGTCTAACCGACAGCCATCCTGCTGATTGAGAGCCCGTTTGATAGGATTAATGTCCCTAAAACCGTCTTTTCCCCGTTGCTGTAGGGATAGGGTGAGGCGATCTGCAAACTCTGCCATGCAGGGGTTACGACTCTTGCTGAGGGCGGCTAGATTGGCCAGACTGGTGTCCATATCCCAAACGGCGACGGCGGCATGGAGGTTATCCCAGGCCTGGTCAATCTGGGTAGGGGGCGGGGCCTGCGACTGCCGATTCAAGATGGTGTAGGCCAGCCAAAAACTCAGCCCCAGGATAGTGGCAATCCCCAGGGACATGAGGCAGCCGGTAAGGGGGTTGTGCTGGTCTAGAGGGGCCCGAATCGATTTCTGCCGCGGCCCAGGGGGAGGGGCGGAGGGATAGGATTCTGGAGCCGGCCGATCCCGTCGGTAGTAATCTAAAAAGGGCTTCATCTGGTCTACAAACCAGATCTGTACCCCCTGCTGTTGATCGGCAACCTGGTAGGCCTGATCCCAGTCTTGGCTGGGGCTGAGACCCGCCACCACCAGCTGCTGATCAGGAAAATGGGATTGATAGGTAAGAATTTTCCTGACCGCAGTCTCCAACGCCTCTGGGGTCAGGGTGGGGCAGCAGGCAATCAGGTAATCTTCCGTCAGAATGTCGACCTGCCCGCCATCGGGGCAGGGCACCTGGCAATAGACGGTATGGCCGTGATCCTTGAGCCAGCGAGACAGAAAAGTCCGCAGGGTCTCTTGACTGGCAAACTCCATGGTTGCTATCACAGGGCGATCGCCGCTTTCACAGGCTAGAACGGATAAAGGGACTAGATGTACTAGTCAGTACTGTTATAGTAGCAACTTTAGATTATGATACTTCCCCCATGATCTGGATTACCGCCCCGTTTCCCAAGCATCAGACCACTGGCGACCTCTATCCCTAGGCCTGATAAGAACAACCATAGCTGCCCCAGCCCCGTTAGGGCGGCAGCAGCTACGGTTGCAGACCATGCCGTTAGAGTATTTTCCCGGCTCAGCTATATAGGCTAACGATGGCTGGGTAGCTCGCCACTGAAGGGTTGAACCCCCGTAGCAGGATAGTCATCATGGGTGGGGCCAAACAATTCTAAAATCGCCTCCACCAAATCCCCTAAAAAGCCCTGCTTAGCCTTCAGGGCCGGGATGGCTTCCTGCACATTTTCAGGGGAAAAGCTATAGCCTTGAGCCTGCCCTAGATTAACCAGTTCCTCCGCAGCGGCCAACCCCTGAACTTGACTTTTCAAATCCGGATTAGTAGCGGCTTGCTCAAGAAACGAAACCACATTTTCCTTAGACATACTGACCTCCCATAACCTAACTGTATGAGCCCCAGGCCCTAAAGTAGGGCTACCTCCCCCCTAAGTGCGGTATGCTGCCAAACCCTGAGGACTGACGGGCATTAATGGCAGCCCTAACTCTATTCCTAGCTCTAGTGTTGCGTTCGTCGGGGACTGGCGGCGCATTTCTCAACAGAACCTTGCATTTCTTGAAATGGTGTAACTCAATACAACTCTAACCGAGCCAACGGCTCGCTTCACCAAGCTATTTGGTTAAAGCTACGATGGAAGGCTTGCCAAAGCCTCAGGGAAAGCATGTAAGCATCCGGCTTCCCTGCTTTAGCTTTTGTCGATTAACAGCATCCTAAGCCTTCTAACTAAAGCCATAGCTTCTGACCAACCCTAGGACTTAAGTGGTTGCAGGGCTTGCTGGGGATAGGCAATACGCTTGTGGTGATACTGCTGCCAGACCCGTACAAAAATCTCGGCGATCAGGCTCATGTGTTCACGGGTCAGGCCAGAGGCCACCAATTGGTGATCCTTCCATCGGGCTCGGAGGATACGATTAACCATGGCCAGGGCCTCCTCTGGGGTAGCATTGGTGAGGGATCGTAGGGCGGCTTCACAGGAGTCGGCTAGCATGACAATACCGGTCTCAGGAGACTGGGGGATGGGGCCTGGATAGCGAAAGTCTGACTCCCGCAGGGTAATATCAGGCTCAGTGCGGGCCCGTTGAGCGGCCTGGTGGTAAAAATAGCTGATCAACATGGTGCCCTGGTGCTCTGGAATAAAGGCCTGCACCGCCCTGGGTAGGCGGCATTTACGGGCCATCACCAAACCTTTGCTAACGTGTTGTTTGATAATATCGGCACTTTTCCAGGGATCCTGCAGCAGGTCGTGCTTGTTGGGGCCACCCATCTGGTTCTCAATAAACCCCATGGGGTCGTGCATTTTGCCAATGTCGTGGTAGAGAGTACCGGCCCGCACCAACTCCACATTGCGACCGAGGGCCCGGGCCGCTGCCTCCGCTAGACTGGCCACAAACAAAGTGTGCTGAAAGGTGCCTGGGGCCTCGGAGGCTAAACGCTTCAGCATGGGTCGGTTAGGGTTAGACAACTCAGCTAAACGAATCGGGGTAATCAGATCAAAGGCATGCTCCAGGTAGGGACTGAGACCAAGGGCAACTATGCTAGAAAGGACGCCATAAATCCCCTGCTGGACGGCGCCGGCTAAAATGGTAGGCCAGGCGGAGACCAGGGAAACCGGATTGATCATGGAGGTCAATATCAGATAGACCACACCCTGGGTGAGACCCGCCGCTCCCCCCAACAGGGCTAACTCCTCCCGAGATCGCAGTCGCTCTGCAGTCAAGCTGCAAACCATTGCCCCTAAAGCACTGGCGGTAAAGGATAGCCCCTGGACGCTAGCCCCTATGGGCAGTAGTAGGGCGAGTTCTAGAACTAGGAGACCACCCAGCAGGGGACCATAGAAACTACCCACCAGCAAGCCAATGGCAGGTAGGGCATAGGCCGCCGCATCAAACATATTTAGTACCCCAACGCTGACCGCCATGGCCCCGAGCAGTAGGTAATCGGGGCGATGCAATTGGTGAGAACTGTGCCGCTCCACCCAGAGAAATAGGGCTAGGCCGCCACTAATCAGCCCCCCAAACAGCAGTAAACCCCAATAGTTAAAGCGACGTTGACTGAGGTTAAAGTGATCCAGAAGCACAAACTGACGTTGGTTAATGGTATCCCCCGTCGTCACGATTAATTCCCCCGGGCCGACCTCCACCAGCACCGACTGTACCGATTGGGCTGCCTTCTCCGCCTGCAGTCGAGTGCGCTCACTATCCTCCACCAGGTTGGGCTTGAGTACCGTAGTCAGCATCCCCGTCGCCACCTCCTGAGCCGTTGCTGGCACTTCCCCCTGTAATTGCAGGGTAATGGCGTTGCGCAGGAGCTCTGGCGGTAACCCCAGGGGGATACCCTGGGTTAACATACGGTTAGCAACCCGGTAAATCCCCACCTGGGCCCCCAGCCAATCCTGATCATTGAGCTCTAGAATGGCGTTGAACAGGGGCCCTAAGACCTGGTAGTGAGCCTCTAACCGCGCCAGATCAGCCTGGGCCCGTTGGTAAGCTTGACGGGATTGGCCAATGGTGGCCACTAGCGCTCGCAATTGGGGGGTGGAGGTGCGCTGATGATACCGCAACAACTCGCTCAGGGCCTTAGTTTGCTGGGGTAGAAGCACCTGATTGGTTAACAGGGTATTGAGGCTACGGCTATCGGCGTGGCCCATGGTTTGGGTGAGGGGGGTGAGCAACCCCTGGAGCTTTAGCCAGACTGGCTCTTCACAGCGGCGCAGGTAGGCTTGGATAGGGGTGGAGAGAACCTCCGTAGAGACAAAGGGCAGGTCCCCCAGCCGATGTTTTACTGTGCTGATTTCAGCAGTTAGGGCCCGCAGGGATCGCAACACAGCATCATTGACATTGGTATCCAGCTGCAGTACTGGCAAGACCCCATTGCGGGCATCTCTGCGGCGTTCCTCTGTGGTTTGGTGATCGATTACGCTGGCGGCGGCAGGGGCATAAATGGTTTGATTGGCCACTGCCCCTACCTGCAACCCAGGTTGATTATAAAACCGCTGCCCCAACACCCCAGTCAACACCAAAACTACCAGGGCAAAGATCAGGAGCGGGGGAAGGCGGCGGTGATGCTGCTGACCTAGGGGAACACGAGGCTGGAAAACAAACTGCTGCCATCCCGGCCCTGTTACGAACCGGTTGAGGAGGTCCGAGGGGGACTGACCAGACCATCCCCCGGCCCAGCGGGTAAAATCCTGGATAGGAGCTTTAATCATGGGCCAGGACCACCGTTCTACAACCGCGATGAATTTTACAAAAGCTCTCATAGGTCAGGATCATTCACCCGCTGTAGGCCGTGAATGGGGAAATCATCCTGGGAAAAGGGCCTAGGTCGACGACCACGCCAGCGATCGTAGAGGTTCAGACCCAACTGATTTAAATCCGTCTCATCCAGGTTACCCCAGCGCTGGCCCCAGGCCACCGACTCCAGACAGCCATGGCGAAAACTACTGGGCAGAGCAGTCCATCCCCCCTGGATCAGGGTAACGGCCCCTAGCCAACTCACCAACAGGGGATCGCCTCCCTGTTGGCGGGCTAACCGAATTGCCAGGGAAAATTGCCCCTGGCTGGCCTTGAGTAACCTTTGGATAGGGGTTAAGGGCTCCCCCTGACTAGACCCCAGATCTGACGGCTGACCCGCCATAGCGCTACAAACCATCTGAAAAGCCTGATCTATCAGCACCAAAGACTGCTCCGGCAGCCCCAAACTGGCGGTCCAGACTCGCCAGGGATAGGACCGATGGCTATAGCAGTTCGCCTGCACCAATACCACCGGTAGGGCCAGTAAGAGCAACCCCGGCTGACTGCGTTGGGCCATCTGGACAAACACTTCCCGACTGACGTATTCCGCAGATTCCTGACCCAGGGCCTCAGTCTTCACTATCTGCAAAAACTGAGATCGCCAATCGCGATCATCTTCTAAAGGCTTTACTCCCTCCCCAGCCGCTTCGGTACCCCAAAAATCGGCCATCACCACCCCATGGATCACGCCCCGAAACCAGCGGTCGTCAACAACAGGGGAATAGGGGGAAGCCATCATCAGTTATAAACCATAAAAACCAAACCTTCCTGACCTTAAATGGTAAGGCAGATCCTGATCCAGGGTACCCCCCTTGACCCTTACCCAGCAATTCTCATTTTAGAACTCTTGTATCAGAGATGGCGTTTCGAGCTTAGAACGCCTAACGGAAGGATAGGCTTTTCAAGCAGAGCTATTGAGAATGCTCTCAATAGCTAGAGCCAACATGTAGTCAAAGTTTTCATAATGAGAATTGCTGACCCTTACCGCCGCAATTGGCACAATGGCACCATGGCAAAACGACGGTGGCCCATCCCTAGGATTCTGGAGCAGGCCAGAGAGGCTTACCAGCAGCGATCTCTAACAACAGTCAATCTAGCCACCCTCCGGAAACAGATGATGGAGGATTCCCAGCTAACCTGGCCTTATCTGACGCTGGTGGTGAGTTCCTGCCTGATCGCTAGTTTCGGATTGTTGGCTAATAGTGCCGCAGTAATTATTGGTGCCATGCTAGTTGCCCCCCTGATGCTGCCAATTCGGGGGGCAGCCTTTGGCATGCTGGAGGCTAACCGGGCATTGATCCGTCATAGCCTGCTGTCCCTAGTGGTGGGCAGTGGCCTGGCCCTGGCGATCACCACCGCCCTCGCCTATCTCTCTGGGGTGGCAGTCTACGGTAGCGAAGTGATCAACCGTTCCCAGCCCACCCTTCTGGATCTGGGAGTGGCAATTACCGCCGGGGCCTTGGCTGCAGTGGCGGCGGTGGAAACCCGCCTCTCCAGTGCTGTGGCAGGGGTGGCGATCGCCGTTGCCCTAATGCCACCCCTGTGCGTGGTGGGGCTATGGCTGGCTCAGGCTAACTGGGCTATGGCTCTAGGAGCCCTGCTGTTGTATGGCACTAACCTGTTTGGCATTACCCTAGCCTGCATGGTGGCCTTCGTGGTACTGGGCTATGTCCCCCTGAGCCAGGCTAACCGCCCCCTAGCCATTACGCTGGTTTTTACCACCTTGCTGGTCTTACCCCTGAGCGCCACAACTCTACAATTATTGCGGCAGAATCAGCTAGAGGCTAGCCTCAGGAACGCTCTGTTGGATCGTACCCTTACCTTTCAACGCCTCAAGTTAGTGGAAATGGAGGTAAATTGGCTGAGCATCCCGCCGGAAGTTGTTTTGACAGTACGCACCGCTGACCCGGTTACCCCTAAGCAAGTGGGCCTGCTAGAGGACTTTCTGCAACGGGAGCTAGGCCGCCCCTTTAAACTACACTTCCTAGTCAGCAACCTGCAGGATGTCACCAGCGATTCCCAACCTGCCCAAAATTGGCGAGGCAATTAGGCCAAAAACTATCCTATGAAGTCGAAAGGCCGGCACTGTCCTATTAAAGAGTGAGAGTCTGAAATCCCCTGGATACTAGGATTTCAGAGAGCTTCAAGGGGCGCTGAATGAATCCCATGGCCATGGCTGGCGTAGTCCGTTTCCCCAAACTCCAATGGGGTCGCACCCAATTGTGCATTAGACGCTGGACATCCAAAGCTCGTTGCAAGCCCTTCACCTGCTTGGCATAGTGATTCTGCCTGCGTCGATAGGCCGTTGCCCGTCGCCTCAAGGCACTATTGAAGGCTTCTAGGTGATTGGCGTGGACCTCGCTGAGGGCACTGAGGGCC
>JAYKIM010000144.1:0-10500 GCA_035286245.1 Cyanobacteriota bacterium | reverse complement strand
TAGGGCTATCGTTATAATGACTGGACATCCTTTAGATCTGCAGTCATGCCTACCTACGTCGCCATTGGTCGTGATACCACCGGTGCCCAACGCCGGGAACGGGTTGCGGCAGAAACCCCCGGAGAAGCTCGTACCCTGCTTAAGGATCAGGGCCTGTTTGTCCTTGATCTGCGGGAAGAGACTGCCTTTAACTTCGACCTGGAGACGATCCGGACCTCCCTCACCAAGGTGACCGTCAAGGACAAGGCGATTTTCTCCCGTCAGTTTGCCGCCCTGGTCAATGCCGGCGTAGCCCTGGTGAGGGGGTTGGGGGTGTTGGCGGATGACTGTAGCAACCGCAAACTCAAACAAGCCTTGCTGGCGGTCAACAGTGACGTACAGCAGGGCACCAGCCTCTCCGACTCGATGCGCAAACATCCGGCCTGCTTTGACGATCTCTACGTCGCCCTGGTGCAGGCCGGCGAAGTGGGGGGGGTGTTGGATGAAGTATTGAACCGACTAGCCAAGCTACTCGAGGATCTTAATCGGTTACAAAACCAGATCAAATCCGCCCTGGCCTACCCCGTCACCGTGGGCATCCTGGCGGTGGTGATCTTCCTGGCCATGACCATGTTTCTGCTGCCCATCTTTGCCGACATGTTCCAAAGCTTTGATGCGGAGCTGCCCCTATTTACCCAGATCATGCTAGGGGTGAGTCGTTTTCTACGCCAGCCCCTTAACTGGGTGGTGATGGTGGGGGTGCTAGCCCTGGTGGCCTTTTTCCTGCGTCGCTACTACGCCACGGTGAATGGGCGTCGGACCATCGATCGGTTTGCCTTAAAAATGCCCCTGTTTGGCGACCTGATTCAGAAGACCGCCACCGCTCGCTTCTGCCGAACCTTTGGATCGCTGTCGCGATCGGGGGTGCCGATTTTGACCGCCCTGGAAATTGTCCGGGATACCGCCGGCAACCAGGTGATTGCGGAGGCCGTTGATGAAGCCCGCAAGGATGTCCAAACCGGTGGCATGATCAGCCTGGCCCTGCAGAAGCACTCGGTCTTTCCGGCCATGGCGATTCAGATGATCAGCATCGGAGAAGAAACCGGAGAACTCGATCAAATGCTGATGAAGGTGGCGGACTTTTATGAAGACGAGGTGGAACAGGCCGTGAAAGCCCTGACCAGCATTATGGAGCCCCTCATGATTATTGTGCTGGGCGGGATGGTGGGGGCCATTTTAATCTCCATGTACCTGCCGATGTTCAGATTGATGGAGGTGGTGCAGTAGATCAACCATGAACATAGCGCACCAGGGTGAGGAGTTCCCCTCGGCCTAGCTTAGTCATGCGCAGACTCTCTCCGGTACGCCCCTGACGCGGCAACTGGGCCACCGGCAGCGTTCCTCCCCGATCCTGATTAGTCACTAGGGTAAGGCTGTCCTCGGGGCGATGGGGCAGCAAAGCCATCAGGGTATCTCCCTTCAGACTAAACTGCATGGCCTGGGTGCCCAGATCCCCCCGTCGAGCCACCCGCAGCTCTGCCACCGGCAGTCGCTTACCATAGCCAGCGGCGCTGATCAGCACCAGATCCTGCTGGGAGGACTGCACCCGCACACAGCCCACCACGGTCTCCTGCTTCCCCATCCGAATGGCCTGGGGACCCTGGGCCGCTCGCCCGATCGGGGGCAGGTTATCGTCATCAATGGGAAAACGCAGCAGACGACCACCGGAGGTACCCAATACCAGATCATCGCCGTCCTGCGCCAGGGTAACATGGGCCAATTCATCCCCCTCCCTCACCTTGATGGCGGTTAACCCCCGACCGGTGAGGTTGGTAAATTCTCGCAGGGGGGCCCGCTTGATCTTACCCTGGCGAGTCACCAAAATCAGATCGTAGTCGAGCTGGCCCTCCTGGATGGCCCGGTGGGCCACCACCGCTCCAGCCTCCGCAGGCACTGTATCAGGCAGCAGGTTGACCAGGGGTACCCCCTTCCCCTGGCGGGGGTGGGGAGGAATATCCGCCACCTTCAGGGTAAACGCCCGACCATCCCGGGTGAGGGTGAGCAACTCCTGGCTGGTCAGAGCTGACTCCACCTGCAGGGTGATATCCTCCTCCAGGGCCTGGAGGTCTGGGTTAGCGTCGCCACCCTGGCGGGCCTGACGACGTTGGTAGCTGCGTTGAGAAAACCGCCGCACGTAGCCTTTTTGGGTGAATTCCAGGACTGCTTCCGTCTCACTGACCTCCGCCAGGTTCTCTCCCATCTGCTGGGACTCCTCCGCCCGTTCCGCCTCGCTCTGAATGCGGGTACGGCGGGGATCGTTGAATTTTTTGCGCAGGGCCTTAAGCTCTTTTTTCATCGCCTTAAGCCGCTCTTTGCGATCGGAAAGCAAGCGCTGCAGTTGATTGCGCCGCTCCGTTAACTCGACAAATTCAGCCTCCAGGCCCTGGCGTTCCATACCGGTGAGCTTGCGCAGGGGCATGGCCAGGATGGCGTCGGACTGTCGCTCACTCAGACTGAATTGCTCCTGGAACCGCTGCTTGGCAGTGGTGCCATCGGCGGACTGGCGCAGAATATCAATGATCGCATCCAGGTTGGCCAGGGCGGTAAGCAAGCCCTCCACGATGTGGAGCCGGGCTTCGGTTTTCTCCAGTTGGTGCTGATAGTGGCGGGTCAGGGTGCTTTCCCGGAAGTTTAGGAAGGCTTGCATCACCTCCCGTAGAGCCATTTGCCGGGGTTGTCCCTGGTCCAGGGCTAACATGATCACCCCAAAGTTGGTTTGCAGGGGGGTGGTGCGGTATAGCTCCTGCAGGACCCGCGGGGCGGAGGACTCTCGCTTCAGCTCAATGACGACTCGCATGCCATCGCGATCGCTCTCATCGCGAATATCGGCAATCCCCTCCAGCTTGCCCCCATTCACCAACTGGGCAATTTTTTCAATCCAACCCGCCTTGTTGACCTGGTAGGGCAGTTCAGTCACGACGATCGCATTACGGCGCTGCCGCCCCTTACCCGGACGGATCTCCTCAAACTGACTCACCCCCCGGATGGGAATGCTGCCTCGACCGGTGCGGTAGGCTTCGTAGATGCCCTCGGTGCCGATGATTTCGCCCCCGGTGGGAAAATCAGGGCCAGGCACCAGGGCAAAGAGTTCCTCATCGGAGAGGTGGGGGCGATCGATGAGAGCAATCAAGCCCTCCACCACCTCCCCCAGGTTGTGGGGGGGACTGTTGGTGGCCATGCCCACGGCAATGCCGGAACAGCCGTTCAGCAACAGGTTAGGCAACTGGGTGGGCAGCACCACCGGCTCCTGCTGGGAGCTATCAAAGTTGTCAATAAAGTCCACCAGGGCTTCGCTGATGTCCCCCAGCATGGCTTCGTTACTGATGGGGGAGAGGCGGGTTTCGGTGTAGCGCATGGCCGCCGGGGGGTCGTTGTCCACGGAGCCAAAGTTGCCATGGCCATCCAGCAGGGGGTAGCGGCTGGAGAAGGTCTGCACCATCCGCACCAGCGCGTCGTAGACGGCCTGGTCGCCGTGGGGATGGTATTTACCCAACACATCCCCCACCACCCGGGCGCACTTACGGTAGGGGCGATCGGGGGTCAACCCCAGCTCATGCATGGCGTAAAGAATGCGGCGGTGCACCGGTTTCAGACCATCCCGCACGTCCGGCAAGGCCCGACCGACGATGACACTCATGGCGTATTCCAGGTAGGATCGCTGCACCTCGATATGCAGGGCGGTGGGGACAATTTGCCCAAGGGTGGAGCGATCGGCCCCAGGCTCGTTCGGCGTCGAATCGTCAGAGGTGGCGAAGATGTCGAGTTGATCGGCCATGGAGGATAATCCTGGATAGGGTAAGAGGTAGACTCTATACTAGTACACTAGTACAATGAGGGCTAGGCAGTTAGAAATTGGTCAGGAACAGTTTCAAGTTATAGCGTTTATCCATAGCTCCGGTCATGCCCTAGCCTCACCGTGGACTTAACCGTATCTACTTTAGAGGCTGTTTGACAACTGCGACGATCTTTCCCACAAGCTACCTTGGCGAAATTGTCGGGCCTATGGTGTTGAGCAGTGCCAGCGGTCAGGAGGACAGTCCTAACTATGCCTGACTTTTATATATTCCCTTAGTAATGCGGTACCCTATACACAAGGGTAGGCTTATGGCAAGCGTTCCCAACTTTTGCAGCTAGATAGCGATGATGTGGGGCTGACGGATCAGCCCAATCCTAGCGCCTGCTCACCATGCCCTAAAACAGAAGGCTGAAAGTAGCATGAAAACCGTTTTAATCGTTGAGGATGAACCGATCAATGCCCGGGTATTCTCGAAGATTCTAACCAAACGGGGTGGTCTAGCGGTCAAGCATACCGAAGATGTGGAGGAGGTCATGGCCATTGCCCGGCGGGGGGAAGTGGATGTGATTTTAATGGATGTTTCCCTTGCCAATAGTATTTATCAGGGGAAGTCCATCGATGGAATTAAAATTACCCAACTGCTCAAGGCCGATCCCGCTACCGCTAGCTTGCCGGTGATTTTAGTGACTGCCCATGCCATGCAGGGCGATCGGGAGGCCTTTCTCAGTCAGAGCGGGGCAGATGGTTATATCTCTAAGCCTGTTGTCGATCATCAGGCCTTTGTGGATCAAATTAAGGGCATGATTGATCGAGGCTAGTACTCGGCGGCCTGATCCTGCAGGACGTGGTCAGAACTCAGGTGTCAACAATCAGGAGCCAAGCGAAGTGGGGGTATTTAGGCCAAGCCGTACTAGGGCTTTCCAGATCAGGAGCAATGCCATGCCCTAGGGCCCATCATATCCACCTGCCAACCTATTTTGCCCCTGCCCAAGGAGGACCGATGCAACGGCAAAAGCATTTCCTGGCTATGCTACTGGTGGGTTTTTGGTTGGCGGTCTGGGCCAGCCAGGGTTTTGCCCTGGCCCAGACCCGTTGGGCGGCAAATCCTGCCCCCCTGGAGGCCCCCGTCCTACCGTCGGGGGATAGTTCCATCCCTACTGAGCTATTCCAGGGGCTCTCGCCGGATCAGGTGGCCCGGGCCCAACTCCTGATCGAGGCGGACACCCTCTATCGAGCGGGGGATAGGGCCGGGGCTCAAGTGCTTTACAGCCGCGCTAAGGATCCCCAGTGGCAAGGGGAACCCACCCTTGATGAGTCAATCCTACCGATCTCGGACCCCAGTCAATTGCCCCCAGCCGGCCAGGTTTATTGGCGAGAGGCCCAGGCGGGGGCTGCCTCCGGTGTGGCTAGTCGCCTGCTGGTCCCCCTAAAACTGTTGGTTGAGCAGTATCCTGGGTTTTTACCTGGCCAAAGCCTTTACGTTGAATCCCTGGTGAAGGAGGGGCAGCTAGGGGCGGCCCAGGCGAGCTTAGAGGCGGCGATCGCCCGCTTTCCCTACCAGGCCGATCTACTGCGGGCCCAGGTCAAGGTACAAATGGCTCAGGAACACTGGATTGAGGCCGCCATTACCGCTAATCAGTTTACCCTCCTGAATCCCAATCACCCCGAGGCTGAGGCCATGGCCAACCTGGCTAGGGAGAACCTGGACCGGTTTCGCCAGGAACTCAACCAGTCCCTCACCCAAAACCTGATTACTAACCTGATTACCGGAGCGGCCAGTTATTTGCTCACCGGTGGCCTGTGGGGAGGGCTAGGGGCCCTCGATTCGGGTCTATTGCTGTTGCAGGGGGAAGCCACCCTGGGGGACCAACTAGCCAACCAGGTGATGGCCCAATTGCCCATGGTAGAAGACCCAGAGATTAGGGCCTACGTTAATGACCTGGGCCAAAAGCTGGCGGCCCTGACTGGCCGCCAGGAGTTTGACTACCGCTTCGAAGTGATTATGGATGACAGTCTGAATGCCTTTGCCCTACCCGGGGGCAAGATTTTTATCCATGCTGGAGCCATTGTTAAAAGTAGCTCAGAGGCGGAACTGGCAGGCTTGTTGGGGCACGAAATTGCCCACGCCGTACTTTCCCACGGCCTGCAAATGGTCACCCGGGGTAACCTGATGAACAGCCTGGCGGACCTGCTTCCCATCCGTGAGGTGGCTGGCATTGCCGCCGCCCTGGTGGTCTCCGGTTACTCCCGGGACATGGAACGGCAGGCGGATGTGCTCGGCACCCGGGTACTAGCCATGGCCGACTATGCCGCCGACGGGCTGCATAACCTGATGCTGACTCTGGAAGAGGAATACGGCAACCAGGCGATTACCTGGTTCGCCTCCCACCCCAATCCCCAGGAACGGATCAGCTACCTCAAGCAACTGGTGGACCAGGGGGGCTTTAATCGCTATGCCTACGAAGGGGTAAACACCCACCTGGCGATACGCCGGAAAATGGTTGGGTTACTGCAGGACTTTCAGCTAGATTCCCCCGGAGCTCAGGGCGGCTAGCCGACCCCACCTCCGCCAACCTGAGGGGTTTTCGGCGATTTGGCGAGAACCATAAACCCTCGACTGCCGGTTAAGTTCTCTCGTCTTCCAGGTCGGTCGATAAGGCTCCAGCCTCTGTTGCAAAACTTAATACCTGGCGAAATCCCCTAATTGCCCTGATACACTAACAATCAGAGCTTGGCTGAGGTTTCCTCTTTCCGGCCAGGTATGGCGTAGGCACCTCGCCCCTAGTAATGTCACCGCACCTATCGATCCATGGTAAACACCCTTAAAAAGCCTGAATTCGAAGAAATTCGTCCGGGGGTCAAGGCTCCGGCCAAGGACACCATCCTTACCCCCCGGTTTTACACCACCGACTTTGATGAGATGGCCGCTATGGATATCTCGGTCAACGAGGAGGAACTACAGGCCATTCTGGAGGAGTTTCGGGCGGACTACAATCGCCACCACTTCGTTCGTAACGAGGTTTTTAATCAATCCTGGGACCATATCGATGGTGAAACCCGCCGATTATTCGTAGAGTTTCTAGAGCGCTCCTGCACGGCAGAGTTTTCTGGCTTCCTGCTCTACAAAGAATTGGGACGTCGCCTCAAGAATAAGAGTCCCCTATTGGCCGAATGCTTTAACTTAATGTCCCGGGATGAGGCTCGCCATGCTGGCTTCCTCAACAAGGCTATGGCGGACTTTAATCTACAACTGGACCTGGGTTTTTTAACCAAGAGTAAGCAGTACACCTTCTTTAAGCCCAAGTTTATTTTCTACGCCACCTACCTGTCGGAGAAAATTGGCTACTGGCGGTATATCACCATTTTCCGCCATCTAGAGTCTCACCCTGAAAACGAGGTGTATCCCATCTTCCGCTTCTTTGAAAACTGGTGCCAGGATGAAAATCGCCACGGTGATTTCTTCTCCGCCCTGATGAAGGCCCAGCCCCAAATCCTCAACGATTGGCGAGCTAAGCTGTGGTGCCGGTTCTTTCTACTGTCGGTGTTTGCCACCATGTACCTGAATGACCTGCAGCGCCGTGACTTTTACGCCGCCCTGGGTCTGAATGCCCGGGACTACGATATTGAGGTGATTGAAAAAACCAATGAGACCGCTGGCCGGGTGTTTCCAGTGATTTTGAATGTGGCGCATCCTGACTTCTTTAGACGGCTGGATGTGGCGGCGGCGGCCAATGCCAGGTTAGGGAAAACCGCTGCCTCCAACCAACCTAAACTGCTACAATGGTTCGCTAAGATTCCCCAAGTCGCCACCATTGGCTGGCAGATGGTGCAACTCTATCTGCTCAAGCCCATTGATGTCACCGCCACCCGTGGTCAAGTGCATTAGCTCCGTGGCCAGGGTAGGGTTGATGGCGGCGATCTCCGCCATCGCCCTACCCCACCTAACCCTCTTGGCCTGTCCGATTTCCCCCCAGGGGGCGATCGGAACTACGGACTGTCAGGTATTGGCTCTACCGGAAGGGAACAGCCCCCTGGAGATTGAAGTTGCCGATTCCAGACAACTTCAAAGCCCTCCCCTCGATCTAGACCCAGCCATCCTCGAGCAAAGTCCAGTGCTGCGACGCTGGCTCCAGCAGATACCAGAGGTGGAGATGGAAATTCGGCAGGTTCCGGCTTTTCGTCCCCGGCTACGGGTCAGTTATACCCAGTTTCCCTCCAGGGAGCAGGTGGGAGGCTGGCAAGTGGGGCTAGAGGATCTTTTTTTAGTGCCCGGTAAGGGGTTAGCCGCTGGGGCTGACTATGGGCAAAGTGGCACCGGCGATCTCCAATCCTACGGTGTGGAAGCCCGCTACTACCTTCTTCCCCTAGGGGGCTACCTTAACCTAGCCCCTACCCTCGGCTACCGCAGCCTGACGACAACAACTTATAGCAGCACTGGGGTCAGCCTGGGGCTACGACTTGTGGTGGTTCCATCCCGCGGCGGGGGCACCGACCTTAGCCTCAGTCAGCAGTGGATCGCCCCTGGTCAGATACAGGAAGCAGGTCTAACTACGGTAACCCTGGGGTATGCTCTGACCCCCCACCTACGCCTAGGAACAGACTGGCAGTGGCAGCGATCTAACCTGGGGCAGGATAACCGCTGGGGTCTGGGGCTAGAATGGTTGCTCTAGAATTTCAGGTTGAGGTGCTCTGAGGAATTAGTCTCAGTAGACTAGCAGTTTTCCACAGGCAGCAAAGGATCCAGGACCGATCTAGGCCGTCTAAAAATCAATATAATCAAACACTTCTTGCCCTAGAGATCAAGTTTTTTATAATCAGCCTTGGGGTTATCCACAGTTTTATCTCAATCTGTGGATAACCTATACTCCCCAGGGGTTGATAGGAGCCAGCCGTCATCGACCATTTCCCACAACCAACCAGAGCCTCAGGGAAATGGCTGAAAAATTTTGGATTTAGACGCCGATCACAGGCCCTGAAACAGGCTTGGGGCATGCTTGATTTGGTCAAGAGGAAACAGCGCTTTACTAAAGCCAGCAATGCAACTATGGCAGAACAGTTTAAAACAGAGGCTTCTCAGCTAAATCAGGTTAGGAGCTTGCAAGAACTACGCCAACGCTGGCTAAAAGTTCTGTTTAGTTTATTCCTGCTGCTGCTCTCTAGTCTATGGCTCTATGAAGCCCTAATTCTAGGCAGGGTCAACCCCATTGATCGTTTGGCCTATCCGCTCATGTTGAGTTTAATTACTGCGTCCCTAGGCCTCTTACAGATCAATTCTCGTGTCTATAAGGTCTCTTTAATTGGCACCGTAGGGGTAATTACAATATATCAATTCTTGGTATTACAGGCTATTATTTGGGGCTACATACCGGCCTCAGACACTTACAAATTAACCACCTTTGCCCAGTGGTTTCCCCTACTTTATATCCTTCTGTTTCTCTTCCTGAAGAAGCAACAAGCCCTGGTCCTATCGGGGTTTATTTATCTTTGCCTAGGGGTAGCCGGGATCGTGCGCATCTGGATAGAGCAGAAACTACCCGTGCAAGAACATATCTTTTCCTACTTGCTCCACATGATTCTGGCCCATCCCCTCTATATTGCGATATTTACTACCGTAGCCAGTTTACAAAGCTCCTTTTCCCAGGTTCAGGCTCAGGCGGTTAAAGCCGATATCGATCACCTAACCAACTTGGCTAATCGTCGGGCCGCTAGCCGTGCCCTAGAAGCGGTGCTGGAGGATCAGACAGAGGCGATTGGGGTGATGCTGATTGACATTGACCGGTTCAAACGGATTAATGATACTTTTGGCCATGGCATTGGCGATCAGGTCTTGGTGCAGACGGCTCAATTATTTCAGCAAGGCTTACGAAAGACCGATATTGCCTCTCGATGGGGGGGTGAGGAGTTCCTGATCATATTAATTGGCACCACTGCCCAAGAACTGTATCAAACCGCTGAGCGGCTACGACAAGGGCTAGCCAACTACCCCCACCCCAGTGTGGGTCCGGTAACAGCCAGCTTTGGTGTTGCCCTGGCAAAACCAGGAGACCGCCTAGAGACCTTGTTAAGGCGCGCTGATGCTGCCCTATATCGCGCTAAACAGGCTGGGCGCAACCGGGTAGTGGCGGCTGATGCCTTTGTGCAGAATTTTCTATACTGAAGCTTCTACTACTTCCCCCCTTACCCCTGAGTCAGGCAAGGAATCTGAAAGCCACCAAGAGTTAAGGTCAGACTATGGATCCAATTACCATCACCGTCAAACTCTTTGCTATCTACCGAGAGGTCTATGGGGTGTCAGAGTTAAAGTGGACCTTCGCCGCCCATAGCCCGGTGGGGGCTGTGCTGGATCGGGTGCTGACAGAGTATCCCGAATTGGAGCCCTGGCGCGATCTCACCCAGTTGGGGGTCAATCTCCAGATTGTGCCTGCCACCGCCGCCCTGGCCGAGGGGGATGAAGTGGTGTTAATTCCACCGGTCAACGGCGGTTAGCCAGACCTGTTCGCAGGGAATTTTCTATGCCCTTAAAGAGCTTGGTTTCTATGGTGAAACCTACATTCCGCAGGTTGACAGGGAATAAAAGATGTGTGGTGTTTTAGGCTAAAAGGTAGTCCTTCTAGCGGTAGGTTCCTCCCTTGCAAATCGAGAATTTAGACCATCTCGGCTTAGTG